>NZ_BAABKC010000025.1:107438-120308 GCF_039543625.1 Streptomyces similanensis | reverse complement strand
CGCGGGCGGCCCGGGCCGGCTCGGCCCGGGCGGCGCGCAGCGCGGCCAGGTCGGCGGAGGTCAGGGCCCGCGGGCCGCGCTGCCCGGCACGGGCGGCCGACCCGGCGGTCCGGGCGGCCCCGGTGGTCCGGGCGGTGCGCGTGGGCCGCAGGGTGGTCCGGGGCAGCCGCAGCAGGGCCGGCCGGGTCAGAACGGCCCCGGTCAAAGCGGTCCGGGCCAGAACGGTCCCGGGCAGAACACTCCCGGGCAGAACACTCCCGGTCAGAACGCTCCCGGTCAGAACCCCGCGGGCGCCGGTTTCGGCGGCCGCGCGCCGGGTGCCGGGCAGGGCCTCCAAGCCGCAGGCCCGGCCGCCCCGCAGGGCTTCGGCGACGGGCGGCGCACGGACAACCGGCAGGGCTTCGGCGAGGGCGGCCGGCAGGACGCCTTCGGCGGCGCCCGCCAGGACGCCTTCGGCAACGGCGCACGCGGCGCCGTGCCCCCGCAGCGGGGCAACGGCGGCGAGCAGGGCCGTACCCCGCAGCTGCCGGCGCGCGGTGGTCCGCGGGCCGAGCTGCCCGGCGGCAACCCGCAGCCGCGCACCCCGAGTTGGGGCAACGAGAACGCCGCCGGTCCCGGCCGGCCGGACGCCCCGCGCGGGCACGACGAGGCGGAGCGGGCGCAGAACGCGCGCACGCCCCGGTTCGAGGACCACTCGGGTCCGGGCGGCACGGCGCAGATGCCGGCCCTGCCCGGCCCCGACGACCGGCAGAACCCGGGCGCCCCGGCGGACACCTCGGCCTTCCCCCGCCCCGACTTCGACGCCCCGCAGGGCGGCGGCCGGGACGCGGGCCGGTTCCAGGACCCGGGCGCGCAGCAGAACACCGGCTCGTTCGTCCGGCCGGACATCTTCGGCGCCGACGCGCAGGGCGGCCAGCAGCACGGCAACCCGTCGGACACCGGCCAGTTCGCCGCGCCGCAGGGTTATGACACCGGCTCCACCGGCCAGTTCCCCGCCGTGCAGGGCTACGAGGACGGCTCCACGGGCCAGTTCCCCGCCGTCCAGGGCTACGAGGACAACTCCACGGGCCAGTTCCCGGCCGTGCAGGGGTACGACAACGGCTCGACCGGCCAGTTCCCGGCCGTCCAGGGCTACGACAACGGTCCCAACGGGCAGTACCAGCAGCCCGGTTACGACCACGGCGCCACCGGTCAGTACGCCACCCCACAGGCGTACGGCAACGGTGCCGCCGGCCAGTTCCAGCAGCCGGCCCAGGCCGACGAGACCTCTGGCCGGCCGCAGCTGCCGGGCCGTCAGGGACCGTCGTCCACCGGCCAGTTCGAGCGGCCGCAGCCGGGTCAGGGGCCCGCCGACTTCGGCGCCCCGCGCCCGCCCGCGCCGCACCAGCAGCAGCAGCGGCCCGTCTCCCGGGAGCCGGAGGCGCTGCCGCCGGCCGGTCCGGGCGACGGACGCACGCCGCTGTTCGACACGCTGGAGACCAACTGGTTCCGCGGTGAGCGCGAGCAGGCGGCGACGCCCGCTCCCGCCCCGCAACAGCCGCAGACACCCGCGGCTCCCGAGCGTCCCGCCGCCTCCGCCTGGCGCAGCTCGCCGAACGACGAACTCGTCCGGCAGGCAGAGCGCGTACGGCAGCCGGCTGCGGGCGGCGTCACCACCTCCGGCCTGCCGCGCCGGGTGCCCAAGGCGAACCTCGTCCCGGGCACGGCTCAGCAGCAACAGCACCAGAGCGGTCCGCAGGTCTCGCGTGCGCCCGACGACGTACGCGGCCGACTGACCAATCTCCGTCGGGGCATCGCACAGGGTCGTCAGGCCGGCAACGGCCAGACGGGCAGTCACCCGAGCCCCACTCACCAGCAGGAGCGTTAGTTGAGCCCGATGAGCCAGGCGGCACAGAACCTCAACTGGTTGATCACCAACTTCGTGGACAACACCCCCGGGGTGTCCCACACCGTCGTCGTGTCCGCGGACGGACTCCTTCTGGCGATGTCCGAAGGGTTCCCGCGCGACCGCGCCGACCAGCTCGCGGCCGTCGCGTCCGGCCTCACCTCGCTGACCGCGGGGGCCTCCCGGATCTTCGAGGGCGGCAACGTGGCGCAGACGGTCGTGGAGATGGAGCGCGGCTTCCTCTTCCTGATGTCCGTCTCGGACGGATCGTCGCTGGCGGTGCTCGCCCACCCCGAGTGCGACATCGGCCTCGTCGGCTACGAGATGGCGCTGCTGGTCGACCGGGCGGGCGCGGTGCTCACCCCCGACCTGCGCGCCGAACTACAGGGCAGTCTGCTCCACTGACCGGCCCCGGCACCACCCGCGTCACCAAACCACCGTCCGGCCGCCACAATCCCCCCACCGGCCTCGTCCGACGGCTTGCCCGACCGACTTGCTGTCCCGCCCGGAGGATTCATGACCCCGCCCACCGCCCATCATGATCCGTACGCCGAGCCGTACGGGGACGAGGGCGACCAGCCGCTGGTCCGTCCGTATGCGATGACCGGCGGCCGGACCCGGCCGCGCTATCAGCTCGCCATCGAGGCGCTGATCAGCACCACGGCCGACCCGGCAGCGCTGATGGGACTGCTCCCGGAGCACCAGCGGATCTGCCACCTGTGCCGCGAGGTGAAGTCGGTCGCCGAGGTGTCGGCGCTGCTCGCCATGCCGCTCGGCGTGGCGCGGATCCTCGTCGCGGACCTGGCAGAGGCCGGGCTGGTGGCCATCCACCAGCCGGGCGGTGACGAGAACAACGGCGGCGCGCCTGATGTGACGCTGCTCGAAAGGGTGCTCAGTGGACTTCGCAAGCTCTGACGGGGGCCGGGCCACCACCTCCGCGAAGATCGTGGTGGCGGGCGGCTTCGGCGTGGGCAAGACCACGTTCGTGGGTGCCGTCTCGGAGATCAACCCGCTGCGCACGGAGGCCGTGATGACCTCCGCGTCCGCGGGCATCGACGACCTCACCCACACCGGGGACAAGACCACCACCACGGTGGCCATGGACTTCGGCCGCATCACGCTGGACCAGGACCTGATCCTGTACCTGTTCGGCACCCCGGGCCAGGACCGCTTCTGGTTCATGTGGGACGACCTGGTGCGCGGCGCGATCGGCGCGGTGGTGCTCGTGGACACCCGCCGCCTGGCCGACTGCTTCCCGGCGGTCGACTACTTCGAGAACAGCGGCCTGCCGTTCGTCATCGCCCTCAACGGCTTCGACGGCAACCAGCCCTACAGCCCGGACGAGGTGCGCGAGGCGCTCCAGATCGGCCCCGACACCCCGATCATCACCACCGACGCCCGCCACCGCGCCGACGCCAAGTCCGCACTCATCACCCTCGTCGAACACGCGCTGATGGCCCGCCTGCGGTAACGGCGCGGACACGGACACATCTCACATAGCACCCGAGCGGGGATCGCGATACACCAGTTGTCGTAGCGGCACCGGAGTCGGCTGTGTCCTTAGACACGGTCGGCCCCGGTGTTCATAACGTTTCGGCAGAGGAATCGGGTGGTACTGCAACGCGTCGCGCACATCCGGTGCCGCTGCGCGCACGACGCGCCCGCCTTTTGACGCCGCTCGCTCTTTATGACCGTTTTATCTGCGGCGCACACGTGCGCGCGAGGCCGGTTCCAACTGTTTGGAAGACCGCATGCCCGCGTGCTGGAATGCCTGAACTGCCCAATAGTCAAAGACGTACTCAGTAGTGCTGACGTCGTCACCGGCGCAGAGGGCTTGAGACACTGCGGCACAAGCGAAGGTGCCGACCGCCGAGAGGTTGTTGGTCGAGTGAGGCGAAGCAAGAACGGTCCCGAGCCGTCCGCGGCCCGGGGCAACTTCACCCCGCCGCCGCGCGGCGCGGCGCCCGCACACGTGCCCGGTGCGGAGCCGGCGAACGCCCCCGCGTCGAGCGGCGGGCGCTTCTCGCCCCGCAACTGGCGGGTGCGCACCCGACTGAACGCGATCCTGCTCATACCCGTGCTGGTCGGCCTCGTCATGGGCGGCTTCCAGGTCAAGAGCTCGATCGACACCTGGAACGAGGCCCAGGACGCGGAGAACACCGCCCGTCTGGTGCGCGCCGCCCTCGCCTACACCAGCGCCCTCGACAACGAGCGTGACGTCACCGCCGCTCCCCTGCTCCAGGGCAAGGGCCAGAACAACCCGACGGTCACCCAGGCCCGCGCGCAGACCGACAAGGCCGCCGACGCCTTCGACCAGGCCGCCAAGAACATGCCGCAGACTCCCGGCCTGGTGCGCCGGCTGAAGCTGTTCCGCGAGACCGAGCCGCAGCTCCAGTCGCTGCGCGCCGCCGCGTACACCTCCAAGCTGACCGGCGTGCAGACCGAAGAGGGCTACATCAAGGTCGGCCACCCGCTGATGGAGTTCGCCAACGAACTCGGCCTCGGCACCGGCAACATCACCTCCTACGGCCGTACCGTCTACGCCATCTCGCTCACCAACTCCGCGCTCTCCCTGGAGCGTTCGATCGGCATGCACCTGCTGGTCAAGCCCGGTCCGGACGAGGGCAACCTGGCCAGCCAGCGCCTCGCCCTGTCCTCCTACGCCTATCTGGAGGGCATCGCCGTCGAGGAGTACCTCGGCGGCGGCACCCAGGCCGACGCGGACAAGCTGGACGAGGCGAAGCGGGACATCCAGGCCAAGGCCGCGGCGGCGGCCCAGGAGGCCAAGGGCCAGAACCCGGACTACGTGGCCCCGCCGGCCGACCCGCAGAAGATGGTCACGGCCCTCGCCACGCTGGAGAGCACCGACCCGGGCGCCCGTCAGCAGCTCGCCGCCAAGGGCATCACCGCGCAGAACTGGTGGGCGGTCAACACGCTCAAGTTCGACGCCTACCGCAAGATCGAGTCGGACATGGCCGACACCGCGGTGAACGAGGCCTCCGACATCGCCGACGACGCCAAGCAGTCGACGTTCGTCACCAGCGCGGTCGTCCTGGTCGCCCTGCTCGCCGCGTTCGTCCTGGCCGGTCTGGTGGCCCGGCAGATGAGCCGCTCGATGCGCCGGCTGCGCAGCGCCGCCTTCGGCATCGCCGAGCAGCGCCTGCCGATGCTGGTCGACCAGCTCTCGCGCACCGACCCGGGCCGGGTCGACACCCGGGTCGAGCCGATCCCGATCACCTCGACCGACGAGATCGGCGAAGTCGCCCGCGCCTTCGACCAGGTGCACCGCGAGGCCGTCCGGCTCGCCGCCGAACAGGCCCTGCTGCGGGGCAACATCAACGCGATCTTCACCAACCTCTCGCGCCGCAACCAGTCGCTGATCGAGGGCCAGCTGACCCTGATCACCGACCTGGAGAACAACGAGGCCGACCCGGACCAGCTGGAGAACCTGTTCCGGCTGGACCACCTGGCCACCCGTATGCGCCGCAACGGCGAGAACCTGCTGGTCCTCGCGGGCGAGGAGCCCGGCCGCCGCTGGGACCAGCCGGTCCCGCTGGTGGACGTGCTGCGCGCCGCCTCCTCGGAGGTGGAGCAGTACGAGCGCATCGAGATGTCCGGCGTGCCGGAGGCGGAGATCCACGGCCGCGCGGTCACCGACCTCGTGCACCTGCTGGCCGAGCTGCTGGAGAACGCCACCACGTTCTCCTCGCCGCAGACCAAGGTCCGCGTCACCGCGACCCGGCTGCCCGACGGCCGGGTCATGGTCGAGATCCACGACAAGGGCATCGGCCTGACCGCCGAGGACTTCGCGGACATCAACCACAAGCTCGCCAACCCGCCCACCGTGGACGTGGCGATCTCCCAGCGCATGGGCCTGTTCGTGGTCGGCCGGCTGGCCGACCGGCACGGCGTCCGGGTCCAGCTGCGCCCCTCGGGCGAGCAGGCCGGCACCACCTCGCTGGTCATGCTGCCGGACGCGATCACCCACGGCGGTGGCGGCGAACAGGCGCTGGACCGCGACGAGTTCACCGTCTCGCAGATCATCCCCGAGCAGCAGACGCAGCAGGTGTCGGGGCCGGCCGAGAGCTTCACCCAGCTGCCGCCGATGCGGACCGCCGCCGAACTCGGCTTCGACGACAGCCGCTACACGCAGGCGCCGGACGACGGCCGGGGCCTGGACCCGGTGGGCCGCTCGCTCAAGCGCGAGGAGCGCCGGGCCGCCCTGGAGACCCAGACGGGCGGTGTGCCGGAGACCCACGAGGCCGCGGCCGCCTACCCGGACGACGCCGCGGTCCCGCAGCAGCCCTACGACACCGGCCAGACCCCGTACCCGGAGCAGAACGCCGGCTACGGCGGCCAGGGCGGCTACGAGGACTCGCAGCAGCCGTACGAGCAGCAGGCGCAGGGCGCGTACGACCAGCACGGCCAGGTGCGGTACGAGCAGCAGGGACAGCAGTCGTACGAGCAGGGGTACTACGCGCCGGACGGCGCCCTGCCGCAGAACGGCGGCTACCCGGCCGCGAACGGCTACCCCGCCCCCGACACCTATGCGGAACCGGTGCGCGAGGACCACTCGGGCGCCCACCCCGGTGCGCGGGACCAGTACGCCGGCTTCCAGGAGCAGCCCTACCAGGACGACTGGCCGCAGGGCGACGCCTACCAGAGCGGCTACGCCGGCCAGTACGCTCAGCAAGCGGAATCCGCGCAGAGCGCTGACGCGAGCGAGGCGCACCGCGTAGGCTTCGACCAGCCGGAGGCCGACCCGGCCGCCGGTCACGCGCTGACCGAGGCGGGACTGCCCCGCCGCGGTTCCACCGCGAGCGGTTCGAACGGCGCGCGGCCCGAGCACTCGGACGCGCCGGCCCCCTCCCCGGAGAACAACGGCGACGACGACTGGCGTTCGGCGAACGACGACCGCTGGCAGCAGGCGTCCAAGCTGCGCAAACCCAAGGCGGGCGGAGTGACCTCCTCCGGTCTGCCACGGCGGGTGCCCAAGGCCAACCTGGTCGAGGGAACCGCGGAATCGACCCCGCAGGGCGGCCCACAGGTCTCCCGCGCCCCCGAGGACGTCCGGGGCAGGCTGAGCAACCTGCGCCGGGGCGTCGAACGGGGACGCACCGCGGGAAATGACAAGAACGGTCAGGCCACAAGGAATGAACACAGTGGTCCTGACAGCACCTACCACCAGGAGCGTTAGTGTGAGCCCGATGAGCCAGGCGGCGCAGAACCTGAACTGGTTGATCACCAACTTCGTGGACAACACCCCCGGGGTGTCCCACACGGTGGTGGTCTCCGCCGACGGACTCCTTCTGGCGATGTCCGAAGGCTTTCCCCGCGACCGTGCCGACCAGCTCGCGGCCGTCGCGTCCGGTCTGACCTCGCTGACCGCGGGCGCCTCCCGCATCTTCGAGGGCGGCAGCGTGAACCAGACCGTTGTGGAGATGGAGCGGGGATTCCTCTTCATCATGTCCGTCTCCGACGGCTCCTCGCTCGCGGTTCTCGCACACCCCGAGGCGGACATCGGTCTCATTGGGTACGAGATGGCCCTTCTTGTGGACCGTGCGGGCACGGTCCTCACCCCGGATCTCCGCGCGGAACTCCAGGGAAGCCTTCTCAACTGAAAGTCAGACGGTGCGTTTTGGTGTCCTGTGGCCGTAAGGTTTCGGGACGCGGCTTCCACACCTTTGGAGGCCCGGCGCCATCGGAGGAGGAGAGAGAGTGGCAACACCCCCAGGCGGTTCGCATTCGGGCAACTGGTCGTACGGTCCTGCCCAGGGCCAGGGCGACGGTTCGGCGAACCAGTACGGCTACCCCTCCGTCCCGCGCCACCGGCAGCCGTACCCGCCGCAGGGCCCCGGCCCCTCGCCGTACGACCAGCCGCGGGCGCCGCGCATCCAGCCGGTGCAGCCGCAGCGACGCGCCCCTGAGCCGACGCCCGCCGGGGGCGCGGGCAACCCACTGGTCCGCCCGTACGCCATGACGGGCGGCCGCACCAGGCCGCGGTACCAGCTCGCCATCGAGGCCCTGGTGCACACCACCGCGCAACCGCACCAGATGCAGGGCCAGTTGCCCGAACATCAGCGGATCTGCCAACTGTGCCGCGAGATCAAGTCGGTGGCCGAGATCTCGGCCCTGCTGACGATTCCTCTCGGCGTGGCCAGGATCCTCGTCGCCGACTTGGCGGAGGCGGGCCTGGTCGCCATCCATCAGCCCGGCGGCGACGAGAACGCCGGCGGCCAGCCAGACGTGACACTGCTCGAAAGGGTGCTCAGTGGACTTCGCAAGCTCTAGCGGAGGGCCGGTTTCTCCAAGTCGCTCCACCACGTCCGCGAAGATCGTGGTGGCGGGCGGCTTCGGCGTGGGCAAGACCACGTTCGTCGGCGCCGTCTCGGAGATCAACCCGCTGCGCACAGAGGCCGTCATGACGTCTGCTTCGGCGGGCATCGACGACCTCACCCACACCGGGGACAAGACCACCACCACGGTGGCCATGGACTTCGGCCGCATCACCCTCGACCAGGACCTGATCCTGTACCTGTTCGGCACCCCGGGCCAGGACCGCTTCTGGTTCATGTGGGACGACCTGGTGCGCGGCGCGATCGGCGCGATCGTGCTGGTCGACACCCGCCGCCTGGCCGACTGCTTCCCGGCGGTCGACTACTTCGAGAACAGCGGCCTGCCGTTCGTCATCGCCCTCAACGGCTTCGACGGCAACCAGCCCTACAGCCCGGACGAGGTGCGCGAGGCGCTCCAGATCGGCCCCGACACCCCGATCATCACCACCGACGCCCGCCACCGCGCCGACGCCAAGTCCGCGCTCATCACCCTCGTCGAACACGCGCTGATGGCCCGCCTGCGGTAGCGCTCCGCGCACCCCCCGGAACACCGGAAAGGGGGCGTCTCCTCCCCCGCGGGAGGAGACGCCCCCTTTCGTCGTACGCCGGCGTACGCCCGAGAACGCACGGAGGGGGCCACCCGTGACGGGTGGCCCCCTGCGCGTCGTCCCGTGGCGCCCGGCCGGGCGCCGTGGGACGTCAGTGCCAGCTGTGCGGGGCGCGGAAGCCGTTCTCGCGTTCCAGGCGGCGCCAGGCGGCGCGGGGGCGGACGCGGTGGGCCGGGGTGGTCTCGGCGGGGCGGGCGGCGGCGCGGGCCAGCAGGAGGGCCGTCAGGGCGGCGACCTCCTCGGGCTCGGCGTGGCCCTTCTCGACGCGGATGTCGGGCATGTCCATGGTGTCAGTCTCCGTGGCTCAGAGGTCCGCGGGATTGCCGCGGAGCGTCCGCTGGGTTACTGCGGGGGGTTGCCGTGCTTGCGCGAGGGCAGGTCGGCGTGCTTGGTGTGCAGCATCGCCAGCGACCGGACGAGGATCTCGCGGGTCTCGGCCGGGTCGATGACGTCGTCCACCAGGCCGCGCTCGGCGGCGTAGTAGGGGTGCATCAGTTCGGCCTTGTACTCCTTGACCATCCGGGCCCGGGTGGCCTCGGGGTCGGCGGCCTCGGCGATCTGGCGGCGGAAGATGACGTTGGCGGCGCCCTCGGCGCCCATCACGGCGATCTCGTTGGTGGGCCAGGCGTAGGTGAGGTCGGCGCCGATCGACTGGGAGTCCATGACGATGTAGGCACCTCCGTACGCCTTGCGCAGGATCAGCGAGATGCGCGGCACGGTGGCGTTGCAGTAGGCGTAGAGCAGCTTCGCGCCGTGCCGGATGATCCCGCCGTGCTCCTGGTCGACGCCGGGGAGGAACCCGGGGACGTCCAGGAACGTGACGATCGGAATATTGAAAGCGTCACACATCTGCACGAAGCGCGCAGCTTTTTCGCTGGCCTCGATGTCGAGGACGCCCGCCAGCACCTGCGGCTGGTTGGCGATGATGCCGACGACCTGGCCGTCCAGGCGGCCCAGCGCGCAGATGATGTTGCGCGCCCAGCGCTCGTGGACCTCCAGGTACTCGCCGTCGTCGACGATCTCCTCGATGACCTTGGTCATGTCGTAGGGCCGGTTGCCGTCGGCCGGGACCAGGTCCAGCAGCACGTCGGAGCGGCGCTCGACCGGGTCGGAGGTCTCCGCCCGCGGCGGGTTCTCGCGGTTGTTCTGCGGCAGCAGCGACAGGAGGTAGCGCACCTCCGCGATGCACGTCTCCTCGTCGTCGTAGGCGAAGTGGCACACGCCGCTGGTCTCGGCGTGCACGTCGGCGCCGCCGAGGCCGTTCTGCGTGATCTCCTCACCGGTGACGGCCTTGACCACGTCCGGGCCGGTGATGAACATCTGCGAGGTCTCGCGGACCATGAACACGAAGTCGGTCAGCGCCGGGCTGTAGGCCGCGCCGCCCGCGCACGGGCCGAGCATCACCGAGATCTGCGGGATGACGCCGCTGGCCCTGGTGTTGCGCTGGAAGATGCCGCCGTAGCCGGCGAGCGCGCTGACGCCCTCCTGGATGCGGGCGCCGGCGCCGTCGTTCAGGGAGACCAGCGGGGCGCCGGCCGCGATGGCCATGTCCATGATCTTGTGGATCTTCGTGGCGTGGGCCTCGCCCAGCGCGCCGCCGAAGATGCGGAAGTCGTGGGCGTAGACGAAGACCGTGCGGCCCTCCACCGTGCCCCAGCCGGTGATGACACCGTCGGTGTACGGCTTCTTCGCCTCCAGGCCGAAACCGGTCGCCCGGTGCCGGCGCAGCTGCTCGACCTCCTGGAAGGAGCCCGGGTCCAGGAGCAGTTCGATCCGCTCCCGCGCGGTCAGCTTGCCCTTGGCGTGCTGCGCCGCGGTCGCCTTCTCGCTGGGGCCGGCCACCGCCTGCGCACGGATCCCGTGCAGCTCCGCGACCCGCCCGCGCGCGTCCGCCGGCTCCCCGGCCGGATCGCCCGTCGGCTCACCCGTCGTCTCTTCCAAAACGGTCATGTAGCGACCTTACGAAGGACACCAAGGAAAGCGAGCCGTCGACTCCGTACAGTCTCCGGCCCGTTTTCCTGGTGCCACTGAACAGAACCCCGGGGCCGCTGAGGCATTCCGACTGCTCAGAGGGGATCGGCGTTGTGGAGGTCACACAAACCCGGGAGCCGTAAGACGGCTCACATTCTTCCCTTGAGGATGCCATCCCCGGAGTGACGCGCAGAGCCGTACGGCGGACGGCGGCGGCACTCCGGAGACTACCTCCGTACTTGATGTTGAAAATTGAACGGAATGGGTCTACGGTCGTCCTCGTTGGAAGTGATTGAACGTTCAACATCACCGGCGTCACCCCCGCGCCGGCGACGACATCGTCCCCAAGGAGCACGCCATGGGCATCTTCGGCCGCAGGAACGACACCCAGACCGCCGCCGCCCCCTCCGCCCCGGCCCCCGCCGCCGTGAACCCGGACCTCGCCGCGCTCACCGGCGACTACACGATCGACCCGGCCCACTCCACGCTCGGCTTCACCGCCCGGCACGCCATGGTCACCAACGTCAAGGGCCGCTTCACGGAGTTCACCGGCAGCCTGCGCCTGGACGGCGCCGACCCGGCCGCCTCCACCGCCGCCCTCGACATCGCGATGAACAGCATCGACACCGGCTCCGCGGACCGCGACGGGCACCTCAAGAGCGCGGACTTCTTCCGGACCGAGGAGTTCCCGTCGATGACGTTCCGCTCCACCGAGGCGGAGGCGCTGGGCGGCGACGACTACCGGATCACCGGCGACCTCACCATCCTCGGCGTCACCAAGCCGGTCACCATCGACCTGGAGTTCAACGGCGCCGCCACGGACCCGTTCGGCAACGAGCGCGCCGGCTTCGAGGGCAAGGCCGAGATCCTGCGCTCCGAGTGGGGCCTGACCTGGAACGCCGCACTGGAGACGGGCGGCGTGCTGGTCTCCGACAAGATCAAGCTGACCTTCGACATCTCGGCGATCAAGAACGCCTGACGGCCGGCGCCGCCCGCTCCGCCCCGCTCTCCAGAAGTTTTCGATCGAATCAGCGAGGAACTGTTATTCGATCCGCCTTCAGTGGTCTCCCAGGCATCGGACATCATCGACCGACGTCGAGGGACAGGGAACTTCTCCTATGAGCACACAGCACCCGGTGGAGCTGGCGGCGCTGGTGACCCGCGCCCGCGAGGGCGATCCGGCGGCTCAGGACGCCTTGGTCAGCGCGCACCTGCCGCTCGTGTACAACATCGTGGGCCGCGCCCTGAACGGTTCCGTGGACGTCGACGACGTCGTGCAGGACACCATGCTGCGCGCTCTGGATGGACTGGCCGGGCTGCGCGATCCGGAGAGCTTCCGGTCCTGGCTGGTGGCGATCGCCATGAACCGGGTGCGGGCGCACTGGCAGGACCGGCGGTCGGCGCCGGGCGGCGTCGAGGAGGCCGGGCAGGCCCCGGACCCGGGCGCGGACTTCGTGGATCTGACGATGCTGCGGCTCCAGTTGTCCGGGCAGCGCCAGGAGACGGCGCGCGCCACCCGCTGGCTGGAGCCGGACGACCGGGGCCTGCTGTCGCTGTGGTGGCTGGAGTGCGCCGGTGAACTGACCCGCGCGGAGGTCGCGGACGCGCTCGCGCTGTCCCCGCAGCACACCGCGGTCCGGGTGCAGCGGATGAAGGCGCAGCTGGAGGCGGCCCGCGTGGTCGTGCGCACCCTCGACGCCCGGCCGCGCTGCCCGGAACTCGCCGAGACGCTGGCGGGCTGGGACGGCCGGCCGTCCGCGCTGTGGCGCAAGCGCATAGCCCGGCACGCCCGTGAGTGCGTGCGCTGCGCGGGCCTGTGGAGCGGGCTGATGCCGGCCGAGGGACTGCTGGCGGGCCTCGGTCTCGTGCCGGTCCCGGTGGCGCTGCTGCCGCACCCGCCGGCCGGCTTCGACGGCACGCCGGCCGGTTCGGCCGCCGAGGGGATCGACACGGCCGCCGCCACGGACGTGACCTCCGGCCACGGCGTTCCCGGCGCCGGCGGCCGGGCCGCGGCGCGCCGGGCGCCGGGCCGCGGTACGGGCCGGGGCACCGCCCGTGACGCCGCCCGGCG
>NZ_BAABKC010000025.1:0-107432 GCF_039543625.1 Streptomyces similanensis | reverse complement strand
AGGCGGGCGGCGGCCGCCGCGGTCGTGGCCGTCTGCCTCGCGGGCGGCGGCGCCTGGTACGTCGGCACCGGTCCGGGCGGCGGTTCGCACGACGGCGACACCGTGGCCGAGGCGCCCACCACCCCGGTCACCGACCTCGCCGCGACGGCCGCGAGCCCGGCGCTCTCGCCCTCGGCCTCCGCGTCGGCCTCCCGGTCCGCGTCCCCGTCCGCCTCGCCGTCCAAGAGCCCGAGCGCGTCCAGGAGCCCGAGTCCGAAGAGGACCACGCCCGCCCCGACGCGCAAGCCGCAGCCCCGGCCCACCCGCACCGCGACCGGCGCACCGCCCGCCCAGCCCGCCCAGCCCGCTCCGGCCGGGACCGTCGCGCAGGTCATCGCGCTCGTCAACCAGGAGCGCTCCAAGGCGGGTTGCGGCCCGGTCACCGGCGACTCCCAGCTGGACGCCGCCGCGCAGGCCCACTCCGACGACATGGCCGCCCGGAACTTCTTCGAGCACACCAACCCCGACGGCAAGGACCCCGGCGACCGCATCACCGCCGCGGGCTACCGCTGGTCGACGTACGGCGAGAACATCGCCCGGGGCCAGCAGAGTCCCCAGTCGGTGATGGACTCCTGGATGAACAGCCCCGGCCACCGCGCGAACATCCTCAACTGCGCGTTCAAGAACCTCGGCGTGGGCGTGCACAAGGGCTCGGGCGGCCCTTGGTGGACCCAGGACTTCGGCACCCGCATGTGACGTCCGCCCCGCCGCCCGGACCGGCTCCCCCGGCTCCGCGCGCGAGGCGGGCGGCTCAGAACCCGCCGCCGAAGTCGCCGCTGTTCCCTCCCCCGCCGAAGTCGCCGCCGCCCCCGGCGTCCCCGCCGCCGAAGCCGCCGCCGAAGTCGCCGGGATCGAAGTCGGCGCCGGAGACGTCGCCGCCGTCGTAGCCGCCGAAACCGCCGGCGTCGCCGCCGAAGTCGCCGTAGCCCGTGCCGTAGTAGGCGCCGTAGGCGGGGGCGGACATCATGCTGCCGAGCAGGGTGCCGACGAGGAGGCCGGGGAGGATGCCGCCGCCGAAGTAGCCTCCGGCCCACGGGCCGTAGGCGGGGCCCGCGTCCCAGTAGGGGCGGCGGCCCCAGTCGGTGTCGACCTCGCGGACCACCGGGTCGCGGCCGTCGGCCAGGCGGGTGGCGTCGGCGGCGCAGACGGGGACCTCGCGGGGCGCGCCGCCCACGGGCGTCCAGGCGGCGTCGGCGACCGAGGGGCCGTGGCGCGGGTCGAAGAAGCAGGGCGGGCGGCGCTCGGGCAGCGGCCGGCCCGCGCGGCGGGCGGCGAGCTGGGCGAGGCTGAAGCGGCCGTCCTCCAGGGCCTGGGTGACGGGCCGCACGTCCTCGGGCCTGCGGGCCTCGGCCATGGACTGCTTCGCCTGGTCGTAGGCGTTGAGGGCGCGCTCGTAGTCCGCGCGCATGGCGTCGTCGGCGCCGGCCTCCGCGGGGTGGAAGTCGAGGCGGTCGAGTTCCTCGCCGAAGGCCGTGATGTCCTCGTCCACCACCACCCGCAGCCGCTCCAGCGCGGCCCGCTGCTCGGCCGCCTTCCGGCTGCGGCCGCGCCGGACCAGGGCGTACGCGCCGACGCCGCCCGCCACCAGGACCGCGCCCGCGGTGATCAGCGCGGTGCTCGACGTGCCGCCGCGGCCGGAGCCGCCCCAGGAGGCCGGGGCCGAGCCGCGCATGTTGGCCAGTGCCCGGTCGGTGAAGTCGGTGAGCTGGGTCCTGGTGTCCTCGCCCTGGACGCTGGTGACGAGGTTCTGGACGGCGGTGCGGGGCAGCACCGAGGAGTCGGCGCGGGCGTCGAAGCGGTCGCCGAGGCGGACGGCGTAGGCGCCGGTGACGCCGGTCGCGGTGCGCAGGTCGGTGAAGAGGCTCTGGGTGGGATAGCCGGCCGGGAGGACCGCGATGAACAGGGGTTTGCCGGCGTCCTTGATCCGTCGGGCCAGTGCGTCCGCGTCGCCGGCCGGCAGCTGCGCCCGGGCCGCCGGGTCGACGTAGACCGGGCTCTCGCGCAGCGCCCGGGCGACGGCCGAGACGGAGGTGTCGGCGGCGGCCGGCGGGACGCCGGTCGCGAGGGCGGCCATGACGGCCACCGCGAGCGCCAGCAGCAGCTGTACGGGGACGCGTGCTCGGGTCACGGCGGCGGCCTTCATAGTGAGAAATTACCGGAAAACAGGGCATTAGGGGCGCATCGCCGGTGCGGGCCGGACGGCCGGGCGGGTGCGGCGACGAGAGCGGCGCACCTACGGAGATCCGTAGGTGCGCCGTCCTGCCGTGCGCCTTCCCCGGTGTGCGGCTACCCGGTCATGCCGCCCGGTACGCCGCCGTCAGCCGTTCCACCGCGGCCCCGTACTTTCCGGTCAGCAGCAGGTGGTCGGCGTCGGCGAAGGGCTTCGCCACCGCCGCGCTCATGCTGTTCGCTGCCTTCTGCTGGACGATCAGCCGGGCCTGGCCGACCAAGGCGCGGCCGGCGTCGGCGGCGTGCGCCCGTTCGGCGAGGGTCGCCGCGATGCCGAGCGCCTTCAGCGTGGCCGTGCCGCCCGACGGCGTCCTCGTCAGGGTGGTCAGGCCCCAGCCGTAGGGGAACTGCGGGTCGTAGGAGGCGTCCCCGACGTTGATCGGCAGCTGTGCCTCGCTCTTCGGCCAGGTCACCGGGAGCTTGCCGGTGAAGGCGCGCTTGCCGTAGAGCACGTCGGCCACGCCGTCGCCCTCGGTGCCCGGCAGCCAGGAGGCGACCAGGGCGTCGATGGTCCCGAGGCGGTCGCCGACGAGCTGCGGGCGGCCGGAGACGACCAGCACCGCGCACTTCATCGCCGCGCACACCTTGTCCACGGCGGCCTTGTCGGCGGCGGACAGCTCCATGCTGTGGCCGTTGCCGACGTCGCCGACGCCCTCGGCGTACGGGGTCTCGCCGACGACGACCACGCCGACGTCGTAGCCGCTCGTGGGCGCGGAGGCGTCCTTGGAGTAGGTGACGTTCCCGCCGGCGTTCCGCATGCCCTGGAGGATCGTCGTGCCCTTGATGATGTTCCCGGAGGAGCCCTGCCAGGTGATGGTCCAGCCGCCGGTCTGGTTGCCGATGTCATCGGCGTTGGACCCGGCGACGTAGACCTTCTGGCTCTTCTTCAGCGGGAGCACGTTCTGGTTGTTCTTCAGGAGCACCTGCGACTCGGCGGCGGCCTTGCGGGCGACCGCGCGGTGGTCGGCGGAGCCGATCTCCGAGGCGTTGCGGGTGTCGGTGTAGGGGTGCTCGAAGAGGCCCAGCTCGAACTTCTCGGTCAGGATGCGGGAGACGGCGTCGTCGATCCGCCGCTCGCTGATCCGGCCCGCCTTCACCTCGTCGATCAGGGTGGAGGTGAACTTGGTGTAGCTGTAGGGGACCATCATCATGTCGACGCCCGCGTTGACGGACGCGGTGACCTGCGCGGGGTAGGCGCCGGGGAGCTGGTCGAGGGCGTTGTAGTCGCTGATGACGAAGCCGTCGAAGCCCATCCGGTCCTTGAGCACGCCGTTGATCATGTCGCCGCGGGCGTGCATCTTGACCGGGCCCTCGCCGTCGCCGGCGATGTCGAGGGAGGAGTAGGACGGCATGACGGTGCCGATGCCCCGGTCCACGGCGTCCTGGTAGGGCGCGAGATGGATGTCCTCCAGCTGCTGCCGGGTGACCTCGGTGACGCCCTGGTCGATGGTGTAGGTGCCGGTGGTGGAGGAGCCGTAGACGGTGCCGCCGTCGCCGACGAAGTGCTTGGCGGTGGCCAGCACCTTGTCGTCGCGGTCCAGGTCGCTGCCGTCGGCGCGGCCCTGGAGGCCCTGGATCACCGTCTCCATGGATGTCACCAGCGCCGGGTCCTCGCCGAAGGACTCGTAGGAGCGGCCCCAGCGTTCGTCGCGGGTGACGCACAGGCAGGGCGCGAAGTCCCACTGGGGGCCGGAGGCACGGACCTCGGCGGCGGTCACCGCGCCGGCCTGCTCGGCCAGGCGCGGATCGCGGCTCGCGCCGAGGCCGATGTTGTGCGGCATGATCGTCGCACCGGCCAGGTTGTTGTGGCCGTGGACGGCGTCGACGCCGTAGACCAGCGGGATCTGGAAGCGGGTGGCCCGGGTCTGGAGCTGGTAGCCGTCGATCATCTTCGCCCAGGCCGCGGCGGTGTTGGGCGTGGGCGTGGAGCCGCCGCCGGACAGCAGGGAGCCGAGGGCGTAGCCGGCGATGTCACCGGGGTTGCTCATCGCGCCGCGCTCGGCCTGGGTCATCTGGCCGGCCTTCTCCGCGAGCGAGAGCCGGGACACCAGGTCGGCGACGCGCTTCTTCACCGGCAGGCGCGTGTCGAGGTAGGGCAGCCCGTGGGCGTCCACCACCACCTGCGGCTGCTGCGCGGGTGCCTTGGCGCCGGTGACGGTCAGGGCGAGCGGGATCGTCTCGGCGCTCTCGGCCGCCCTGTCCTTCAGGGTGCGCACCTCGACGGTGCGCGAGGCGCCGGAGGCGGTGCCGGCCGGGAAGGTGAGCGTGCCGGAGACGGGCGTGTAGTCCTTGCCGGCGTCGGCGGTGCCGCCCGCGGTGCGGTAGGCGACCGTGACGGGCTCGGTGAGCGGGGCGGCGCCGGTGGTGGCGACGGTGATCCGCACCTTCGCCGTACCGCCCTCGGTGACCGCGTAGACGGGCGCGTCGGTGGTGACGGAGGCGCGCAGCGACTGGTCGGCCTTGCCGTACAGCTCCACGTCGTCGATGGCGAAGCGGCCCTTGACGCCGGTGGGCAGGGTGAGGGAGTAGCCCCACATCTGGGTCAGGCCGAGGACGTGGTCGATGCCGCCGACCGGTTGGTAGTCCGTGCGATAGGTGAAGTCGGCGAACGGCAGCTCGATCTGTTTCCAGCCGGTGAAGTCGTCGGTGAAGGACGTCGTCCACAGCTCGGACGCCTCGCCGTTGGCGCCGCCGTCCTTGATCTCGAACGGGATCTTCTTGCCGTCGTTCTGGCCCTCCCACCACAGGCGGATGCCTTTGTGGGCCGACCAGTCGTGAGCCGGCAGGCCGGCGGCGTAGTCGTGGGTGAAGCCGCCGTAGCCGCTGATGTCGTACGTGCCGGTGAGGACCTTCTCGCCCTCGGGTGCGTCGGAGCGGGCGGTGAGCTGGAGGGCGGGCGGGTCGTCGCTGTCGCCGCCCCAGGTGAAGATGCCCTCGGCGGGCTGGCCCGCGAAGGGCACCTCGCCCTCGAAGCGGTCTACGGGCACGGGGGCGGGATCGTCGGAGGCGGGGGCCGCCTGTGCGGTGGCCAGCGGCACCAGCGCGGTGAGCAGCGCGGCGGAGGCGAGCAGGGCGGTTCTTCGCATGCACGGACCTTCCCTCGTCTCAGGGGCTTCCTGAGGCTCACGATTCACTCATGACTTAGATCAGGGCGTGAGTTAAATGGGGCGGCGGCGATCCGTCAAGACTTCACACCGGAACTGGTACGCGGCTCAACTCCCGGCGACTTACGGGCCGTTGTCGCTTCGAGCAATGAACGCACACCCCCTTGACGGGCCGCCCGTGCCGTCATTTACTCACGGCTCGCACGCCTCCCCCTCTCTTCCCCCCACCTTCCGAAAGGGCGGCGCACGATGAGAAGACCCCTGCGCGCGGTCCGGCTGCTGCTGGCCGGGCTGCTCACCACCGCCGGGCTGACGGCCCTGGCCGCGCCCACCGCGCACGCGGCCGGCGAGCAGGTCACCGCGTGGCTGACCACGACCGACGACAGCGGCGGCCGGCACGTGGTGCGCGGTCTGGAGCCGCAGACCCCGTTCGCCTTCCAGTCCGGGACCGGCGGCTCGGGCGAGAACATCACCGTGGACGAGAACACCCGCTACCAGACCTTCACCGGCGGCGGCGCCTCCTTCACCGACACCGCCGCCTACCTGATGAACAGCAGCGGCGCGCTGTCCCAGGCGACGCGCGACGCCACGATGCGCAAGCTGTTCTCGCCCACCGACGGCATCGGCCTGTCCTTCCTGCGCAATCCGATGGGCGCCTCCGATCTCGCCCGCTACGGCTACACCTACGACGACGTGCCCGCCGGGCAGAGCGACCCGTCGCTGGCCAAGTTCTCGATCGCGCACGACCTCGCCGACGTCGTCCCGCTGACCAGGCAGGCGCTCCAGCTGAACCCGGCGGCGACCGTGATGGCCTCGCCGTGGACCGCGCCGGCCTGGATGAAGGACAGCGGCCAGCTCAACGGCGGCTGGCTGAAGGCGGAGGACTACGGGGCGTACGCCTCGTACTTCGTGAAGTACCTCCAGGCGTACAAGGACCAGGGCGTCCCGGTCTCCTACGTCACCGCGCAGAACGAGCCGACCTGCTGCTCGGGCTACCCCTCGATGAGCTGGAACGCGAGCGGCCTCCAGTACTTCCTCAAGAGCGAACTGCTGCCCAAGCTCCAGGCGGCGGGCCTGAGCACCAAGGTCCTGGCGCTGGACTGGAACTGGGACACCTACGACTCCTACGCCGCGCCCAGCGTGGACGACGCGGCGATCCGCACCCACCCGAACTTCGGCGGGATCGCCTGGCACGGCTACGGCGGCGACGTGACCAAGCAGACCAGCGTGCACAACCAGTACCCGTCGCTGGACGCCTTCGGCACCGAGCACTCCGGCGGCACCTGGATCGCCGACCAGCAGCGCGAGGACATGTCCAACATCATCGACTACACCCGCAACTGGGCGAAGTCGGTGACCAAGTGGTCGCTGGCCGTGGACCAGAACATGGGCCCGCACAACGGCGGTTGCGGCACCTGCACCGGGCTGATCACCGTGCACAACGGCGACGGCAGGTCCGGACAGGTCGACTACACCGTCGAGTACTACACGATGGGCCACCTGACGAAGTTCGTCCGCCCCGGCGCGCAGCGCATCGCCTCCACCGCCTCCACGGCGGTGCCGAACGTGGCCTGGCGCAACCCGGACGGCTCCAAGGCGCTGATCGCCTACAACGGCGGCACGAGCGCGAAGACGGTCACCGTGAACTGGGGCTCCCAGCACGCCACTTACGCGCTGCCCGCGAAGACCTCGGCCACCTTCACCTGGTCCGGCACGCAGTCCGGGGGCGGGGCGAGGACGGGGGCGTTCAGCGGGCTCGCGGGCAAGTGCCTGGACGTGGCGGGCGGTTCGAGCGCGGACGGCACGGCGGTCCAGCTCTACGACTGCAACGGCAGCACCGCCCAGCAGTGGACCGTGCAGGGCGACGGCACGGTCCGGGCGCTCGGCAAGTGCCTGGACGTGGTCTCCGGTTCGACGGCGAACGGCGCGAAGACGCAGCTCTACGGCTGCAACGGCACCGGCGCGCAGCAGTGGTCGTACAACAGCTCCACCGGTGACGTGGTGAACACGGCCGCCGACAAGTGCCTGGACGTCACGGACAACTCGTCGGCGAACGGGGCACGGGCGCAGATCTGGTCGTGCACCGGGGCGGCCAACCAGAAGTGGCGGCTCCAGTAGGAACCACGGGGGCCAGGGGTCGCGGTCCGTGCTGCGGATCGGGCGGGGCCGCGACATGCTGGAGCGTATGACCACACCGCGCGACCTGCTGATCGTGGCCCTGGACGTGCCCGGCACGCGCCCCGTCGAGCAGGGCGACCTGTCGCTGGCCCTGGCCGGGGCCGAGCTGGCCGACCTGCTCGCGGCGGGGCGCGTCGCGCTGGACGGCGAGCGCGTCGTA
This sequence comes from Streptomyces similanensis, assembly GCF_039543625.1. Classification (NCBI taxonomy): domain Bacteria; kingdom Bacillati; phylum Actinomycetota; class Actinomycetes; order Kitasatosporales; family Streptomycetaceae; genus Streptomyces; species Streptomyces similanensis. The sequence continues at coordinate 99,722 of NZ_BAABKC010000025.1, read as the reverse complement.
CCGGGCTCGGCGTCGGCCACCGGCGACCGGATGCTGGACGAGGCGGTGGCCGCGCTGGTCCGCGAAGCGCCGTACGAGCCGGTCGAGGACTGGCTGTGGCGGCGCGGGCGCGCGCTGGCCGCCGCCTACGTCCGTGTGCTGGAGGCGGAGGGGCAGCTCGCGACGCCGCGCCGCCGGCTGCTGCCCCGGGGCACCGAGCGGCCGGTGCCGGTCGACGGCCCGGCGCGGCGGTCGGCGGGCGACCGCTGGGCCTTCCACGAGCCGGTCCTCGCCGGGCTCGCCGCGGCGCTCGGCATCGAGCCCGAGGGGGCCGGGGAGATCCCCGTCCCCGAGGACGAGGCCGCGGTCACCGTGCTGGCCGCCGTCAACGGCGCGGTGACCGAGCTGGAGGCGGTGCGGCAGCGGCGGCGGATCGAGGACGCGGCGTTCCAGAACATCTGGCGGGGTCCATGAGGCGGCCGGGGGCCGGGGTCCGGACGGTTCAGGCGGCCGGTTCGACCCCCGCGCGCAGCAGGCCGTAGGTGTAGGCGTCCTCCAGGGCCTGCCAGGAGGCGGCGATGACGTTCTCGGCGACGCCGAGCGTGGACCACTCGCCCGTGCCGTCGGAGGTGGAGATCAGGACGCGGGTGGTGGAGGACGTGCCGTGCTTGCCCTCCAGGATGCGGACCTTGTAGTCGACCAGCTCCAGGGCGCCCAGCTGCGGGTAGATCTTCTCCAGGGCGACGCGCAGGGCACGGTCCAGGGCGTTGACCGGGCCGTTGCCCTCGGCGGTGGCGACGATGCGCTCGCTCTTGGCCCACAGCTTGACGGTGGCCTCGTTGGCGTGGGTGCCGTCGGGGCGGTCCTCGACGATGGCGCGCCAGGACTCCACGGAGAAGTACTTCAGCGGCCGGCCCTCGGCCTCGGCGCGCAGCAGCAGCTCGAAGGAGGCGTCGGCGGCCTCGTAGGTGTAGCCCTTGAGCTCGCGCGCCTTGACCCGCTCCACGACCCGGCCGACCAGCTCGCGGTCGCCGCCGAGGTCGATGCCGAGTTCCTTGCCCTTCAGCTCGATGGAGGCGCGCCCGGCCATGTCGGAGACCAGCATCCGCATGGTGTTGCCGACCCGCTCGGGGTCGATGTGCTGGTACAGGTCGGGGTCGACCTTGATGGCGGAGGCGTGCAGTCCGGCCTTGTGGGCGAAGGCGGAGACGCCGACGTAGGGCTGGTGGGTGGAGGGGGTGAGGTTGACGACCTCGGCGATGGCGTGGGAGATGCGGGTCATCTCGCGCAGCCGGCCCTCGGGCAGCACCTGCTTGCCGTACTTCAGTTCCAGGGCGGCGACGACCGGGAAGAGGTTGGCGTTGCCGACGCGCTCGCCGTAGCCGTTGGCGGTGCACTGGACGTGGGTGGCGCCGGCGTCGACGGCGGCGAGGGTGTTGGCGACGGCGCAGCCGGTGTCGTCCTGGGCGTGGATGCCGAGGCGGGCGCCGGTGTCGGCGAGGACGGTGGCGACTACGGCCTGGATCTGGGCGGGCAGCATGCCGCCGTTGGTGTCGCACAGCACGACGACGTCCGCGCCGGCCTCCGCGGCGGCCCGGACGACGGCCTTGGCGTACTCGGGGTCGGCGCGGTAGCCGTCGAAGAAGTGCTCGCAGTCGACGAAGACGCGGCGGCCCTGGGCGCGCAGGTGGGAGACGGTGTCGCGGACCATCTCCAGGTTCTCCTCCAGGGTGGTGCGCAGCGCCAGCTCCACGTGCCGGTCGTGCGACTTGGCCACCAGGGTGATCACCTCGGCGCCGGAGTCCAGCAGCGCTTTGACCTGCGGGTCGTCGGCCGCTTTGGCGCCGGCCCGGCGGGTGGCGCCGAAGGCGACGAGCTGGGCGTGCTGGAAGTCGATCTCCTCGCGGGCGCGGGCGAAGAACTCGGTGTCGCGCGGGTTCGCGCCGGGCCAGCCGCCTTCGATGAAGCCCACGCCGAAGTCGTCGAGGTGCCGAGCGATGGCCAGCTTGTCGGCGACGGTGAGGTTGATGCCCTCGCGCTGGGCGCCGTCGCGCAGGGTGGTGTCGAAGACGTGGAACGAATCGTCCAGCCGGCTGGTTTCGGTCATGTCTCTGGGCTCCTGGAAAGGGATCTCGGTCGTACCGGAATGACCGGCTCCACCGTCCCCCCAATACTCCCTCGCGCCTCGCTCCCGGCTGCGGGTGGGCCAGGAAAACGAAAAACCCCTCGCGGGTGCGAGAGGTCTGCGCGCGGGTCGAGGACGACGGTGGCCGTCCGTACCTGGTCGTACGTGACGGTCACTGCGGACCGGCGCGCCTGCTGCCAATAATCATGGCGAACGAGAGCACGGGGGCAGTCTGGCACAGTACCGCCCGCGCGCTCACCGCCGTCTCAGGATGCGGGCGTCGGCGTGGACGCCTCGGGCGGCCTTCACCCGGGTGAGGTCCGGCAGGCGGCTGCCCCGGCGAGGGGCGGGCGACGCGCGGCTAGCGGTACAGCGACTCGGTCAGGAACTCTCGTACGTGGCCGAGGGCCTGCTCGCGGTCGGTGCCGCGCAGGCCGATGGCGACGTGGATGGAGAAGCCGTCCAGCAGGGCGCGCAGGCGGGCGGCGAAGCGGTCGGCGTCCACGGGGCGGAACTCGCCGCGGGAGACGCCCTCGGCGACCAGGGCGGCCAGGTCGCGGTGCCAGGCGCCCTCGATGGCGGCCTGCCGGTCGCGGGCGTCCGCGACGGCGCCGAGCGACCGGTTCCAGACCTCCAGCCACAGCGTCCAGTGCGGGTCGCGGTGGCCGTCGGGCACGTACAGGTCGACGTAGGCGGCCAGGCGTTCGCGGGCGGGGGCGGCGCGGGTGAGCAGCCGGCCGCGCTCGGCGCCGAGCCGGCTCTCGCTCCACTCCAGGGTGCGCAGCAGCAGTTCGTCCTTGGAGCCGAAGTAGTAGAGCAGGTGCCCGCTGCTCATCCCGACCGCACGGCCGAGCGCCGCCATGGTCAGCTTCTCCAGACCGCGCTCGGCGATCATCTCCATGGCGGCTGCGAGGACCTCCTCGCGGGGCGGCGCGCTCCGGCGCGCCCGCACCCCATCGGCCATCTGCGACTCTCCTGACGGGTTCGTGACTTCGGCTGGCGCCGGGGTGAGGTGACGTGGTGACCGCCACCGCGGGGCCATCTTCTCAGGAGCGGGGAGGCCGGCGCCGCCCGGGCCCCGTGCCCGCACGCGATCCGCACCCGTCGCGAACAGCCCGTACCGGACCTCGCGGCGTCCCTGGGCCCCACCGGTTTCGGTCGGTGGGGGTCTTCCTCGTGTCCGAGTGTCAGTGCAGTGCCTCGATGGCGCGCAGGACCAGGGCGCGGGCGTCGGCGCCGTACACGGCCATGGCGCGCAGTTGCTCGAAGGCCTTCAGGTAGAGGACCACTTCGGACGGCTGGGTGATGCGGACGCGGGCCGCCATCAGCTCGACGGACACGAGTTGGTCGTCGTAGACGTGGAACAGTTCCTGCGGCCACAGTCCGCGCGGCGAGCTGTGGGGGATGATGCCCAGCGACACGAGAGGCAGCGCGCCGGCGGTGAGGAGGTAGCCGAGCTGGGCGGCCATTGCGTCGGTGTCGCCGAGCCGGTGGTAGAGGACGCTCTCCTCGATGACCATGACGAAGCGGCGACCAGGCTCGTGGATGATCTGGGAGCGCTGCACGCGGGCGGCGGCCGCCGCTTCGGCGTCGTCGGGCAGTTCGAGGAAGTCCGCCGTGGCCGACAGGACGGCGCGCGCGTATCCCTCGGTCTGCAGCAGGCCGGGCACCAGGGTGGGCGAGTAGATGCGGAACAGTTCGGTGGATCGGTACAGCTGGAGGTAGCTGTCCTGCAGGCGTTTCAGGCCGGCGCGCACCTTGCGCCGCCACTCCACGTAGGCGGACTCCGCGTCCCGGGACTCGGCGATGATGTCGGGCGCCTGGCCCTCGGCGTCGCAGGCCTGGCACCAGCGGCGGATGTCGTCGGGGGTCGGTGGTGTGCGGCCGTTCTCGATGCGGCTGGTCTTGGGGTGGGTCCAGCCGCAGCGCACGGCCAGCTCCGTCCCCGTCAGACCGGCGTCGGCGCGCAGGTCCCGCAGGCGACGCGCGACGCGTTCGCGCGCCTCCTGTCCCGAGGAGGAGGGGGAGGTGGCCATGTGCTGCGCCTGAGCCTTTCGTGTGGTGCTACTGGATCTTGTATTCGTGATGCGGGGTCGCGCGTTCCCACACGGCTTCGAAGGCCTGGGCGCACAGGCGCGCCGCGGCCGGATCCTCGCTGATCTCGCCGGGTGCGCCGGCACCGTCGCCGGTGAAGTGGTTCCAGCGGATGAGGCGGTTGTCGATCAGCCAGAAGTCGTTCCCGGGCAGGGCGATGTCCGACGCGCGCCGACGGGGCAGCCAGCGCACCGACTCGCCGGCGGCGAGGTTGACGCCGGTGCCCGCGTGCTCGTAGCGGATGTAGTCGCTGACCGGCTCGGACACGATGCGGGCGCGGCGGACGATGACCCCGCGGGCGGTGATGCGGCGGATCAGGTCGGTCCAGGGCGCCCAGTACGGGGAGTCCGGGTCGGTGTCCACCTGGCCGGTGGCCTGCCACCGGGCGAAGTCATCTGCCTCGCTGGAGACTCCGTAGCTGTCGCGCATCTCGAGGTGGACGGCGGAGCGTCGGGCGCCGTCCAGCAGATCAGCGAAGCTGGGCACGCTCCGCGGCATCGCATGCCTCCCTCAGGATCGACGTCATGCGGGCGGGGATCCGTACGACTTGCTCGTGGTCCGGGATGCCGGCGGCGTGGTCCGGCGCCTGGAAGCGGGCGCATTCGGCCTCCGTCTCGGCGTCCGGCTTCCACCCTTGGATGATGAGTTCGCCCTTGCTCTCATCGACCCAGACCGTGGGGCTTTCGCCCTGTCCGGTGTTCGGGTCGATGCCGATGAACTGTATTGACACGGCGGTCTCCCTCACTCGTGATGTGCACGGATGTTCATCACACTCGGCCACTCGGCGGTACGGCGGCAAGCCGTGTTCTGGCCATTACACCCGTTCGGCGGATAGTCGTGAACATCGGCGAACATCAGTGGAAGCGCCGCGCATCACACTCCTAGCGTCGGCAAGGACGACAGAGCCCCGGCGAGGCGGTCACCTCCCGGGGCTGTGGCCGACGCCCGAGGAGCGCCGACATGACGAACGGCACCGTCGCAACACCCATCCCAGCAGCGCCCGCCGCCTTACGGGGGCTCACGGCCGCCGTCCTCGAGGTTCTGCGGCTCCCGACCCGTGAGAGCGTCACCGACAGCCAGGCCCGCGGCGCCGACTGCGTGTGGTGCGCCCGCGGCCCGCTGAACGCGGAGACCGCCGTGGACCTGGGCGAGCAGCACGACGAGACCGGCCCCGGCTGGTTCCCGCGCGCCTGCCGCGAGTGCGCCGCCAAGCGCGCGCACGAGGGCCTCTTCGCCCACACCCCAGCGTGTGAGCGGTGCGTGGGCGAGGCCGCTCTCTGCCCGGTCGGGCGGGCCCTGTACCGGCTGGTGCGGGAGGGGCGCCGGTGATCTGCGACCGCTGCGCCGAGCCCATCGAGGGCGAGCCGGAAGTGATCCCGGTCGACTCGGCGTCGGGGGCCGCGCGGGACGTGTACCTCTGCCCCACACTCTGCCGCCCGTCGACCGCCTTCCCCCGTGGGGCGGCGGCGCGCACGACGGACACACCGAAGGAGAGAGCGATGAAGGACGAGTTCACCTGGCGAACGGCTGGAGGCGGCAGCGGAGACGGCAGCGGAGGCGAGGGCGGTGACGGCCTGCCCGGTGAGCCGTGGCCCGGCCCGCAGGAACCGCCGTCCCCCGACAGCGGCCCGAGGTTCCTCGGCTGAGATGGAACTCACCGGAGCGGAGGAGGAGCGGACCGCGCTGGGCCGCTCCCTCCTCGGACGCGAGCACCTGACGCCTGACTGGACGCCGGCCTTCCTCGCCGTGCCCCGGTCCGCATTCCTGCCCGACCTGATGTGGCCGTACGACATGACCACGGGCGACACCGTTGCCGTCGACCGGCGCGACGAGCCGAAGCTGTGGGCCGCGTACGCCAACGCCGATGTCCCGATCGTCACCCAGTGGGACGACGGTGCCGGCGAGGGACGCGGCAGCGTGCCGACGTCGTCCGCGTCCATGCCCTCGGTCGTCTTCCGTATGCTCAGCGCGCTTGACGTCCAAGCCGGCCATCGCGTCCTGGAGATCGGCACCGGCACCGGCTGGAACGCCGCGCTCCTGGCGTCGCGGCTCGGCGTGGACAACGTGACGAGCATCGAGATCGACCCGCACGTGGCCGACGCGGCACGCGGCCGTCTGGCGGCCGAGGAACTCCCGTGCACCGTCCTCACCCGGGACGGCGCGGACGGTGACGAGACCGGCGCCCCGTACGACCGGATCATCGCCACGGCCGGCGTCCGGCAGATCCCGCCCGCCTGGCTCCGCGACACCGCCCACGGCGGCCGCGTCGTCGCGCCGTGGGGAACGCACTTCGGCAACGAGGACGCCCTCGTACGCCTCGACCTGGCGGAGGATCAGGCGTCCGCGTCAGGCCGTTTCCTGGGACCGGTGGAGTTCATGAAGCTGCGCTCCCAGCGGTCCTCGTTCGCCGGCCACCGGGCGTACGTGCCGGACGGCGTGAGCGGTGCCGACCGCGGCACGACGACCGTGACCGAGGAGCAGTTGCTCGGCGACGGGCGGTTCGCCGTCACACGGTTCGCCGTCGGGCTCAGGGTGCGCGACTGCCACCATCAGGCGGCGGCCGAGCGCGACGGCGCCCGGCCGGTCTGGTTCTACGGCCTGACGGACCGGTCCTGGGCGTGTGTCATGTTCCGCGAGGGCCGGGCCGAAGCGCAGGTCTGGCAGTCCGGCCCCCGCCGCCTGTGGGACGAGGTGTCGGCCGCCCTCTCCTGGTGGCGGGCGGCCGGCGAACCGGGCTACGAACGGTTCGGCCTCACCGTTACGGCACACGGTCAGCACGCCTGGCTCGACTGCCCGACGGAGGTCTGGGACGTGTGAAGCAGGGCCCGCCCGGTCAGACCTTCGGCTGCTGCTGGGTGATGCAGTGGATGCCTCCCCCTCCGGAGAAGATCGTACGGGCGTCCACGAGGGTGACCGTGCGGTCGGGGAAGAGACGGCGGAAGACGGCGGCCGCCTCTTCGTCGCGCGGGTCGTCGAAGGCGCACAGGATCACGCCGTCGTTGCAGAGGTAGTGGTTGATGTAGGAGTAGTCGGCCCAGTGGCCGTCCGCCTCCAGGACGGTTGGGGCGGCGATCTCCACCACCTCCAGGCGGCGGCCCCGGGCGTCGGTGGCGGACTTCAGGAGGCCGATGACCTCCTTGGTGACCTCGTGGTCGGGGTGGGCGGGGTCGGGCTGGTGGTGGGCGACGACCACGCCGGGGCGGGCGAAGGCGGCGACGATGTCGACGTGGCCGAGGGTGCCGTAGCCGTAGGGGGGGTAGTCGCCGGTCAGGCCGCGCGGCAGCCAGATCGCCTTCTCGGTGCCGAGGTGGGCGTGGATCTCCGCCTCGACCTGCTCCCGGGTCCAGTGCGGGTTGCGCTCGGGGCCGAGCTGGACGGTCTCGGTCAGCAGGACGGTGCCCTCGCCGTCGACGTGGATCGCGCCGCCCTCGTTGACCAGCTTCGAGGCGTACGTCTTCGCGCCGGCCAGGTCACAGACGTACGCGCCGATCTTGGAGTCGTGCTCCCAGCGCGCCCAGTCCTGCGCGCCCCAGCCGTTGAACGTCCAGTCCACGGCGGCCAGTTCGCCGGCGCCGTTGGTCAGGAAGGTGGGGCCGATGTCGCGCATCCAGGCGTCGTCCAGCTCGCGCTCCACCGTCTCGACGTCCTCGCCGAGCAGGGCGCGAGCCTCGGCGGACTGGCCGGGGCCGCACACCACGGTGACCGGTTCGTGGCGGCGGATGGCGCGGGCGACCGAGGCCCACGCGGCGCGCGAGCCGGCGACCTCCTCGGGGGTCTCGAAGGTCGGGTTGGGGCCCGGCCAGGCCATCCAGGTGCGCTCGTGCGGCGTCCACTCGGCGGGCATGCGGAAGCCGTCGGCTGCGGGGGTGGTCATGTGCGTCGGTCCTTAGCGGAAGTCTGGGGCCGGGCCTCAGAGGAAGTACAGGCGGTTGAGGGAGACGGAGTCGGCGGGCTCGGAGCGCAGCGGGTCGCCGTCGAGGGTGACCAGGCCGGTGCGCTGGTCGACGTCGACCGCTCCGGTGCGGGAGTTGAGCCGCAGGTCGGCGGGGCCGATGCCGCGGGTGTGCCGGACGGCGACCCGGCGCCTGCGGGTGGGCATCGTGTCGTGGCCCTGGTCCAGGGCCGCCTGGGCGACGAAGGCGACCGAGATCTCGGCGGGGGTGGCGCCGTGCGCGCCGAACTGCGGGCCGAGGACGAGGGGTTCGCAGGTGTCGGTGGCCGCGTTGGGGTCGCCGACCACGCCGTACGCCGGGAAGCCCGACTTCAGCACCAGCTGCGGCTTGGCGCCGAAGTACTCGGGGCGCCACAGCACGATGTCGGCGAGCTTGCCCACCTCCAGCGAGCCGACCTCGTGGGAGAGGCCGTGCGCGATGGCCGGGTTGATGGTCAGCTTGGCGATGTAGCGCAGCACGCGGGCGTTGTCGTCGCCGTCGCCGTCGCCGTCGATCGGGCCCAGTTCGGCCTTCATCTTGCCGGCCATCGCGAAGGTGCGGCGGACGGTCTCGCCGGCCCGGCCCATGCCCTGCGCGTCGGAGGAGGTGATGCCGATCGCGCCCAGGTCGTGCAGCACGTCCTCGGCGCCCATCGTGCCGGCCCGGATGCGATCGCGGGCCATCGCCGCGTCGCCGGGCAGGTCGGTCTTCAGGTCGTGGACGGAGACGATCATGCCGTAGTGCTCGGCGACCGCGTCCCGGCCGAAGGGCAGGGTGGGGTTGGTGGAGGAGCCGATGACGTTCGGCACGCCCGCCATCTTCAGCACGTTGGGGACGTGTCCGCCGCCGCAGCCCTCGATGTGGAAGGCGTGGATGGTGCGGCCCTCCAGCACCCGCAGGGTGTCCTCCACCGACAGGCACTCGTTGAGGCCGTCGCTGTGCAGGGCCACCTGCACGTCGTGCTCCTCGGCGACGCGCAGCGCGGTGTCCAGGGCGCGGGTGTGGGCGCCCATGTCCTCGTGCACCTTGAAGCCGGACGCGCCGCCCTCGGCCAGCGCCTCGATCAGCGGGGCCTCGTGCGAGGACGAACCCCGGCCCAGGAAGCCGATGTTGACCGGCCAGGCGTCGAAGGCGCCGAACGCGTGCTTGAGCGCCCACGGCGAGTTGACGCCGACGCCCCACACCGGCCCGAACTCCTGGCCGATGATCGTGGTCACGCCGGAGGCGAGCGAGGCCTCCATGATGCGCGGCGACAGCAGGTGGACGTGGGTGTCGACGGCGCCGGCGGTGGCGATCATGCCCTCGCCGGAGACGATGGTCGTGCCGGTGCCGACGACGACGTCCACGCCGTCCAGGGTGTCGGGGTTGCCGGCCCGGCCGATCGCGTGGATGCGGCCCTCGCGGATGCCGATGGACACCTTGCGGATGCCCTGCGCCGCGTCGATCACGACGACGTTGCTGATCACGACGTCGCAGGTCTCGCGGACGGCGGCGGCCTTCAGGTGCAGTCCGTCGCGGGCGGTCTTGCCGAAGCCGGCGAGGAACTCGTCGCCGTAGCGCTGCGCGTCGGACTCCACGCGGACGACCAGCCCGGAGTCGCCGAGGCGGACGCGGTCTCCGGCGCGCGGGCCGTGGGTGGCGGCGTAGGCGTGCGGGTCGACGTGGATCGCCCGGCTCACCTCGCGTCCCTTGGATCGGCTCATCGCTCGTCTCCTTCCGTGGTGATGCCCAGATAGCCGCAGGCGGCGGCCCGGCGCAGGGCCTCCTGCTTCGCCCCGGGCGCGTCCAGCGGCCCGTCGACCAGTCCGGCGAAGCCGATCGCGACGCGCGCCCCGCCGATCGGCACGAGACCGACCTCGGCGCTCTCGCCGGGCCCGAAGCGCACCGACGATCCGGCGGGCACCGCCAGGCGCATGCCGTAGGCGGCGGCGCGGTCGAAGTCGAGGCGCGGGTTGGCCTCGAAGAAGTGGAAGTGCGAGGTGACGGAGACGGGGACGGCCGCGGTGTTGGTGACCGTCAGGCACACGGCCGGCTCGGGGTCGGCGTGCTGCGGTCCGGGCAGCAGCGCGCCCGGCGCCGCCTCGCCCTGGCTCCCGCCGGCCAGCGGCTCGGTGACGATCGCGAGCCGGGAGCCGTCGTCGAAGACGGCCTCCACATGGACCTCGGTGACCACGTCGGCGACGCCCGGCAGGACGTCGTCCGGGCCGAGCACCGCACGGGCGCGCTCGATCGCCTCGGCGAGGCGGGCGCCGTCGCGGGCGGCCTCGCACACCGTGTCGGCGATCAGGGCGGTGGCCTCGGGCACGTTGAGCCGCAGGCCCCGGGCCCGGCGGGCGCGGGCCAGTTCGGCGGCCCCGAAGAGCAGCAGCCGGTCACGTTCGGTGGGAGTCAGTCTCACGCCTCGGCACCTCCTTGCCTTTCGCACTTTAGAACACCACTCTAAACGTGAAATTCATGGAAGCGAAAGATTGACGGCACGGTATCAGCCGCGTCACATTGAACGTCGATCTAACCTCCCTCACCCCCAGCGGGCGGCAGTCGAAGGAGTCCCGGCCATGCCGATAGAACAGCACGGAGTCGACACCATCCCGGAAGCGGAACGCGGCAGCGGACCACGCGACCTGGTGTCGATCCTCCTCGGCTCCAACCTCTGCCTCGGCGTGATCATCTTCGGCTGGCTGCCGGCGTCCTTCGGCCTCGGCTGGTGGGCCTCGGTCAGCGCGGTCGTGGCGGGCACGGTCGTCGGCGCCCTGTTCACCGCACCGCTGGCCCTGGTCTCGCTGCGCACCGCCACCAACCTGTCGACCTCCTCCGGCGCCCAGTTCGGGGTGCGCGGCCGGCTGGTCGGCTCGGTGGTCGGACTGCTGCTCGCCCTCGGCTACACCGCGCTGACGGTATGGATCGGCGGCGACGTGATGGTGAGCGTCCTGCACCGCTTGTTCGGACTGGCCCCGAGCTCAGCGGCGTACGCGATCGTCTACACGCTGCTCGCCGCCGCCACCGTCACCGGCGCGGTCTACGGCTACCGGGTACTGCTCGCCATGTCACGCGTCCTCGCGGTCGGCATGACCGCCCTGCTCGCCCTCGGCGTGCTCGCCTACGCCCCGCACTTCGGCACCGCCGCGCTGCCCGAGACCGGCGGCTACCTGCTGGGCGGGTTCTGGCCGACCTGGTTCCTGGCCGCGGTGGCCGCCGGACTGTCCGGGCCGATCGCCTTCATCACCCTGCTGGGCGACTACACCCGCTACATCTCCCCGCGCCGCCACTCCCCCCGCCGGGTGCTGCGCGCCACCTGGCTCGGGCTGATCGCCGGCCTGCTGGTGCCGCAATTGTTCGGCACCTTCACGGCGTACGGCGCGCGGGCCGCGTTCGACTACGCCGGGCCGCTGGTCGACGCCTCCCCCGGCTGGTACCTGGTGCCGCTGCTGCTGGCCGCCTCCGCCGGCTCGGTCGGCAACGCCGGGCTGATGCTGTACTCGATGGGCCTGGACCTGGACGCGATCCTGCCGCGCGCCTCCCGCGCCCGCGCCACCTACACCGTCGCCGTCGTCGCCACCGTCTGCGTCTTCGCCGGGCACTACGCCTGGAACGCCCAGTCGGCGATGACGTCGTTCGTGCTGCTGCTCACCGCGATCGGCACCCCGTGGGCGGTCGTCACCCTCATCGGCTTCGTCCGCTGCCGGGGCCGCTACGACGCCGACGCCCTCCAGGTCTTCAACCGCCGCTCGCGGGGCGGGATCTACTGGTACCGGGCCGGCTGGAACGTGCGGGCGACCGCCTCCTGGGCGGTGGGCGCCGGCGTCGGGCTGCTGGCCGTCTCCCTGCCCTCCTACCAGGGTCCGCTGCTGCACCTGACCGGCGGCGTGGACTGCAGCTTCCTGCTGTCGGGCGCGGCGGGCGGCCTGGTCTACCTGGCGCTGACGGCCGGCGGCCGGGAACGCGCGGGGGCCGCCGCGGACGGGGAGGCCGCGGCGGCCCTGACGGTGAGCGGGGAGCTGTAGACCGGCGCCTGCCGCGGACCCGGGTCCGCGGCAGGGGCGACGAGACTCCCGGCCGGGTCACTCGCGGTGCCCGGCCGGGACGCCCGTCCGGACCGAGGCCCTCGCGGGGCCCGGTCCGGACATGGGGCGCGGCCGGTTCTTCTCCGTGGGCCGCCGGCCGGTCCCGGGCGCGCGGCGCCGGCCGGTCCCGGGCGCGGGGCGTCAGCCGATCTTGTGCATCCAGCCGTGCTTGTCCTCGACGGCGCCGCGCTGGATGCCCAGCAGCGCCTCGCGCAGGCGCAGGGTGACCTCGCCGGGCGTGCCGTCGCCGTGGGTCCAGGCGTCCGACTTGGTCTTGACGTGGCCGATCGGGGTGACCACCGCGGCGGTGCCGCAGGCGAAGACCTCGGTGAGCGCGCCGGAGGCGGCGTCGGCCCGCCACTGCTCCAGGGTGATCACGCCCTCCTCGGCCTGAAGACCGAGGTCGCGGGCGACCTGGAGGAGGGAGTCGCGGGTGATGCCCTCCAGGATGGAGCCGCTCAGCTCCGGGGTGACGATCCGGTCGCCGTAGACGAAGGCGACGTTCATGCTGCCGCTCTCCTCGACCTTGGTGCGGGTCACCGCGTCGAGGTAGACGACCTGGTCGCAGCCGTGCGCGGCGGCCTCGGCCTGGGGCAGCAGGGAGGCCGCGTAGTTGCCGCCGGTCTTCGCGTCGCCGGTGCCGCCGGGCACCGCGCGGACGTGGTCCTCGGCGACCCAGATGGTGACCGGCTTGACGCCGCCGGCGAAGTACGCGCCGGAGGGCGAGGCGATCAGCATGAACAGGTACTCGTTGGCCGGGTGGACGCCGAGCCCGGTCTCCGAGGCGAACATGAACGGCCGCAGGTACAGCGACTCCTCGCCACCGTGCGGCGGGACCCAGTCGGCGTCCTGCGTCAGCAGCGCGTCCAGCGCCTCGATGAACAGCTCCTCCGGCAGCTCGGCCATGGCCATCCGGCGGGCGGAGCCCCGGAAGCGGCGGGCGTTGGCCTCCGGGCGGAAGACCGCGACCGAGCCGTCGGGCCGGCGGTACGCCTTGAGCCCCTCGAAGATCTCCTGGCCGTAGTGCAGGACGTGGCAGGAGGGGTCGATGGAGATCGGGCCGTACGGGACGAGCTGCGCGTCGTGCCAGCCGCGGCCCTCGGTCCACCGGATCGTCACCATGTGGTCGGTGAAGTGGCGGCCGAAGCCGGGGCTGGCCAGGATCGCCTCACGCTCGGCGGCGGACAGCGGATGGGCGGAGGGCTTGAGCTCGATCGTGGGCGTCGTCATGAATGGATGTCCTTCACCGGTTGTCGTGACGGGCCGCATTCACGCCCGTCACGACCGTTTCCGGCCAGTGGTCGGACGTCCGAGCATTCCCTCATGCCGCGGCTCCGCGTTCGATTATCGCGCGGGGCCCGCTGCGGACGGAATCGGGGTGAAAGGCGGCCCGGGGTTTGATGGTGGCACCCGGCGGCGGACACGGGAAAGCCGCCGGGCGCGGAATGCGACCCGACGGCTTCGATGGTGCGAGCGGCGGGTCAGCCGGCTACTCGTACGGCCAGCGCGTCGCCGATCTCGGAGGTGCTGCGCGCGGGCAGCCCGCCGCGCTCCGCGAGGTCGGCGGAGACGGCGTCCTCGATCCGGGTCGCCTCGGCCTCGTAGCCGAGGTGGCGCAGGAGCAGGGCGACGGAGAGCACCGTGGCGGTGGGGTCGGCCTTGCCCTGGCCGGCGATGTCCGGGGCCGAGCCGTGGACCGGCTCGAACATCGACGGGAACGCGCCGCTCGGGTTGATGTTGCCCGAGGCGGCCACGCCGATGCCGCCGGAGACGGCCGCGGCGAGGTCGGTGATGATGTCGCCGAAGAGGTTGTCGGTGACGATGACGTCGAAGCGCTCGGGCTGGGTGACCAGGTAGATGGTGGCGGCGTCGACGTGGATGTACTCGGTGGCGACCTCGGGGTACTCCTCGGCCACCTTGTTGAAGATGTTCGTCCACAGGTGGCCGGCGAAGGTCAGCACGTTGTTCTTGTGGACCAGCGTGAGCTTCTTGCGCGGGCGGGCCTGGGCGCGGGCGAAGGCGTCGCGGACGACGCGCTCGACGCCGAAGGCGGTGTTGACCGAGACCTCGGTGGCCACCTCGTGCGCGGTGCCCTTGCGGATGGTGCCGCCGTTGCCCGTGTAGGGGCCCTCGGTGCCCTCGCGGACGACGACGAAGTCGATCCGCGGGTCGCCGGCGAGCGGGGTGGCGACGCCGGGCAGGAGCTTGCTCGGGCGCAGGTTGACGTGGTGGTCGAAGGCGAAGCGCAGCTTGAGCAGGAAGCCGCGCTCCAGGACGCCGGAGGGCACCGACGGGTCGCCGATGGCGCCGAGCAGGATGGCGTCGTGCGCCTTGAGGGCGTCGAGGTCGGCGTCGGTGAGCGTCTCGCCCGTGGCGTGGTAGCGCCGGGCGCCGAAGTCGAACTCCTTGGTCTCCAGCTTCACGTCCTGCGGGAGGACGGCGGTCAGGACCTTCAGGCCCTCGGCCACCACTTCCTGGCCGATGCCGTCACCGGGGATCACTGCGAGATCGATGCTGCGAGACATGTCGGCACCCTACTCCTCGTCCCGAGAGATGACACGGCATGTCCGCCATATGGACGCCTCCCCGGCCGGGACCGGTGCGGATCGATGGAGGTCAGTGGCCGGTCTGGCCGCCGTTGTCCCGGCGGTCGAGGGCGCGCTGGAGGGCGGCGGCGGCGTTCTTGCGGTCGGACTCGCTCGTACGGGAGGCGTGGCGGACTCGGCGGCGGACGGTCGTCTCGGCCATGGCGGATCGACTCCTTCGAAGGAGCGCACACGGGGCGGGGAGCACCCGGAGTGCGTGGGGCAGAGGGGGGTGGCGAGACGCCGGAGTGGGCGGGGAGCGCGGCGCCGCAGGGGTGGCCTGCACGGGGCCCGGCTCACGACCGCCCTTCGCTGGGTCGAGCGTGACGTTCGTCTTCTACAAAACTAAGCGAGGAGCGCGCGGCTGTCTGCATAATTACTCGGACTTCCTACTATCTGAGACGGCGATCGCCCCCGCACCGCCGTGACCTGCGGTTCTCCCGGAATCGGGTCAGAAGACATCGCCGTCGCGCCAGTCGAAGACCAGTTCGGCGCCGGGATCGTCCGTGCCCGCCGGGGCGGGCCACAGATAGGTGGAGCCCTCCTCCCCGGCCAGCCGCACCACGCCGTCCGGGCCGAGCGCGCACAGCGGCCCGGCCCACGGCCGCCAGCCCCGGGCCGTGTACAGCGGCGCGCCGGCGGCGCTGGCGGACAGCGCCCCGAACGCGTACGCGCGCGTGACGACCTCCTCCAGAGCGGTCATGACGCGGCCGCCGATCCCGGTGCGCCGCACGTCCCCCCGCACCGCCACGCCTTCGACGTACCCGACCCGCCGCCACCGCCCCTGGTGGCGCGCCCGCCGCTGGACCACGGAGCCGTGCCCGGCGAGGCCCTGCGCGTCGTACGCCAGCGCGTGGACGCCGCCCAGGGTGTGGTCCCAGTCGTCGTCGCTGAAGTCCCCCTCGAAGGCGTCGTCCAGCAGGTCGCGGACGGCCCGCAGTTCGGTCGGGGCGAGTTCGGCGGTGTGGGCGGTGCGGATGAGGAGGGCCATCGGGTCAGTATCCGAGTGCCCGGCCACGGCGGGCGAGGGGTTTTCGGCGGCCCGCATCGCCCACCCGGCTGATCCTCGGCCCGACAGGCGGCATCGGGGTGCGGCGCGGGAACGGTGAGGTCATGGACGACACGGCCAAGGCACTTCTGGAGGGCGGCCCGCAGGACCTGCCCGGACGGATCGTCGCGCGCCCTGCACCGGGCGACGACGCGAAGATCGAACTGCGGGGCGGTTACGAGCACTTCCGGCCGACCGGGCGCGAGACGGACACGCCGGAGGGCAGGCTGCCCGTGTACGAGTGGTGGGAGCGCACGGAGATGCCCGGCTAGTCCGCCCGTACGGCACGGCCCGCGGACACGCGAACGGGCCGGGTCCAGGAGGATCCGGCCCGTTCGCACACCTGGGTGTCAGCCCATGTGCGGGTAGGTGTAGTCGGTCGGCGAGACCAGCGACTCCTTGATGGCGCGGGTCAGCGTCCAGCGCATCAGGTTCTGCGGGGCGCCGGCCTTGTCGTTGGTGCCGGAGGCACGGCCGCCGCCGAAGGGCTGCTGGCCGACCACAGCGCCGGTCGACTTGTCGTTGATGTAGAAGTTGCCGGCCGCGTAGCGCAGCTTCTCCATCGTGTACGCGGCGGCGGCGCGGTCGTTCGCGATGACCGAGCCGGTGAGCGCGTAGTCCGACACCGACTCCATCTGGGTCAGCATCTCGTCGTACTTGTCGTCCTCGTAGACGTGCACGGCGAGGATCGGGCCGAAGTACTCGGTGGTGAAGACCTCGTTCTCCGGGTCGGTGCACTCGATGACGGTCGGGCGCACGAAGTAGCCCACCGAGTCGTCGTAGCTGCCGCCGGCGACGATCGTGCAGGCCGGGTCGGCCTGGGCGCGGTCGATGGCGGCCTTGTTCTTGGCGAAGGAGCGCTCGTCGATGACCGCGCCGATGAAGTGCGACAGGTCGGTGACGTCGCCCATGGCCAGACCGTCCACCTCGGCCGCGAACTCCTCCTTGAAACCGGAGTTCCACAGCGAGGCCGGGAGGTACGCCCGCGAGGTGGCCGAGCACTTCTGGCCCTGGTACTCGAAGGCGCCGCGGGTCAGGGCGGTCTTCAGCACGGCGCGGTCGGCGCTCGGGTGGGCGACGACGAAGTCCTTGCCGCCGGTCTCGCCGACCAGGCGCGGGTAGGCGCGGTACTTCTCGATGTTGTTGCCGACCGTCTTCCACAGGTGCTGGAAGGTCTTGGTCGAACCGGTGAAGTGGATGCCGGCCAGGTCGCGGTGGTGCAGGGCGACCTCGGAGACCTCGATGCCGTCGCCGGTGAGCAGGTTGATGACGCCCTTGGGCAGACCCGCCTCCTCCAGCAGCGCCATCAGCAGCACGGCGGCGTGCGTCTGGGTCGGGGACGGCTTCCAGATCACCACGTTGCCCATGAGCGCGGGCGCGGTGGGCAGGTTGGCGGCGATCGCCGAGAAGTTGAACGGCGTGATCGCGTAGACGAAGCCCTCCAGCGGGCGGTGGTCCATGCGGTTCCACACGCCCGGCGCGTTGGCCGGAGGCTGCTCGGCCAGGATCTGGCGGGCGTAGTGGACGTTGAAGCGCCAGAAGTCGACCAGCTCGCAGGGGCTGTCGATCTCGGCCTGCTGGGCGGTCTTGGACTGGCCGAGCATGGTGGAGGCGGCGATGGTCTCGCGCCAGGGGCCGGCCAGCAGCTCGGCGGCGCGCAGGATGATCGCGGCGCGGTCGTCGAAGGACATGGCGCGCCAGGCCGGGGCCGCGGCGAGGGCGGCGTCCACGGCGTCCTGGGCGTCCTGCTTCGTGGCGTTGCGGTAGGTGCCGAGGACGGCCTTGTGGTGGTGCGGCTGCACGACCTCGAAGGGCTCGCCGCCGCCCAGGCGCTTCTCGCCGCCGATGGTGCAGGGCAGGTCGACCGGGTTCTCGGCCAGCTCCTTCAGCTTGGCCTCCAGGCGGGCGCGCTCGGGCGAGCCGGGGGCGTAGCCGTGCACCGGCTCGTTAACCGGGGTGGGGACCTGGGTCACAGCGTCCATGTGTTCCGTAACTCCTTGAGGTGAGCGGTGTTGCGGGCCGGGGGTGCGGGCCGCGGGGGTGCGGGCTCAGCCCTTGCTGACCATCGAACGCAAGAAGAAGCGCAGGTTGGCCGGCTTCTCCGCGAGACGGCGCATGAAGTAGCCGTACCAGTCGGTGCCGTAGGCGGTGTAGACGCGCATGCGGTGGCCCTCGGCGGCCAGGCGCAGGTGCTCGTCGCCGCGGATGCCGTAGAGCATCTGGAACTCGTACTCGTCCAGCTTGCGGCCGGCCGTGCGGGCGAGTTCCTGGCCTATGGAGATCAGCCGCGGGTCGTGCGAGCCGATCATCGGGTATCCGTCGCCCTCCATGAGGGTCTTCAGGATGCGCACGTACGCCTTGTCGATCTCGTGCTTGTTCTGGTGGGCGACCTCGGCGGGCTCCTTGTAGGCGCCCTTCACCAACCGTACGCGGCTGCCGGCCGCGGCGAGGCGGCGCGCGTCGGCCTCGGTACGGAACAGATAGGCCTGGATGACGCAGCCGGTCTGCGGGAAGTCCTTCCGCAGCTCCTCGTGGATGGCGAACATCGAGTCGAGGGTGGTGTGGTCCTCCGCGTCCAGGGTGACCGTGGTGCCGATGGCGGCGGCGGCCTCGACGACCGGGCGGACGTTGGCGAGGGCCAGCTCGTGGCCGCCGTTGAATGCGGGGGCGAGCCCGGAGGGCTCTCCGTTGAGGGCGGTGGCGGGAGACGGGAGGGCCTGGCCGAACATGGAGAGCTTGACGGACATCTCGACCCGCGGGCCGAGGTCCAGGTCCTCGATGTGGTCGATCAGCGCCAGGTAGGCGTCCCGGGCGGCGGTGGCCTGCTCGGGCGTGGTGATGTCCTCGCCGACCACGTCCATGGTCAGCTCCAGGCCCTTGGCCGTGAGGTCCTCGATGATCGGGACGATGTCGGTCACGGTCTCGCCGGGGATGAAGCGGTCCACGACCTGCTTGGTCACCGGGGCCGCCGAGATCAGACGTCGCATCCGGTCGCTGCGCGACGCGGCAAGAATCACGGGACCCAGCACGGGAACCTCCACAACAGTCAGTAAAAGTCCGCTACCCGTTCATTCGGGAACGGCACGGAGAACCACTGTGAAAGCTAGGGAACCCTCCGATCCTCGGCCATCGACAGCTGTCACGCATCAGCGGAGTCGATCTCAGACAGATGTATGAAGGCGCTGCCGGAGTGCGGGACAATGGCGGGGTGACGGCGGCGTACAGAGGTGACTACCAGGAGCTGGTGGACGAGATCTCGGAGCTGCTTGGCGCTCCGGCCACCCTGGAGAGCCGCACCTTCGAGCTGATCGCCTTCGGCGCCTACGACAGCGAGGGCGACCTCGACCCGTCCGCCCTGGACCCGGTGCGCACCCGCTCGATCCTCACCCGGCGCTCCACGGCCGCGGTGCGCCGCTGGTTCGAGGGCTTCGGCATCACCCGGGCGACCGGGCCGGTGCGCATCCCTCCGACCCCCGAGGCGGGCGTGTACCGGGGACGGATCTGCCTGCCGGTACGCCATCGGGGTGTCGTCCTCGGGTACGTCTGGCTGCTGGACGACGATCCCGGACCTGGCGAGCGGCAACTGGCCGCCGCGATGCTGGTGACCGGGCGGATCGGCGCGCTGCTGGCGGACGAGGCGCAGCACGGCGCCGATCTGACCCGGGAGCTGCGGGCGGTGCTGACCGCGGAGGCGGGCTGGCCGCGCGACATGGCGGTGGCGGAGCTGCGGACGGCGCTCGGGGTGCGGGCGGACGGGCCGCACACGGTGGTGTGCGTGGCGCCGTGGCCCTCGGCCGACCCGGACGACGCGCCCTCGGTGCGGACGCTGCCGGGTGCGACGGCCCTGTGCACGGTGCCGTGGGGCACCACCGGGCAGAGTCTCGCGGTGCTGGTGCGGCTGCGCGCCCCGGAGACGCTGACGGCGGCGGTGTCGGCGGCGACCCGGCTGCTGGAGCAGGCGGAGGCGGGCGCCGTGCCCGCGAGCAGCCCGGCGGGCGCGGCTGCGGCTTCGGCTTCGGCTTCGGCTTCGGCTTCGGCTTCGGCTTCGGCTTCGGCCGGGAACGGCGCGGTGACGTCCGGGAAGCCGGGCGACGGCAAGGGGGCCGGCGGTCGAGCGGGGGACGGGAAGGCGGCCGGGGGCAGGGCCGAGGACGGCAAGGGGGCCGGCGGACGGGGCGGCGCCGGGAGGGCGGCCGGGGCCGGGGCGGCCGGGGGCGCGGTGGGCCGGGGGCGGGCCGCGGCCGGTGTGGCCGCCGGGCGGACCGGGCTCGCGGACTTGGCCGCCGCCTGGACGCAGGCGTCGGCGGCGGCCCGCGCCGCGCTGGCCGAACCCCGACTGGGCCCGGTCGCCGAGTGGGCCCGGATCGGCCCCTACCGCCTGCTGACCTCGCTGCCCCCGCCGGCCACCCGCGACGCGGTGACCGGGCCGCTGCTCGCCCCCGGTCACGAGGAGCTGGCCCGTACCGCCGAGGTGTACCTCGACTGCGCGGGCCAGGCCGGCCGCACCGCCGCCGAGCTGGGCATCCACCGGCAGACGCTGTACTACCGGCTGTCCCGGGTGGAGCAGCTGACCGGTCTCGACCTGGACGACGGCGAGGACCGGCTGCTGCTGCACATGGCCCTGAAGGCGGCGCGGCTCTAGCCTTCGCCCGCCCGCTCCCCCGTGGCGCCCGCGATCACCCGGCGCAGGCCCTCGGTGAGCTGGTCGGCGTGGGTGGCGGTGCCGGGGTCGAACAGCCACTGGACCATGAGGCCCTGAAGGAGGGTCTGGTAGAGGCGGCCCTCGGTGTCGGCGGTCTCCGTGTCGAGGTCGGCCTCCGGGACGTCGGTGAACAGCGGGACGATGCCCGAGCGGCCCTCCTCCTGGGCCTGCGCCAGCAGCTTGCGCACCTCCGGCATGCGGTCGCCCTGGAGGACCAGTTCGAAGCTGACCAGCCAGATCGCGCGCGTCTCGGGCACCGAGCGGATGACGTTCGCCCACACCTCCTGGAACCGCTCCAGTGAGCCGGCGCGACTGCCGGTGCCGCCGCCCGCCCCCCAGCCGGAACCGCCGTCGCCCTCGCTCATCCCCTCGACCAGCGAGATGTACGCCTCCACCAGCAGCGCGTCCTTGGACCCGTAGTGGTAGCCGATGGAGGCGAGGTTGGTCCCCGACTCCTTGACGATGTCGCGCGCCGTCGTGCGCAGGAAGCCCTTCGCCAGCAGGCAGCGCTTCGCGCCCTCCAGCAGATCCTCACGATGTCCCATGCGCCCACCCTACCCACCGTTCATACGGCTGTCCCAGACGACTGTCCTATACAAACGTTCTATACAACTGTTTAAGACGCTTGTACATTCCTCGTCATGACGAACCCGACGAGCACCACCCCGCTCCCGGCCGCACGGGCCGGCCGCCGTGAATGGACCGCCCTGGGCGTGCTGATGCTGCCGCTGCTGCTGGTCTCGATGGACGTCTCGGTCCTGTACTTCGCGATCCCGGCGATCAACGCGGACCTGCGGCCCAGCGGCACCCAGCAGCTGTGGATCTTCGACATCTACGCCTTCGTCCTGGCCGGCCTGCTGATGACGATGGGCTCGCTCGGCGACCGCGTCGGCCGCCGCCGGCTGCTGCTGACCGGCGCCGCCGCCTTCGGCGCCGCCTCGCTCGCGGCGGCGTACGCGAACAGCGCCGAGACCCTGATCGCCGCCCGCGCGGTCCTCGGCATCGGCGGCGCGACCCTGATGCCCTCGACGATGGCGATCGTCCGCACGATGTTCACCGACCCGGGCCAGCGGGCGAAGGCGATCGGCATCTGGTCCGGCGTCATGACCGGCGGCATCGCGCTCGGCTCGGTGCTCAGCGGCGTCCTGGTGCAGTACTTCTGCTGGGGTTCGGTCTTCCTGGTCAACCTGCCCGCGATGGCGCTGCTGCTGGTGCTCGGCCCGATCCTGCTGCCCGAGTCGAAGAACCCCGCGCCCGGCCGCTTCGACCTCGTCGGCGTGCCGCTGTCGATGGCCGCGGTACTGCCCGTGGTCTACGGCCTCAAGGAGATCGCCGCCGAGGGCGTGCACCCGCTGTACGCCGTCTCGATCGGCGTCGGCCTGCTCTTCGCGGCCCTCTTCGTCCAGCGCCAGCGCACGGCCGCCTCGCCGATGATCTCGCCGGCCCTGTTCCGCGGCCGGGCCTTCGCCCCCGCGGTGCTCCTCAACCTGGTCTCGTCGTTCGCGATGATGGGCTCGGCGTTCTTCACCACGCAGTACCTGCAGTCGGTGCTCGGCAAGAGCGCGCTGGAGGCCGCCCTGTGGGCGCTGCTGCCTTCGGTGCCGATCGGCCTGGCGGCGCCGCTGGCGACCCAGCTGGTGCAGAAGGGCGTCAACCGGGCCTACGTCGTCACGGCGGGCTTCACGATCGGCGCGGCCGGCTACGGCCTGCTGGCGCTGACCGGCACCGACTCGCTCTGGCTGCTGCTGGCCGGGTGCGCGGTGCTCGCCTCCGGGATCGTGATGGTGCTGTCCCAGATGACCGACCTGGCGCTGAGCGCGGTCCCGGTGGAGCGGGCGGGCTCGGCCGCGTCACTGCTGGAGACGGGCCAGGAGTTCGGCGGCGCGCTGGGGATGGCGGTGCTCGGCTCCGTCGGCACGGCGGTCTACCGCCACGAGATGCCCGCCGGCGCCCCGGCCCCGGCCCGCGAGACCCTCGGCGCCGCGCTCGCGGTCGCCGACCGCCTGCCGGCCGAGGCGGGCACGGCCCTGGCGACGGCGGCCCGGCACGCCTTCACCACGGGGATGCACGGCGCGGCGCTCGCGGCGACGGCGGTCCTGCTGCTGGCGGCGGCGGCCGCGGGGGCGACCCTGCGGAAGGTCCACGTCAGGGCCCCTGATGCGGAGCCGGAGCCGGTGGAGCCGGCGCGGGCCGCGGTCTGACCCGCTGGTACCGGCCCGGCCCGTACGGGCCCGCCGCACACGGAAGGCGCCGGAGGAGCTGGGCTCCGCCGGCGCCTTCGGGCGATCACGCGTCAGACGAGGTTCACCGACCGGGCGGACGTGGCCCCGATCTCCGCGGCGACCTCGGCGAGCACCGCCGCGGGCACCGTGTCGTCCACCGTGAGGACGGCCAGCGCCTCGCCGCCGACCGCCGCGCGGGCGACCTGCATGCCGGCGATGTTGACGCCCGCCTCGCCGATGATCCGGCCCACCGTGCCGACGACGCCGGGACGGTCCTCGTAGCGCAGGACGACCATGTGGTCGGCGAGCGCGAGGTCCACGTCGTACTCGCCGACGGCGACGATCTTCTGGAGGTGCTTGGGTCCGGCCAGCGTGCCGGAGACCGAGATCTCCTCGCCGTCGGCGAGGGTGCCGCGCACGGTGACGACGTTGCGGTGGTCGCTGGACTCGCTGCTCGTGGTCAGCCGCACCTCCACGCCGCGCTCCTGGGCGAACAGCGGGGCATTGACGTAGGAGACGGTCTCGGCGACGACGTCCTCGAAGACGCCCTTGAGCGCGGACAGCTCCAGCACCTTGACGTCGTGCTGGGTGATCTCGCCGTAGACCTCGACGTCGAGGCGGACGGCCACCTCGCCGGCGAGGGCGGTGAAGATGCGGCCGAGGCGCTCGGCGAGCGGCAGGCCCGGCTTGACGTCCTCGGCGATGACGCCGCCCTGGACGTTGACCGCGTCGGGCACCAGCTCGCCGGCGAGGGCGAGACGCACCGACTTGGCGACGGCGATGCCCGCCTTCTCCTGGGCCTCGTCCGTGGAGGCGCCCAGGTGCGGGGTGCACACGACCTGGTCGAACTCGAACAGCGGGGAGTCGGTGCACGGCTCCTTGGTGTACACGTCCAGGCCGGCGCCGGCGACCCGGCCCTCCTTGAGCGCCGAGTACAGCGCCTCCTCGTCGACGATGCCGCCGCGCGCGGCGTTGACGACGCGCACGCTCGGCTTGACCTTGCGCAGCGCCTCCTCGCCGATCAGGCCGAGGGTCTCGGGGGTCTTGGGCAGGTGGACGGTGATGAAGTCGGAGACCTCCAGCAGCTCGTCCAGGGTCAGCACCTTGACGCCCATCTGCGCGGCCCGCGCGGGCTGCACGTACGGGTCGTAGGCGACGACCTTCATGCCGAAGGCGGACATGCGCTGGGCGACCAGCGCGCCGATGCGGCCGAGGCCGACGACGCCGAGGGTCTTCTCGGCCAGCTCGACGCCGGTGTACTTGCTGCGCTTCCACTCGCCGTTCTTGAGCGCGGCGTTGGCCTGCGGGATGTTGCGCGCGGTGGCCAGGAGCAGACCGCAGGCCAGCTCGGCGGCGGTCACGATGTTGGAGGTGGGCGCGTTGACGACCATCACGCCGGCCTTGGTGGCGGCGGAGACGTCGACGTTGTCCAGGCCCACGCCGGCGCGGGCGACGACCTTCAGCTTCTTGGCGGCGGCGACGGCCTCGGCGTCGACCTTGGTGGCCGAGCGGATCAGGATCGCGTCGACGTCGGCGATCGCGGGAAGCAGTTCGGCGCGGTCGGCGCCGTTGCAGTGCCGGATCTCGAAGTCGGGGCCGAGCGCGTCGACGGTGGCGGGCGACAGCTCTTCAGCGATGAGTACGACGGGTTTCGAGCTCACGTGAGTCCTCACAAGTCCAATGCGGACGGCCGTCCCGACGGCCGCAGGCGGTGGAGGGGCATGCCGCGTGGAAGACGCACGACGCTGTGGGCCTGACGCGTTGTTGAGCAGCAGTCTAGTGGCGTCGCGGGCGCCGTAATACGCCGCTGCGGAAGGATCACCCGTCCGTGGCTGGACGGGGTGGACAACGCGGTGCGCCGCCCATGGCCTCCGGTAGCGCCCCGGGTGCGGTGAAAGGGGCCGGAGCCTGTGCTCCGGCCCCTTTCACCGTGAGGCTTACGCCTCCTCGTTCACCCAGCTCATGAGCTTGCGCAGCTCCTTGCCGGTGGTCTCCAGCAGGTGCTCGGAGTCCTGCTTCTTGTACTCGTTGTACTTCTTCAGACCGCCGTGGTACTCGTCCATCCAGTTGCGGGCGAACGTGCCGTCCTGGATCTCGGCAAGGACCTGCTTCATCTCGGCCTTGGTGGCGTCGGTGATGATGCGCGGGCCGGTGACGTAGTCGCCCCACTCGGCGGTCTCGGAGATCGACCAGCGCATCTTCTCCAGGCCGCCCTCGTACATGAGGTCGACGATCAGCTTCAGCTCGTGCAGGCACTCGAAGTAGGCGATCTCGGGCTGGTAGCCCGCCTCGACCAGGGTCTCGAAGCCGGCCTTCACCAGGGCGGCGGTGCCGCCGCACAGCACGGCCTGCTCGCCGAAGAGGTCGGTCTCGGTCTCCTCGGTGAAGGTGGTCTTGATGACGCCGGCGCGGGTGCCGCCGATGCCCTTGGCGTACGACAGCGCCAGCGCGAACGCGTCGCCGGAGGCGTCCTGCTCGACGGCCACGATGCACGGGACGCCGCGGCCCTCCTCGTACTGACGGCGCACCAGGTGGCCCGGGCCCTTGGGGGCGACCATGCAGACGTCCACGCCGGCCGGGGGCTTGATGAAGCCGAAGCGGATGTTGAGGCCGTGGCCGAAGAACAGCGCGTCGCCGTCCTTCAGGTTGGGGGCGATGTGCTCCTCGTAGACCTGGGCCTGGATCGGGTCCGGCACCAGGATCATGATGACGTCGGCCTCGGCGGCGGCCTCGGACGGGCTCACCACGCGCAGGCCCTGCTCCTCGGCCTTGGCCTTGGACTTGGAGCCCTCGTGCAGACCGACACGCACGTCGACACCCGAGTCGCGCAGCGACAGCGCGTGGGCGTGACCCTGGCTGCCGTAGCCGATGACCGCGACCTTGCGGCCCTGGATGATGGACAGGTCGGCGTCGGCGTCGTAGAACAGCTCGGCCACTTTGGGTTCTCTCCTTGGTGTGCAGGTTGTGCGTCCCACCGTATGCCGGTGGGAGGGCGGGAAGTCTCGGGGTCTCGGGATACGGGCGGCCGGTGTCGCCCGGCCGCCCGAACGTGGCGCTAGGCCGACCGGTCCAGGGCGCGCAGCGATCGGTCGGTGATCGAACGGGCGCCGCGGCCGATCGCGATCGTGCCGGACTGGACCAGTTCCTTGATGCCGTACTGCTCCAGCATCTTGAGCATCGCGGCCAGCTTGTCGGTGGAGCCGGTGGCCTCGATGGTGACGGCCTCCGGGGAGACGTCGACGGTCTTGGCGCGGAAGAGCTGGACGATCTCGACGATCTGGGAGCGCGTCTCGTTGTCGGCGCGCACCTTCACCAGGACCAGTTCGCGCTGGACGGCCTGGGTGGGCTCCAGCTCGACGATCTTGAGCACGTTGACGAGCTTGTTGAGCTGCTTGGTCACCTGCTCCAGCGGGAAGTCCTCGACGCTGACCACGATGGTGATGCGGGAGATGTCGGCGTGCTCGGTGACGCCGACCGCCAGGGAGTCGATGTTGAAGCCGCGGCGGGAGAACAGGGCGGTGATCCGGGCGAGGACGCCCGGGGTGTTCTCGACGAGGACCGAGAGGGTGTGCTTGGACATGGGTATCGCTCAGCTCTCTGTCAGTCGTCTTCGTTGTCGCCGAAGTCGGGGCGGACGTCCCGGGCGGCCATGATCTCGTCGTTGGAGGTCCCGGCGGCGACCATCGGCCACACCATGGCGTCCTCGTGGACGATGAAGTCGATGACGACCGGGCGGTCGTTGATGGAGTTCGCCTCCTCGATCGCCTTGTCGAGGTCGTCCGGGGACTCGCAGCGGATCGCGTAGCAGCCCATGGCCTCCGACAGCTTGACGAAGTCCGGGACGCGGGTGCCCTTGGCCTGCGGGTTGACGTCGTCGGGCCCGGAGTGCAGGACCGTGTTGGAGTAGCGCTGGTTGTAGAACAGGGTCTGCCACTGGCGGACCATCCCGAGGGCGCCGTTGTTGATGACGGCGACCTTGATCGGGATGTTGTTCAGGGCGCAGGTGGTCAGCTCCTGATTGGTCATCTGGAAGCAGCCGTCGCCGTCGATCGCCCACACGGTGCGCTCGGGCATGCCGGCCTTGGCGCCCATGGCGGCCGGCACCGCGTAGCCCATGGTGCCCGCGCCGCCGGAGTTGAGCCAGGTGGCGGGCTGCTCGTACTGGACGAAGTGCGCGGCCCACATCTGGTGCTGGCCGACGCCCGCGGCGAAGATCGTGCCCTCCGGGGCGAGCCGGCCGATGCGCTCGATGACCTGCTGCGGGGCGAGCGAGCCGTTGCCGGGCTGGTCGTAGCCGAGCGGGTAGGTGTCGCGCCAGCGGCTGAGGTCGTTCCACCAGGCGGTGTAGTCGCCCCGGTGGCCCTCGGCGTGCTCCTTCTGGACGGCCTGGACCAGATCGGCGATGACCTCGCGGGCGTCGCCGACGATCGGCACGTCGGCCTCGCGGTTCTTGCCGATCTCGGCCGGGTCGATGTCGGCGTGGACGATCTTGGCGTGCGGGGCGAAGCTGTCCAGCTTGCCGGTGACGCGGTCGTCGAAGCGGGCGCCGAGGGCGACGATCAGGTCGGCCTTCTGCAGCGCGGTGACGGCGGTGACCGCACCGTGCATGCCCGGCATTCCCACGTGCAGCGGGTGGCTGTCGGGGAACGCGCCGAGCGCCATCAGGGTGGTGGTGACGGGCGCTCCGGTGAGTTCGGCCAGCACCTTCAGCTCGGCGGTGGCCTTGGCCTTGAGCACGCCGCCGCCGACGTAGAGGACCGGCCGCTTGGCGGCGGTGATGAGCTTGGCGGCCTCGCGGATCTGCTTGGCGTGCGGCTTGGTGACGGGCCGGTAGCCGGGCAGGTCCATGACCGGCGGCCAGGAGAAGGTGGTCCGCGCCTGGAGGATGTCCTTGGGGATGTCGACGAGGACCGGACCGGGGCGGCCGGTGGAGGCGATGTGGAACGCCTGCGCGATCGTCTTCGGGATGTCCTCGGCCTTGGTGACCAGGAAGCTGTGCTTGGTGATCGGCATGGTGATGCCGACGATGTCCGCCTCCTGGAAGGCGTCGGTGCCGATCGCGGCGGAGACGACCTGGCCGGTGATCGCGACCAGCGGCACCGAGTCCATGTTCGCGTCGGCGATCGGCGTCACGAGGTTGGTGGCGCCGGGGCCCGAGGTGGCCATGCAGACGCCGACCTTGCCGGTGGCCTGCGCGTAGCCGGTGGCCGCGTGGCCGGCGCCCTGCTCGTGCCGGACCAGCACGTGGCGCACCCGGCTGGAGTCCATCAGCGGGTCGTACGCGGGAAGGATCGTGCCACCGGGAATACCGAATACGGTGTCGACCCCGACCTCCTCGAGAGAGCGGATGAGGGACTGCGCACCCGTGACGTGCTCGGGCGCCGACTGGTGTCCTCCGGATCGGGGCCGCGGCTGCGGATGGGCCCCGGTGGCCTGCTCGGTCATCGGCATTCTCTTCTCGATGCTGAGGTCTTTTGCGAGGATTGTGCGAGGGTCTGCTGTCGGCTTTCGCCGGGTTCGCACGGTGTGCGAGTGCTGTACGGAGGGTGCCCGTGCAACAAAAAACCCCTCGTGCCGTGAGGCAAGCGAGGGGAGCGCGCCGGTGTGGGTCGCTGGGGATTCCGGATCTCTCCTCCGGTGGGTCCCAGCTCAGCCGACGCGCTGTCCAAGTACGAGAATTCGGGTGCGCATGGCACTGACCCTCCCCCCGGCGCGCACCCACTGTCAAGTGGGTGGGACGGGCGTCTCATCATGTGGGCGCAGGGCCGTCCCGCCCCCGCTCCCGACCCCGGCCTTCGCCCCGCCGCCGAGCACCGCCGGCACCCCGGCGGTGAACGCGGCCACTCCCTTGCCGGCGAAGACCGGTTCGGCTGGCCCGGGCGGCACCGGGTAGCAGCCGGCGGTGAGCGCCCGGCGCAGCCGGTACTCGTCCAGCGGGCCGGCGAAGGCCGCGCCCCGGGCGTGGGTGCAGCCCATCGCGCGCAGGGCGACGACCTGTTCGGGCAGGTCCACGCCCTCGGCCACGGACTGGAGTCCGAGATCGCCCGCGATCCGGAGCAGCCCGCCGGTGATCTTGTGCAGCCGGGCCGACTCCACGACGCCCTCGACCAGGCCCCGGTCGAGCCCGAGCACGTCGACGGGGAGCCTGCGCAGGGCCGTGACGGTCCCGTGGCCGCCGCCGAAGCCGTCCAGGGCGATCCGCGCCCCGAGCCGGCGCAGGGCGGACAGCCGGCGTTCCAGTTCGTCCAGCGGCACTCTGGGGTCGGTGTCGGCCAGCTCGATCACCAGGGCGCCGGAGGGCAGCCCGTGCCGGGTCAGCAGGGTCTCGACGGCGCCGGGGGGCAGGGTGCGGTCCACCAGGCGGCGGGCGGCGATCCGGACCACCACGGAGACGGCCGGCCCGGTCCTGGCCCGATCGGCGGCCTGCGCGACGGCCTCCTCCAGCAGCCAGCGGCTCAGTTCGGCCGGCCGGTCGCCGTCCTCGGCGGCCCGCAGGAACTCGGCCGGGGTGAACAGCACCCCCTGGGAGGAGCGCCAGCGGGCCTGGGCGGCGACCGCCGTGATCCGGCCGTCCGCCAGGCGCACCACCGGCTGGTGCAGCAGGGTGAACTCGCCGTCGTGCAGGGCGGAGCGCAGCCGGCCGGCCAGGCCCGCCCGGCGCACCACGTCCTGCTGCATCTGCGGCTTGTACAGCTCGACCCGGCCCTTTCCGGCCGCCTTGGCGCGGTACATCGCGAGGTCGGCGTTGCGCAGCAGTTCGCCGGCGCCGAGGCCCGGTTCGGCGAAGGCGACGCCGATGGAGGCGGCGACGCGGACATCGTTGCCGTCGATGAGGTAGGGCTGCGACAGGGTCACTCTGAGCCGGTCGGCCAGCTCCAGGATGTGGCCCTCGCGTGCGGTGTGGTCGCGGCCGCCGTCGCCGACGATGAGCGCCGCGAACTCGTCGCCGCCGAGCCGGGCGGCGGTGTCGCCGTGCCGGACCGCCTCCTGGAGTCTGCGGGCGGCCTGGACGAGCAGTTCGTCCCCGGCCTGGTGGCCGATCGTGTCGTTGACGCCCTTGAAGCCGTCCAGGTCGAGGAAGAGCACGGCGGTGCCCCGGTCGGTGCTGCGTCGGCCGGACAGGGCCTGCCGCACGCGCCGGGTGAACAGGGCGCGGTTGGGCAGGTCGGTGAGCGGGTCGTGTTCGGCGTTGTGCTGGAGCTGCGCCTGGAGGCGGACCCGCTCGGTGACGTCCCGGCTGTTGAAGATCAGCCCGCCGTGGTGGCGGTTGATGGTCGACTCGACGTTGAGCCAGCCGCCCCCGCTCTCGGCGCCGCCCGGGCGGACGGCGCTGCGGCCGCCGGAGCGGAAGCGGCACTCGATGCGGGTGGTCGGCTCCTCGTGCGGGCTGGCGGCCAGGAAGCGGCGCACCTCGTGGACCACGCAGCCGAGGTCCTCCGGGTGGATGAGACTGGCCAGTTCGGTGCCGACCAGTTCCTCGGCGGGCCGGCCGTAGACCCCGGCGGCGGCCGGGGAGACGTACCGGAGGACACCGTTGGGCGCGGCGATCATGATGACGTCGCTGGAGCCCTGCACCAGGGAGCGGAAGTGGTTCTCCTTGTGGGCCAGCTCCTGGGCGAGGGTGATGTTCTCCAGCAGGGTGATGCCCTGGCGCACGAGCAGGGCGAGCACCACGGCTCCGGCGGTGATCAGCACCACGCGGTCGACGCTGTGCCCGTCGAGCACGTTGTAGAGGATGCCCAGGGTGCAGACGGCGGCGGCGAGGTACGGCGTGAGGGCGGCCAGGGAGCCGGCGAGGGGCCGGCCGGCCGGGTAGCGGTCGTGGCCGCCGTCGGCGTAGCGGTCGTGCTCGCCGTTCGGGTGGCGCTCGCGCCCGCCGGGCGGGCGCCGGCCGTGGTCGCCGTCCGGCGTGGGCGGGCGGAGGCGGCCGCCGTCCTCGCCCGGGCGCTGCCCGGGCACGTGTCCGGACGCGCCGCCGCCCGGGCGGCCGTCGGCGGGCGGGGGTCCGTCGGCCACGCGCTCGTGGGCGTCGCCTCCGTGGTCGCCGCCGTAGTCGCCGCCGTAGTCGCCCACGTGGTCGCCGGCGGGACCGTCGTGCTCGCCGGTGTGCGGGCGGGCGGTGTCCGCCGGCGGGCGGGCGTCGTGCGGGTGCGCCTCGGGCGCCGCGGGGCCGGTGCCGGGCCGGGCCGACGCGTGCCGCTCGGTGGCCGTGCGGGCGAACCGGGTCGCCGCCCAGGGGGCGTAGGCGAGGATGAGCGAGCCGGCGAACCAGCCCGCGTCCAGGAGCTGCCCGGAGCGGTAGGTGTGGTGCAGCAGCGGTGAGGTGAACAGGGCGTCGCTGAGCACGGTCAGCGCCAGGCCGCCGATCGCCGTGTTCACCGCTCTGCGGTTGCTCCGCGAGCGCCGGAAGTGCAGCGCGAGCACCATGCTGACCAGGGCGATGTCCAGCAGCGGGTAGGCCAGCGAGAGCGCGGTGTAGGCGACGCTCGGGCCGTCGAACTTGGCCGCCTGGGCCAGCGCGAGGCTCCAGGAGAGGGTGAGCAGCGAGCCGCCGATCAGCCAGGCGTCCAGCGCCAGGCACACCCAGCCGGCCCGGTTCACCGGCCGCTTGGCCAGCACCAGCAGGCCGGTGATCGCGGGCGGGGCGAAGCACAGGAAGAACAGGTCGGCGTAGCTGGGGCTGGGCACCTGCTCGTCGAGGACGACCTCGTACCACCCCCAGACCGCGTTGCCCAGGGCCGCCATCGTGGAGGAGAGGCCGAAGAGCAGCCAGGCGAGCCGGAAGCGGACGCCGTGGCCGCGCGCGTACCGCACGCAGGAGACGGCGGCGGCCGCGGCCGCGGCGCTGAGCCCGAAGTCGCCCATGACGAGCGCGACCTCGTGCGAGCCCCAGCCGGTGGCGGACCCCACCGCGTACCCCGCGCACACCAGCGCCAGGACGAGCTGCGGCACGGTCTTGCGGGCGGCGTCGGCGGTGGCCGGCGACCGGGACGGCAGGACGCCGGGCGCCAGCTGGCCGCGCGGCGTCTTGCTGAGCGTGGTCATGACGGAGGGAGGCGGGCTCACCGGTCCCTCCCGGTGCGCGCCGACGGGTCCAGCGGGTCCCGGCGCGCCGTCTGCGGGTGCCGGCCGCGGATTGCGGGCCGGTGCCGCTGGGGCCGGCCGCCGTGCGGGGGCCGGCCGCGGTCGCGCGCCGCCGTGCTCCAGGGTTTGCGGTGGCGGCCCCGCCGCGTCGGATGGTTCGTCCATAGGCCGTGCATCGCCCGTCGCCCCCCTCACAGTTCACAGTCTGGAATGTCCGTCCCCGGCGCCGATGTCCCCGGCGCAGCCCCTGTCGGGACGATACACCAGTATCGTCACTCAGGGACATAGCTGCTCTACGCTCCGTGACGACCAGCGCATATGCGGGTACGCACCGCGTCCGGAGGATCGCGGACGGTGCCCGAAGCGGAACTACGCGCCCTTCGCGCCCGTGGTCGTCCGGCCGGCCGGGCCCGTCGTGAGGACCACGTTGGCGAGCGGCTCACGGTTCACGAAACGGGTCAGCTGGCCCACCAGCAACCGTTCGGCGCGCGGCCGGAACGCCGAGGTCGGGCCGCCGGCGTGCGGGCTGATCAGGACGCCGGGCGCGTGCCACAGGGGGTGCTCCGGCGGCAGCGGCTCGGGGTCGGTGACGTCGAGGGCGGCGGTGATCCGGCCGCTCTCCAGCTCCGCCAGCAGCGCCCCGGTGTCGACGACCGGGCCGCGCGCCACGTTGACCAGCAGCGCGCCGTCCTTCATCCGGGCCAGGAACGCGGCGTCGGCCAGGCCGCGGGTGTCCCGCGTCAAGGGCGTGGACAGGATGACGACGTCGGCGTGCGGGAGCAGCTCGGGCAGATCGGTGAGCGGTTGCACGGGACCGCGCGCCGTGGTGCGACCGGAGCGCGCAACGCGCGCCACCCGCGCGAGCTCGAAGGGCGCGAGCCGGTCCTCGATGGCGGCGCCGATGGCCCCGTAGCCGACGATGAGGACGCTCCGGTCGGCGAGGGCGGGGTAGAAGGCGCCGGCCGGCCACTCGCCGCGGTCCTGGGCCCGCACGAAGCCGGGGATGCCGCGCAGGGCGGCCAGGACGAGGGTCAGGGCGAGTTCGGCGGTGCTCGCCTCGTGCACGCCGCGCGCGTTGCACAGCCGTACGCCGTCCGGCAGCGCCGTCAGGCCCGGTTCGACGTTGTCGGTGCCGGCGGACAGCGTCTGCACGACGCGCACCGAGCGCATCAGCGGCATGGGGCGCGTCACGAGGGCGGCGGGCCGCATGTACGGCACCACGTAGAAGGCGCAGTCGGCGGGGTCCGCGGGGTACTCCTGGCGCCCGTCGTCCCCGCCCTCCCAGAACAGGTAGTGCGGCCCGTCCGGGAGCCCGGCGATCTCGTCCGGCGGGATGGGCAGCCACACGTCAGCGGTCATGGTCAGGAGGCTATGTCAGGGGCGCGGAGAGGCAGAGGTTAGGTTGGTCAACCGCAGGCGAGGGAGGGTTACGGCGAGGTGGAGCGCAGGACGATCGGCGCGGGCGCACGGGCGGTGGGGGCCGTGGGACTCGGGTGCATGCCGATGAGCTGTTCCTACAGCGCGTCCCGGCAGCGGGGGCAGACCTCGCTGCGGGCCGTGCACCGGGCGCTCGACCTCGGCTCCACGCTGCTGGACACGGCCGACGTGTACGGCCCGTTCACCAACGAGCTGCTGGTGGGGCGGGTGTTGAAGGAGCGCCGGGCGGACGCCTTCGTCGCGACGAAGGTGGGCCTGCTGGCGGGCGACCAGCACATCGTGGCCAACGGCCGTCCCGGGTACGTGCGCCGGGCCTGCGACGCGTCGCTGCGGCGGCTCCAGACGGACGTGATCGACCTCTACCAGCTGCACCGGCCCGATCCGGAGGTGCCCGTGGAGGAGACCTGGGGGGCGATGGCGGAGCTGGTGCGGGCCGGGAAGGTGCGGGCGCTGGGCCTGTGCGCGCTGGAGGCGCACGGCCGGCGCCGGCCGGGGACGCTGCCGTACGACGGGGCGGTGCGCCGGCTGGAGCGGGTGCAGCAGGTGTTCCCGGTGAGCGCGGTGCAGGCGGAGCTGTCGGTGTGGTCGCCGGAGGCGCTGGTCGCGCTGCTGCCGTGGTGCGCGGCGCGGGGCGTCGGCTTCCTGGCCGCGATGCCGCTGGGCAACGGCTTTTTGACCGGCACGCTCACGCCGGGCCAGGGCTTCGAGCCGGACGACGTACGGGCCCGGCATCCGCGCTTCACCGCCGAGATGATGGCCGCCAACCAGCCGATCGTGGCCGGGCTGCGGCGGGTGGCCGCGCGGCACGGCGAGCAGGTGACCGCGGCGCAGGTGGCGCTGGCCTGGGTGCTGGCGCAGGGCCCGCAGGTGATCCCGGTGCCGGGCGCCGAGCAGGAGCGCTGGGTGACGGAGAACGCGGGCGCGGCGCGGCTGCGGCTGACGGCGCGGGACCTGGCGGAGCTGGGACGGCTGCCGGCGGCGCGGGGGTCCTGGGACTGAGGTGGGTCCCGTACCGGGCGCGAGCGGTGCACGAGGGTGTATCAGTGGGAGGACCCGCCGCGTCGAAGGGACCTGATCGTGCAACGTCGAGCCGTGCCCGGGCTGCTGGCCGCCGCCGTCCTCGTGCTGGCGGCCGGATGCTCCTCCGGCCGGTCGCCGTCCGGCCATCACTCCACAACGCCCGGCGCCACGGCGTCGTCCCCGGCCCCGGCCCGGCCGGCCGAGACCGCGCCGCCGGCCAAGGGCACGGTGCGGGTGGTGCGCACGGTCGCCGAGGGCCTGGACTCGCCGTGGGGACTCGCCCCGCTCCCGGAGGGCGGCCTGCTCGTCTCCTCCCGTGACCGGGGCACGATCGTCCGGGTCGACGAGAAGACGGGCCGCAAGACCGAGCTGGGCGCCGTCTCCGGGGTGGCGGCGCAGGGCGAGGGCGGCCTCCTCGGCATCGCCCTCTCCCCCCGCTACGCCTCCGACCACCTGATCTACGCCTACTTCACCTCGGCCTCCGACAACCGCCTCGTCCGGATGCTCTACGACCCGAAGCGCCCGGCCGGCGACCAGCTGGGAGCGCCCGACACGATCTTCAAGGGCATCCCCAAGGGCGTCATCCACAACGGCGGCCGGATCGCCTTCGGCCCCGACGGCATGCTCTACGCGGGCACCGGCGAGAGCGGCGAACGCGGGCTGGCCCAGGACCGGAAGTCCCTGGGCGGCAAGATCCTGCGGCTGACCCCGGACGGCGCGCCCGCCCCCGGCAACCCCTTCCCCGACTCCCCCGTCTATTCGTACGGCCACCGCAACGTGCAGGGCCTGGCCTGGGACGGCAAGCAGCGCCTGTTCGCCGGCGAGTTCGGCCAGGACACCTGGGACGAGCTGAACGCGATCACGCCCGGCGGAAACTACGGCTGGCCGGACGCGGAAGGGAAGTCCGGCGACGGCCGGTTCCGCGACCCGATCGCCCAGTGGCACACCGACCGGGCCTCCCCCAGCGGCATCGCCTACGCCGCGGGCTCGATCTGGCTGGCCGGTCTGCGCGGCGAGCGGCTGTGGCGCGTCCCGCTGAAGGGCACGGCGGCCTCCGCGGCGCCGCAGGCGTTCCTGACCGGGACCTACGGACGGCTGCGCACGGTCGTCGCCGCGGGCGGCGACCGGCTGTGGCTCGTCACCAGCGACACCGACGGCCGCGGCACACCGAAGAAGGGCGACGACCGCATCCTGGAGCTGCGGGTGACGTAGCGGGGGCGCGGTGGTCCGGCGCGCTCAGTCCTCGCCGGGGCCGGCCTCCTGGTCGGGCCCGGAGTCCTCCGGGGGCGTCCTCGGCAGGCGTACGACGATCCTTCCGGAGCCGAGGTCGACGGGGCCGCGTCCGGGGTCGCCGTCGCCGGTGTCCTCCCGGGTCAGCTCCAGGCGCCGCTTCTCGTCGCTGGTGTGCTTGCGCCCTGGTGCGAACAGTTCCTCGAAAGCGTTGAACACGGCCCGCTCCCCTCCGGTCGTCCCCCCCACCGTACGACTATCCGACCGCCGGGGCGGAGAGCGTGTCGTGGGCGAACAGCTCCAGCCGGTGCGCCACCGCCGCCGCCTCCCCGCGGCCCGAGACGTCGAGCTTGGCGAGGATGTTGGAGACGTGGACGCTGGCCGTCTTCGGGGAGATGAACAACTCCTCGGCTATCTGGCGGTTGGTGCGGCCCTGGGCGACCAGGCGCAGCACGTCGTGCTCCCGGCGGGTCAGGCCAAGGGACTCGGCCGGGTCGGCGTCCGCGGCCCGCCGGTCCGGCGCGGTGGTCAGGGTCAGCCGGCCGCGCCGGGCGAGCCGGGTCGCGGAGTCGGCGAGCGGCCGGGCGTGCAGGTGCTCGGCGACGGCGTGCGTGAGGCGGAGCAGTTCCGTGGCCCTCGCGCGCTGGTCGCCGTCCTCGTCGGCCAGCAGGGACGCGGCGAGGCGGTAGCGGACGCGGGCGAGGTCGTAGGGGCGCTCCAGGGTCTCGAAGGCGGCGACGACGCCGGTCCACTCCTCGGGCCGGTCGCGGCCCTCGGCGCGCAGCAGCTCGGCCCGCACCCAGCTCTCGTACGCCCGCCACAGCGGCACGACGGTGGGCAGGGTGCGGGCGGCGCGCCGGACGCGTTCGAGGACGGCGGCGCGCTCCGGGTCGGCGGCGGACGGGTCGGCGGCCCCGGCCTCCATGGCGGCGGCGGTCAACAGCACGGGCCAGCCGTAGCGGTGGGTGCCGGGCGGGAAGCCGCTCTCCAGGACCCGGTCGAGCGCGGCGCGGGCGTCGCTCAGGCGGCCCTCGCCCGCGGCGACGGCGATGGCGAGCCGGGCCAGCGGGATGGAGTGCTGCGGGGCGTTGTCGTACTTGCCGTAGGTGTCGAGCGCCAGGGCCAGCTGGCGTGCCGCCTCGGGCAGGTCGCCGCGGGCGAGGGCGAGTTCGGCGCGGTTCCTGGCGTGGAAGGCGCCCGGCTTGGCGCTCTGCCCGATCCGTTCGGACCGGGCCACGGCCTCGGCGGCCTCGTCCCAGCGGCCCAGGCTGGACAGGGACTCGGCGAGGTTGCCCCACACCCAGGCCTCGTGGTCGAGCAGGCCGTGACCGCGGGTGTAGGCGAGCCCCTCCTCCAGCAGCGGTACGGCCTCGCGGGAGCGGCCCACGGCCTCCAGTTCGGAGGGCAGGTTGATGTAGGAGCGGCCGGCGACGGCGGAGATGCCGTCGGCCACGGTGCGCCGGTTGACCTCGTGCATCTCGGCGAGGCCCGCCTCGACGTGCCCGGCGTCGACCATGAGGCCGCCCAGGGTGAGCCGCGCGTTCATCTCGATCTCGCGGGCGCCGACCATGCGCGCGTACTCCACGGCCCGTTCGGCGGCCGAGACGGCCTCCGGGCCCGGGATGTGGACCATGGACCAGTTGGCGACGTGGGCCAGTACCTCGGCGTGCACCTCGGAGGGCGGCAGTCCGCGCACCAGGTCCTGGGCGGTGGCCAGCTCCCGCCAGCCGTCGCCGTGCGACCTCTGCTGGACCAGCCGGGAGCGCTGGACCCAGAACCAGGCGGCCCGCAGCGGGTCGTGCTCCTCGTCCAGCAGGCGCAGCGCCCGCTTGGCGAGCTTCATGGCGCGTTCCCGCTCGCCGCACAGCCGGCCCGCGACGGCGGCCTCGGCCAGCAGGTCGAGGTAGCGCAGCGGGACGGGCGCCCCGTCGCTGCCGCAGGCGAGGTAGGCCTCGACGTAGTCGGCGGCCCGCAGCCGGGCGCGGACCTCCTCGGGTGCGGCGTCCCACAGTTCCATCGCCCGCTCCAGCAGGCGCAGTTGCTCGCTGTAGGCGTGCCGGGAGCGGGCGGCGACGGAGGCGTCCAGGACGGCGGGCAGCGCCTTGGCGGGGTCGTGGGCGTGGTACCAGTAGCTGGCCAGGCGGGTGACGCGCTGGTCGGCGGGGACGAGCGTCGGGTCGGCCTCCAGGGCCTCGGCGTAGCGGCGGTCCAGGCGGGAGCGCTCGCCGGGCAGCAGGTCGTCGCTGACGGCCTCGCGGACCAGGGCGTGCCGGAAGCGGTAGCCGTCGCCGGACGGCGCGGGGGTGAGGACGCTGGCGTTGACCGCGGCGCGCAGCGCCTCGATCAGGTCGTCCTCGGCGAGCCGGGCCACGGCGGCCAGCAGCCGGTACTCGACGGTGGAGCCGCCCTCGGCGGCGATCCGCACGACCCGCTGGGCGGTCTCGGGCAGCGTCTCCACGCGGACCAGGAGCAGGTCGCGCAGGGAGTCGCTGAGGTCGGGGCAGTCCGTGCCGGTGCAGCTGGCGAGTTCCTCGACGAAGAAGGCGTTGCCGTCGGAGCGTTCGAAGATCTGGTCGATCTGGGCCGGGTCGGGTTCGGCGGCGAGGATGCCGGCGATCTGGCGGGCCACCTCCTGCCGGGTGAAGCGGGCCAGTTCGATGCGGTGGATGGTGCGCAGCCGGTCCAGTTCGGCGAGCAGGGGGCGCAGCGGGTGGCGGCGGTGGATGTCGTCGGAGCGGTAGCTGGCCAGGACGAGCAGGCGGCCGGTGCGCAGGGTGCGCAGCAGGAAGGCGAGGAGGTGCCGGGTGGAGGCGTCGGCCCAGTGCAGGTCCTCCAGGACGAGCACCACGGTGTGGCCGGCGGCGACCCGCTCCAGCAGGCGGGCGGTGAGTTCGAAGAGGCGGGCCATGCCCTCCTCGTCGTGCCGGCCGGCGCCGCGCGCGGCGGCGGCCGGTTCGCCGCCGAGTTCGGGCAGCAGCCGGGCGAGTTCTTCTTCTTGTCCGGCGGCGGCGGCGTCGAACTCGCCGGGCAGGGCGCGGCGCAGGGCGCGCAGGGCGGTGGAGAACGGGGCGAAGGGCA
Organism: Streptomyces similanensis; assembly: GCF_039543625.1. NCBI lineage: Bacteria > Bacillati > Actinomycetota > Actinomycetes > Kitasatosporales > Streptomycetaceae > Streptomyces > Streptomyces similanensis. Next base: position 61,125 of record NZ_BAABKC010000025.1, on the reverse strand, counting down.
GCCCGTCGGCGCCGATCTCCACGCAGCCGCCGAGCGCGACGACGGCCGCGCGGCGGGTGGCGGCGGCCGCGAACTCCTCGATGAGGCGGGTCTTGCCGACCCCGGCCTCGCCGCCGAGCAGCAACGCCTGCGGCTCCCCCGCCCCCGCGCGGGCGAGCGCGTCGTTCAGCGTGCCGAGTTCGCTCTGGCGGCCTACGAACACCGGACTGACGGACCTGTTCTCCACAGGCCCGAGCATCGCATGCGGCGCCGACAGCGCGGGAACGGTTTTCCCGGCGGCGGGCGGACGGACGACCGCGGTGCGGCTCACGGCCGGTGCGGGTCGGGCGGGTACGGATCGGGCGGGTACGGGTCGGGCGGGTACGGGTCGGGCGGGCGCCGGGGTCAGCGACGACCGGGGCCGGCCCACCCCCGTGGGACCGGCCCCGTCCGCCTGTGTGCTCACGCGGCTGGGGTGAAGCGATGGCGGAAGGGCGTGTCTTGGCTCTCCGCCTCGCGGTTCTCGCGGCGGGCGGCGCGGCGGGCGCGGGCCACGGAACGGGCCAGTCGCGCCTGCTCGGCCTCACGGCGCAGTTCGGCGGAGCGCAGCTGGAGGTACTCGTACTCGAACATGGTGTGTCCCTGGGTGAGAGGCGGTCGTGGCGTCGCCGGGTGGCGATGCGTCCACCTTCGTCTCCCAGGGGGTCGCGGGCATCGGGAGAGTTCCGCATCTTGGGCGGCGCCCGACGCCTTAGGGACGTGCGGAAGGGGTCCTTAGGGCCGCCGTCGGGTGCGTACGGCGGGCCTGAGGACCCCTTGCGGTCGCGGTGCCGGTCCGGTCAGGCGGACGGGAGGGCGAGGAGGGCGTCGGTGTACTTCAGTACGGCCAGCAGCAGGCCGACGACGCCGAGGACGACGCCCGCCCAGGCCACCGACTTGATCCACGGCGTCTGCGGGGCGCGCGCGGCGCCGAACGCGGGCCGGGCGAGGACGACGACGCCGACGATCACGGCGGCCAGCGCGAACACCCCGGCCCACAGCGCGGTGGTGTGCCAGGCGTCGCCGTAGACCTCCTTGATCTGGGTGGCGACGCTCGCGGAGGTGGAGGTCCGCAGCTGGCCGATCAGCTGCTCGCGGGCGGAGGCGACGGTCCCGAGCCAGCCGCCGCTGAGCGAGACGACGCCCAGCGCGGCGGCGACGACGGCGCCCGCGCCCTGGCCCACTGGGGAGGGGGCCTGCCCGCCGTCGCCTGCGGGGTCCGCGGCGTCCACGGCATCCGCGTCGGCGGCGGCCGTCTCCTCGGCGGCGGGCGCCGGGGTGGTGGCGGGTTCAGCGGCGGGGGCGGCGGCGGTGTCCTCGGTGGGAGCGGACCCGGCAAGGTCCGCCTTCTTGTCTTCGATCTTCGGTTCGGCGGCGGTCTCGGCTGCGGTCTTGGTTCCCATGCTCCGCACCGTACGGACGCTCTCTGAGAGGTCTCTTAATGATCGTCGCGACCGGCGGGCGCGGTACCCGCGCGGGCCGCGCGCCACTCGGGGGCGAGCACCGCCCACACCTCCATGTCCTGGCGCACGCCCCGGTAGGAGACGCTCTGGCGCAGCACGCCCTCACGGGTCATGCCGAGGCGCCGCGCCGCGTTGACGCTCGGCTCGTTGGCCGAGGAGGCGTGCCACTCCACACGGTGCATGCCGCGCTCCTCGAAGGCCCAGTCGATCAGGACGCGCGCGCCGCGCGCGACGAGTCCGCGCCCGGTTCCGGCCGGCTCCAGCCAGCAGCCGATCTCGCAGGTGCCGCTCGCCGTGTCGAAGATCCGGAACAGCAGCCCGCCGACCAGTACGCCGTCCAGCCACAGCCCGTGCAGGAAGCCGGTGCCCGCGGCGTGCTTGTCCGCGTACGCCTGGAGGAGGGCGCGGGCGGAGTTAGGGTCCGTGGCGTGCGCGCCGAACGGGATGTGCCGGGTGATGAACTCCCGTCCGCGGTCCAGGTGGGCGAGGAACTCCTCGGCGTGCCAGGGCTCCAGGGGCCGCAGTCGTGCTCCGTCCTCACCCAGCGATATCGCGTACATCCGGCTGCCGCTCCTTCTCCAGTGCCACGACGACGTCGCCGAGCCTCTCATGGGCGGCGCGGCACTCGGGCGGCTCGATGCTGATCCGGGGCAGCACCCGGTCCAGCCGGCGCGGCAGCCACCAGTTGGCGCGGCCGAGCAGGTGCATCAGGGCGGGCACGAGCAGGGTGCGCAGCACGAAGGCGTCCAGCGCGACCGCGGCGGCCAGCGCGATGCCGAACATGGCGATCACCCGGTCGCCGCCGAGCACGAAGGAGAGGAAGACCGAGATCATGATGACCGCCGCCGAGTTGATCACCCGGCTGGTCTCGGCGAGGCCGACGCGCACCGCCCGGCGGTTGTCGCCGGTGGCCAGCCATTCCTCGTACATCCGGCTGACCAGGAACACCTGGTAGTCCATGGACAGCCCGAACAGCACCGAGACCATGATCACGGGCAGGAACGGCTCGATGGGGCCGGCCCGGCCCAGGCCCAGGAACTCGCTGCCCCAGCCCCACTGGAAGACCGCGACGACGACGCCGAAGGCGGCGGCGACGGCGGCGATGTTCATGGCGGCGGCCTTGAGCGGGATGCCGACGGACCGGAAGGCGAGCAGCAGCAGGAGGCAGCCGAGGCCGACGACCACGCCGACGAACAGCGGCAGCCGGCCGACGATCACGCCCGCGAAGTCGTCGTACCCGGCGGTGACGCCGCCGACCTGCACGTCGAGCGAGGTGCCGGTCTCGGCGCGCGGCAGCACCTCGGTGCGCAGCCGGTCGACCAGTTCGCTGGTGCGCTGCGACTGGGGCGCGGAGTCGGGGACGACGGTCAGGTAGGCGGTGGCGCCGCCGCCGTCGTAGGTGACCGGGGTGACGTCGGCGACGCCGTCGGTGGTGCGCAGGGCGCTGCCGAGGTCCTCCAGGGCGAGCCGGTCCTTGGCGTCGTCCACGCGGGTGACGAGGGTCAGCGGTCCGTTGACGCCGGGGCCGAAGCCGTCGGCGACGAGGTCGTAGGCCCGCCGGGTGGTCGAGGAGGCGGGGTCGTTGCCCTGGTCGGAGGTGCCGAGGTGGAGGGAGAGGGTGGGCAGCGCGAGCACCGTGATCACGGCCAGGGCGAGGACGCCGAGCAGCTTGGGGTGGCGTTCCACGAAGGCCGACCAGCGGGCGGCGAACCCGGTGGGCAGCTCGGGTTCGGGGCCGTGCTCGGCCAGTCTGCGCCGCTCGCGCCGGCTCAGGGCGCGCGGGCCGATGAAGGACAGCAGGGCGGGCAGCAGGGTCACCGAGGCGGCGACGGTGAGGGCGACGGTCGAGGCGGCGGCGATCGCCACGCCGTTGAGGAAGCCGAGCCGCAGGATCAGCATGCCGAGCAGGGCGATGCAGACGGTGGCGCCCGCGAAGACGACGGCGCGCCCGGTGGTGGCGACGGCGTTCGCGGCCGCCTCGGCGGTGGTGAGCCCGCGTTTGAGGCCGCGCCGGTGCCGGGTGACGATGAACAGCGCGTAGTCGATGCCGACGCCGAGGCCGATCAGCATGCCCAGCATGGGCGCGAAGTCGGCCACCGTCATGGCGTGGCCGAGCAGCTCTATGGCGCCGTAGGCGGTGCCGACGCTCACCAGCGCGGTGGCGATGGGCAGCAGGGACGCGGCGAGCGAGCCGAACGCGAGGAGGAGCACGACGGCGGCCATCGCCACGCCGACGATCTCGGCGAGGTGTCCGCCGGAGGACTGGGTGCCGCCGATCGCGCCGCCGCCCAGCTCCACCTGGAGCCCGTCGCCCTGGGCGGCCTTCGCCGCGCCGACCACGGCCCGGCTCTGGGACTCGGGGATGTCCTGGGCAGCATGGGTGAAGGTGACCGTCGCGTACGCGGTGCGGCTGTCGGCGCTGATCTGGCCGGCGCCCCGGCCCTGGTAGGGGCTGACCACGGAGGCCACCCCGGGCAGCGACTCGACGCGGTCCAGGGTGCGGGTCATCGTCTGCTCCACGTCGGCGGCGCGGACGGTGCCGGACGCGGTGTGCCAGACGACGGTGTCGCTGTCGCCGCCGAGATCCGGGAAGCCCTCGCGCAGCAGCTGGGTGGCGCGGCCGGACTCGGTGCCGGGGACCTCGTAGTCGTTCGAGTACGCCGGGCCGGTGACGGCGGCGGCGACGGTGACCCCGCCGAGGGCGAGGAGCCAGAGCAGAACGGTGACGAGGCGGTGCCGGACACACCAGCGCGCGAGGGCTGCCACGAACGTGCTCCCAGAGGACGGTTTGTGGATCTTTGACCGGGAACAGTCGTCCATGAACGGAACGGCCCGCAAAGAACGCATGAGCAAGGAAGAAACACTCTTGCAGGCGAATGTGATCGTTGACCGTGTTCGTGTCGTTATTCACATCATTATGGGTGATGTCACGGGACGGGGGCTGCCGGGCGGGCCGGACGGTCAGTCGAACTGGTCTCCGAGTGCCATCACCATCACGCCGGCGACCATCAGCCACAGCGCCCGCCGGGTGTGCCCGCGCAGGCCGAGCAGGGACGCCGGGGCGCACAGGGCGGCGCCGACCGCGTAGGCGCAGCCCACGAGGGCCGGGGCCGAGCCGGTCAGCCGCAGGAGCGCGGCGGCGAGTCCGGCGAGCGCCAGCAGCGCCCCGGCCCCGCCCGCCGTCCAGCGCGCCCGGCGCGCGACCTCGGCGAGGTCGTGGGAGCCGTCGTGATCGTCCTCGCCGGGGGCGGTTCCCGAGGGCGTCAGGGGTGCGGTCCCGGTCTCGTCCCGCGGGGCGGTGGCCTCGTCCCGTGAGTCAGGAGCTTCGTCCCGCGGGTCGGCGGTCTCGGCGCCGTCCGGCCGGGGTATGGCGGCGGGGGCTTCGGAATCGACGCGTCCACTCATGGCGGGCGAGCGTAGCCGCCGGACCTGGGGCGGCGGTCGGCGGGGGCGGCCCGCCCGGCGCCCGGCGCGGCCCGGGGCGGGGGGACGCCACGCGGGGAACGGGCGGAGACGGCCGAAGGGCGCGCCCCGGAGTGGACCGGGACGCGCCCTTCGGTGCGGCGGCGGAACCGGCCGGGGCCGGCACCGCCGCGCGGGTGCTACTCGGAGACGCCCAGCTTCTCCAGGATCAGCTCCTTGACGCGGGCCGCGTCGGCCTGGCCGCGGGTGGCCTTCATGACCGCGCCGACCAGCGCGCCCGCCGCCGCGACCTTGCCGCCGCGGATCTTGTCCGCGACGCCGGGGTTGCCGGCGATGGCCTCGTCCACGGCCGTGCCGAGCGCGGAGTCGTCGGAGACGACCTTCAGACCGCGCTTGTCGACGACCTCGTCCGGGGTGCCCTCGCCCGCGAGGACGCCCTCGATGACCTGGCGCGCCAGCTTGTCGTTCAGGTCGCCGGAGGTGACCAGCTCGGTCACCCGGGCCACCTGCCGCGGGGTGATCGCCAGCTCGTCCAGGGACGTGCCGGACTCGTTGGCGCTGCGCGCCAGCTCGCCCATCCACCACTTGCGGGCGGACGTCGCGTCGGCGCCGGCCTCGATGGTGGCGACGATCGGCTCCAGCGCGCCGGCGTTGAGGATGGCCTGCATGTCGGTGGCCGAGATGCCCCACTCCGCCAGCAGGCGGGTACGGCGGGCCAGCGGCAGTTCGGGCAGCGCGGCGCGGATCTCCTCGACCCAGGCGCGCGAGGGCGCCACCGGCACCAGGTCGGGCTCCGGGAAGTACCGGTAGTCCTCGGCCTCCTCCTTCACGCGGCCCGAGGTCGTGGACCCGGTGTCCTCGTGGAAGTGGCGGGTCTCCTGGATGATCGTGCCGCCGGAGGAGAGCACCGCGGCGTGCCGCTGGATCTCGAACCGGGCGGCCCGCTCGACGGACCGCAGCGAGTTGACGTTCTTCGTCTCGCTGCGGGTGCCGAACTTGTCCGCGCCCTTGGGCATCAGCGACAGGTTCACGTCGCAGCGCATCTGGCCCATCTCCATGCGGGCCTCGGAGACGCCGAGTGCGCGGATCAGCTCGCGCAGCTCACGGACGTAGGCCTTGGCGACCTCGGGCGCGCGCTCGCCGGCGCCGACGATCGGCTTGGTGACGATCTCGATCAGCGGGATGCCGGCGCGGTTGTAGTCCAGCAGGGAGTGGGACGCGCCGTGGATGCGGCCGGTGGCGCCGCCGACGTGCGTCGACTTGCCGGTGTCCTCCTCCATGTGGGCGCGTTCGATCTCCACGCGGAAGGTCTCGCCGTCCTCCAGCTGCACGTCGAGGTAGCCGCCGAAGGCGATCGGCTCGTCGTACTGGGAGGTCTGGAAGTTCTTCGGCATGTCCGGATAGAAGTAGTTCTTCCGGGCGAAGCGGCACCATTCGGCGATCTCGCAGTTCAGCGCGAGACCGATCTTGACGGCGGACTCGACGCCGGTCGCGTTGACGACCGGGAGCGCGCCGGGCAGGCCGAGGCAGACCGGGCAGGTCTGGCTGTTCGGTTCGGCGCCGAGCGCGGTCGAGCAGCCGCAGAACATCTTGGTGGCGGTGCCGAGTTCGACATGGACCTCAAGGCCCATGACGGGGTCGTACGACGCCAGCGCGTCCTCGTACGACACCAGGTCGGTCGTGGTGGTCACGGTGAAAACTTCCCTCTCAGCCCAGCAGGACGTCGTCGTCGCCCAGCCGCTTCAGCTCGCGGTAGAGGATGGCGAGGCCGGTGACGATCGCGACGGCGGACACGGACGCGTCGATCAGGCGCAGCGTGTCGCTCTCGGCGCGGGCCTTCTTGATCTGCTTGGCGACGCCCAGCGCGCCGAACGCGGTCGTGGCCATCGACAGGTACGTACCGGACTTGGACTTCTTGAAGCCCTTGGCCTTGGACAGTGCGTTACTCACAGCGACGGAGCCTCCTCGAGCAGCGGGTGTCCCCACTTTTCCACGAACGCGGCCTCGACGGCGGCGCCCACCTTGTAGAGGCGGTCGTCCTTCATCACCGGGGCGATGATCTGCAGGCCCACCGGGAGGTTGTCCTCCGGGGCGAGACCGCAGGGCAGGGACATGGCCGCGTTGCCCGCCAGGTTGGTCGGGATGGTGCACAGGTCGGCGAGGTACATCGCCATCGGGTCGTCGGCGCGCTCGCCGATCGGGAAGGCGGTGGTCGGGGTCGTCGGGGAGACGATCACGTCGACCTGCTCGAACGCCTTGTCGAAGTCCTGCTTGATGAGCGTACGGACCTTCTGGGCGCTGCCGTAGTACGCGTCGTAGTAGCCGGAGCTGAGCGCGTAGGTGCCGAGGATGACGCGGCGCTTGACCTCGGGGCCGAAGCCCGCCTCACGGGTGAGGGAGGTGACCTCCTCCGCCGAGTGGCCGCCGTCGTCGCCGGTGCGCAGGCCGTAGCGCAGGCCGTCGAAGCGGGCCAGGTTGGAGGAGCACTCGGACGGCGCGATCAGGTAGTACGCCGACAGGGCGAGGTCGAAGGACGGGCAGTCCAGCTCGACGATCTCCGCGCCCAGCGAGCGCAGCAGCTCGACCGCCTCGTCGAAGCGCTGCACGACGCCGGCCTGGTAGCCCTCGCCGCGGAACTGCTTGACCACGCCGACGCGCATGCCCGCCACGCTGCCGTTGCGGGCGGCCTCGACCACCGGCGGGACCGGCTCGTCGATGGAGGTGGAGTCCAGCGGGTCGTGGCCGGCGATCACCTCGTGCAGCAGGGCCGCGTCCAGGACCGTGCGGGCGCAGGGGCCGCCCTGGTCGAGGGAGGAGGAGAAGGCGACCATGCCGTAGCGGGAGACCGCGCCGTAGGTCGGCTTGACGCCGACCGTGCCGGTGACGGCGGCCGGCTGGCGGATGGAGCCGCCGGTGTCGGTGCCGATGGCCAGCGGGGCCTGGTAGGAGGCGAGCGCGGCGCTGGAGCCGCCGCCGGAGCCGCCGGGGATCCGGGTGAGGTCCCAGGGGTTGCCGGTGGGCCCGTAGGCGCTGTTCTCGGTGGAGGAGCCCATGGCGAACTCGTCCATGTTGGTCTTGCCGAGGATGACGACGTCGGCGGCCTTGAGCCGCTGGGTGAGCGTCGCGTCGTACGGCGGGATCCAGCCTTCGAGGATCTTGGAGCCGACGGTGGTCGGCACGCCCTCGGTGGTGAAGATGTCCTTCAGCGCGAGCGGCACGCCGGCCAGCGGGCCGAGCCTGTCGCCGCGGGCCCGCTTCTCGTCCACGGCGCGGGCCTGGGCGAGGGCGCCCTCGCGGTCCACGTGCAGGAAGGCGTGCACCTTCTCGTCGACGGCCTCGATGCGGGCCAGGTGCGCCTCGGTGACCTCGACGGCCGTCAGCTCGCCGGAGGCGATCTTCTCGGCGGTCTCGGCCGCGGTGAGCTTGATGATGTCCGTCATGGCTTACTCCTCCCCCAGGATCTGCGGCACCTTGAAACGCTGCTGCTCCTGGGCCGGGGCGCCGGAGAGCGCCTGCTCGGGGGTGAGCGACGGACGGACCTCGTCCGCGCGCATGACGTTCGTCAGCGGCAGCGGGTGGGAGGTCGGCGGTACGTCTCGGTCGGCGACCTCGCTGACGCGGGCCACCGCGCCGATGATGTCGTCCAGCTGTCCCGCGAAGTGGTCGAGCTCTTCGGGCTTCAGCTCCAGACGCGCCAGCCGGGCGAGGTGGGCGACCTCCTCGCGCGTGATGCCAGGCATGCAGCGTTCCTCTGGGTGAGTGTGTGTGGTGTGGAGCCAATCCTATGGGGCGGGGCCGTGTGCCCGTGCAGCGGTTTCTCCCCGCATCCCGGCGTGGCGGCCCCGCGGGCTCCCGGTGCGCCCGGCTCAGAGCGCGAAGAGGAGTCCGGCGCAGACCAGGACGACGGCCGCGGTGGCGAAGTGGACGCCGAACGCGACCGCCTTCGCGCCGCCGTGGCGCAGGACTATCAGGGTGTCGGCCAGCGGGACGAGTGCCACGCAGAGCATGAACCACGCCTCGGCGCGGGCGCCGGCGAAGGCCAGCAGGGCCAGGCCCACCACGCCGAGGGCGCCGTCCCGGACGCCCTTGATCGAGAGGTAGGCGCCGGCGTCGCCGCGCGGGTCGGCCGGGACGCCGTAGCCGGCCGCGGCCGGTCCGGGCTGGAAGAGGAAGCGGTAGGCGAGGAACACGCAGAACAGGTCGAGCAGGACGGCCACGGTGTAGGCGGTGGTGGTCATGTCACTTCTCCTCATCGGCGATCCGGTTCCTAGCGTCGCTAGGCGATGAAGCGAAGCTAGCAGAGCGACGACAGATTGGCTAGCACTGATAGAATCCGTTCATGACGATCCAGCGGCGCAGGGAGCGTGAACGGGCGGAGCGGGAGCGGCTGATCGTGACGGCCGCGCGGAAGCTGGCGGAGGAGGAGGGCTGGGAGTCGGTCACCACGCGCCGGCTGGCGGCCGAGATCGAGTACAGCCAGCCGGTCCTCTACAGCCACTTCAGGGGCAAGAGCGCCATCATGGCGGCGGTCGCGGTGCAGGGCTGCGCGGAGCTCGCGGCCGAGCTGCGCGCCGCGCGCGCGGCGGCGGGGAGCCCGCGGCGGGCGCTGGCGGCGGTCGGCGAGGCGTACACCGCCTTCGCCCGGCGGCGGCCCGCGCTCTACGACGCGATCTTCACCCACCCGGTGGACCTGCCGTTCGCGACGCCGGAGGCCCCCGCCGCGCTGCACGAGGCGTTCGGCGAACTGGTCCGGGCCGTCGAGCCGGTCGCGGCCCAGGGCGACGAGCCGGGACTGCTGACGGAGACCTACTGGGCCGGACTGCACGGTCTGGTCACGCTGATGCGCGGCGGCCGCCTCCCCGAACCCGCCCACGAACGCCGCCTGGCCCTCCTGACCAGCCACTTCGCACCCCCCGACCGGGACTGACCCGGAACCGGCCCGCGGACTTCCGGGCGGCGGGCCACCGGGACGGCGGCGGGAGGCCGGACGGCGGCGGCCGAAGTCACCGGCAGAAGGCCGAGGGAATGGGCGGGAGGCCGAGGGGATGGGTGCGGGGCGCGCCCGGGTGGCCCCGGAGGGGGGCGGGGGTTCGTCGGGGGGTGGCGGCTCAGTCGTCGGTGGCCGCGGCGGGAAGGGCCGCGGCGGGGCGGACCCAGCCCTGGGAGCCGCGGGCGCGGAGCCACGCCGTGGTCTCCTCGGGCGGCATCGCGGCGGCCACCAGCCAGCCCTGCACGGCGTCGCAGCGCAGGTCCCGCAGCCGCTCCCAGGTCTCGTCGTCCTCGACGCCCTCCGCGACGACGAGCAGCCCGAGGGAGTGGGCGAGGTCGACCGTGCAGCGCACGATCGCGGCGTCCTCGGTGTCCACCGCGAGGCGGGCCACGAAGGAACGGTCGATCTTCAGTTCGCTCACCGGCAGCCGCCGCAGGTGCACCAGCGAGGAGTAGCCGGTGCCGAAGTCGTCCAGCGACATCTTCACCCCGTGCGCGGTGAGCCCGGCCAGCGTGTCGGCGGCCCGCTGCGGGTCCTCCAGCAGCACGTGCTCGGTGATCTCCAGCTGGAGCGCGCCGGCCGGGACGCCGTGCCGGGCCAGCCGGGCGGCCACCGAGCCGGCGAAGCCGGGGGTGTGCACGTCGCGCGGCGAGACGTTGACGGCGACCGGGGTGAACAGGCCCTGGGCGCGCCACCGGGCGACCTGGGCGAGGGCGGTCTCCAGCACGTACTCGGTGAGGTGGGGCATCAGCCCCGAGGACTCGGCGATCGCTATGAACTCGTCCGGCGGGACCTTGCCCCGCTCCGGGTGCACCCAGCGCACCAGTGCCTCCAGGCCGGCGACCTGGCCGTCGAAGCGGACCTTGGGCTGGTAGTGCAGCTGGACCTCGTGGGCGTCCAGGGCGCGGCGCAGATCGCCGAGCAGGCCGAGCCGGTCGGGGGTGTTGGAGTCCCGTTTGGACTCGTACACCTCCACCCCCGTGCGGTCCCGCTTGGCCTGGTACATCGCCACGTCGGCGCGGCGCAGCAGGCCCTCGGCGTCCAGGGCGTGGTCGGGGAAGACGGCGACGCCGGCGCTGGCCTCCAGGACGAGGGTCAGGCCGTCGAGGTCGAGCGGCGAACTGAGCGCGGTGACGAGCTGGCGGGCGATGCGGGTCGCGGACGTGGTGGAGTCGGCGACCGGCAGTAACACGGCGAACTCGTCGCCGCCCAGCCGCGCGGCCTCCGCCCCGCGGGGCAGCGCCTGCCGCAGCCGGTCGGCGATCTGGAGCAGCAGCCGGTCCCCGGCGAGATGGCCGAGCGTGTCGTTGACCGAGCGGAACCGGTCGAGGTCGATCAGCAGCAGGGCGGCCCGGCCGCCGGCGCGTTCGGTGTCGTCCAGGGCGGTCCAGATACGCTCCAGCAGCCACTGCCGGTTGGGCAGGCCGGTCAGCGGGTCGCGCAGCTGCTCCTCGGCCCGGGCGCGGGCGATCCACAAGGTGGCGTCGAGCGCGATGAGCGGGATGGCGAACAGCGGCAGCAGCACCGGCTGGGCGACGGCGACGACACAGAGCAGGGGCGCGATGCCGAGCAGGGCGATCGCGAGGAGGCCCTGCCGGATCAGGGCGGGGCGGGCGACGGTGGGCAGCGGGCCGGTGCGCGGGGCGTGCAGGCACCAGATCAGCAGACGGGTGACGGCGAGGTAGACGGCCGCCGCCAGCACCACTTCGGGGACGGCGTACGCGGTCCAGTCGCCGGGGTCCCAGGGCTGCTCCACGGTCGGCACCCGGCCGCAGGCGCCCAGCAGGAGCGCGGCGGCGGCGATCCCGAGGAGGTCCGCGGCGCCGCACAGCACACCGGGCCGCCACCGCCCGCGCCGGGCCACGCCGGCCAGGACGACGACGGCGAGGCTGACCATGGCGGCGGGCACCCAGCCGTAGAGCAGGAGCACGGCGAGGGTGAGGGCGGCGCCGGAGCCGGTGCCGCCCGACCAGCGGGCGCGGCCGAGCATGACGAGGTGGCCGACGACGACGCCGGTGAGCACGGCCAGCGACCAGCCGGCGGCGCCGGACGGGAAGAGGGCGTGCGCGCCGGTGAACGACCGCAGGACGCCGGCCCCGAGGACGAGGGCGGCGGCGGTGACGACCGCGGGGGCGAGCGCGGCGCGCGGCGCGGGGCGCTCGGTGCGGGATCCCGCGCCGAGCGGTCCGGCGGCCGTTCGGCCGGCCGCCGCCGGGTGGAGCTGCGGGCGCGCGACGGTGTGGTGTGCGGCGGGGCGCACGGCCAGGGGCGCGCGCCCCGCGTGCTGTTCCGTACCCGAACGCTCCGCCGTCCGCCGCAGGCACCCTCGCCATGCGCCGGTCACCCGGCGCAGCCGCGAGTGCGGGGCGGCGCTCTCGGTCGGTTCCATTCCCGTCCCTCTCACAGCCGGCGGTGCCCACACCACGCGGCCCCGGTGCGGCGCCCCTTCGGCCCGCACCGGCACCGCGCCGGAAAACCCTTCCCCGCGCTCGTCGGAGCACGGGGGATGCCCCGACCGCGGCCGGACACGGCGGGCGCACCCCTCAACAGTAGGCCGCGGAAGGCTCGCACGGGCAGCGGTCGCCGACGGTTGCCCGAATGCGCCCCGGCCACCCGTATGCATCTGATATGCGCCGTACGGGTGGCCTTCAACCGCTACCCGCCGGTCGGGGCGGCCACTTCGGCCACTACTCGCCCCTCGGGGGTAGCACTTCGGCCACCGCTCCTCTCGGGAGCCCGACTTCGGCCACTACTCCTCGGCGGGGAGCGCGACTTCGGCCGCCGCGTCGGGAACGGCGTCGGGAACGGCGTCGGGCGCGGCTTCGGCCGCCGCGTCGGGGAGCGCCACTTCGGCCGCCGCGTCCGGGCCCCGGTCGAGCAGGACGCCGAATCCCTCCTCGTCCAGCACGGGCACCTTCAGCTGCATCGCCTTGTCGTACTTGGAGCCGGGGCTGTCGCCGACGACCACGAAGGAGGTCTTCTTGGACACCGAGCCGGTCACCTTGGCGCCGCGGCTCTGGAGCGCCTCCTTGGCACCGTCCCGGGTGAAGTGCTCCAGGGTGCCGGTGACCACGACCGTGAGGCCCTCCAGCGGGCGCGGGCCCTCGTCCTCGCCGGGGCCCTCCTCCTCCATGCGCACGCCCGCGGCCCGCCACTTGCGGATGATCTCCTGGTGCCACTCCTCGGCGAACCACTCCTTGAGGGAGGCCGCGATGATCTGGCCCACCCCGTCGGTGCCCGCCAACTCCTCCTCGCTCGCCTGCTCGACGCGGTCGATGGAGCGGAACTCGCGGGCCAGCGCCTCGGCGGCGACCGGGCCGACGTGACGGATCGACAGGCCGGTGAGCACCCGGGCCAGCGGGCGCTGCTTGGCGGCGGCGATGTTCTCCAGCATGGCCAGCGCGTTCTTCTTCGGCTCGCCCTGCTGGTTGGCGAAGACGGTGGCGATCTTCTCCTCGCCGGTCTTCGGGTCGCGCTTGGGCAGACCGCTGTCCTGGTCGAGGACGTACGCCTTGATGGGCAGCAGCCGCTCGATGGTGAGGTCGAACAGGTCGCCCTCGTCGCGCAGCGGCGGCTCGGCCGGCTCCAGCGGCTTGGTGAGGGCGGCGGCGGCGACGTAGCCGAAGTGCTCGATGTCCAGCGCCTTGCGGCCGGCGAGGTAGAACAGCCGCTCGCGCAACTGGGCGGGGCACGCGCGGGCGTTGGGGCAGCGCAGGTCGACGTCGCCCTCCTTCATGGGCCGCAGCGGCGTCCCGCACTCGGGGCACTCGTCCGGCATCACGAACGCGCGCTCGCTGCCGTCGCGCAGGTCGGCCACCGGGCCGAGGATCTCCGGGATGACGTCGCCGGCCTTGCGCAGCACGACGGTGTCGCCGATGAGGACGCCCTTGGCCTTGACCACGTCCTGGTTGTGCAGGGTGGCGAACTCGACCTCGGAGCCGGCGACGGTGACCGGCTCGACCTGCGCGTACGGCGTGACCCTGCCGGTGCGGCCCACGCCCACGCGGATGTTGAGGAGCTTGGTGTTGACCTCCTCGGGCGCGTACTTGTACGCGATCGCCCAGCGCGGGGCGCGCGCGGTGGAGCCGAGGCGGCCCTGGAGGCGGATCTCGTCGAGCTTGACGACCACGCCGTCGATCTCGTGCGCCACCGAGTGGCGGTGCTCGCCGTAGTAGGCGATGAAGTCGCGGATGCCGTCGAGGCCGTCCACCACTCTGTTGTACGGGGAGGTGGGCAGGCCCCAGCCGCTCAGCAGGTCGTACCCCTCGGACAGGCGGGTCAGGCCCTCGTAGCCCGCCAGGGCGCCGATGCCGTGGACGACCATGTGCAGGGGGCGGGTGGCGGTGACCCGCGGGTCCTTCTGGCGCAGTGAACCGGCGGCGGCGTTGCGCGGGTTGGCGAAGGGCTTGTCGCCGGCCGCGACCAGGCGGGCGTTCAGCTCCTCGAACCCCGCCATCGGGAAGTAGACCTCGCCGCGGATCTCGACCAGGTCGGGGACCCGGTCGCCGTGCAGGCGGTCGGGGATCTCGGCGATGGTGCGGACGTTGGGCGTGATGTCCTCGCCGGTGCGGCCGTCGCCGCGGGTGGCCGCGCGGGTGAGCCGGCCGTGCTCGTACGTCAGGTTGACGGCGAGGCCGTCGACCTTCAGCTCGCACAGGAAGTGGTACTCCTGCTCGCCCAGCTCCCTGGCGATCCGGTCCACCCAGGCGGCCATGTCCTCGTCGTTGAACGTGTTGTCCAGCGAGAGCATCCGCTCGCGGTGCTCGACCGCGGTGAACTCCGTCTCGTAGGACCCGGCGACCTTCTGGGTCGGCGAGTCCGGCGTGCGCAGCTCCGGGTGGCGCTCCTCCAGGGCCTCCAGGGAGCGCAGGAGGCGGTCGAAGTCGGCGTCGCTGACGACCGGCGCGTCCTTGACGTAGTACCGGAAGCGGTGCTCCTCGACCTGCTCCGCGAGCCGCGCGTGCTCCTCGCGGGCCTCGGCGGGCACCGCTGTCTCCGCTTGCTGCTTGTCGCCGGCCACCGTGTGGTCCTCCCGTTACTCAGGGTTGTCCGCGAGGGATCTCGCCGCCCGGACGCAGTGGGCGAGCGCCTGGCGTGCGTACGCGGGGGAAGCGCCCGCGAGTCCGCACGCCGGGGTGACGGTGACCGCGTCCGCGAGAAGCCCCGGTCGCAGCCCCAGCCTGCGCCACAGCGTTCTGACACCCATGACGCTACCGGCAGGGTCTGACAACGGGCCGTCCGTGGCCGGCACGACACCGGCGAACAGCCGGGTGCCGGCCTCCACGGCCTCCCCGAGCACCTCGTCGTCGCGCTCGGTGACGAGCGAGAAGTCGAAGGAGACGCCCGCCGCGCCCGCCCGGCGCAGCAGCGCGAAGGGGACGTCGGGCGCGCAGGAGTGGACCACCACGGGCCCCTCGGCGTGCACGCCGACGACGTCGCGCAGCGTCGCCTCGACCACCTGGCGGTCCACGGCGCGGTGGGTGCGGTAGCCGCTGGCGGTGCGCACCTGCCCGCGCAGGACGGCGGTGAGGGAGGGCTCGTCCAGTTGCAGGACGACCTGCGCGCCGGGCACCCGCCGCCGCACCTCGGCCAGGTGCGGGCGCAGGCCCTCGGCGAGGGAGGCGGCCAGGTCGCGGCAGGCGCCGGGATCGGAGAGGGCCGCCTCGCCGTTGCGCAGCTCCAGGTTCGCGGCGAGCGTCCAGGGGCCGACGGCCTGCACCTTCAGCGGCCCTTGGTGCTCCTGGGTGTGCTCCTCCAGGGCGTCCAGGTCCTCCCGCAGCCAGGAGCGGGCCCGCCGGGTGTCGCGGCCCGGCCGGTCGCCGAGCCGCCATCCGCTGGGCTCCACGCGCGCGTACAGCTCGACCAGCAGGCCGGCGGTGCGCCCGATCATGTCGGCGCCGGGCCCGCGGGCGGGCAGCTCCGGCAGGAAGGGGAAGTCCTCGAAACTGCCCACGGCGGTCTTGGCGGCCTCCCGCGCGTCGCCGCCGGGCATCGATCCGACCCCGGTGGCGGCGCCGAACTGGAACTGGCTGTTTTCGCTCACCCGCGCAGCCTACGCAGCGGCGCGCCCGGGCCGGCGCACCGGTCAGCGCCCCGGCCGGACCGTGAGGTCGTTGACCTCGGCGTCGTGCGGCAGGTCGAGGGCCATCACGATGGTCGTCGCCACCGATTCGGGGTCGATCCAGCGGGCCGGGTCGTACTCCTTGCCCTCCTGCTGGTGCACCTTGGCCTGCATGGGGCCGGCGGTGCGGCCCGGGTAGACGGAGGTGACGCGCACGCCGTTGCCGTGCTCCTCCTGGCGCAGGGCGTCGGCCAGCGCCTTCAGGCCGTGCTTGGAGGCGGCGTAGGCGGACCAGTCGGGGCTCGCGCTCAGGCCGGCGCCCGAGTTGACGAACAGGACGTGGCCGCGTGCGGCGCGCAGCTGGGGCAGGAAGTGGCGGGTCAGCTCGGCGGGCGCGATCAGGTTGACGTTGAGCTGGTGGCGCCACGCCTTCGGGGTCAGCTCGCCGACCGGGCCGAGGTCGACCACGCCGGCGACGTGCAGCAGGGAGTCGACCCGCTCGGGGAGCGTCTGGTGGGAGAACGCCCAGCTGAGCCGGTCCGGGTCGGCGAGGTCGCCGACGAGGGTCCGGGCGCCGGGGAATTCGGCCGCCAGTTCCTTGGCGCGGCCCGCGTCGCGCGCGTGCAGCACGAGCTGGTCCCCGCGCGCGTGCAGGCGGCGGGCGACGGCCGCGCCGATGCCGGAGCCGGCTCCGGTGATCACGTGTGTAGCCATGCCGCCATGCTCGCACCCGGGCGTCAGGCCGCGTCCAGGGACTCCTCCAGGTAGGCGAGCGCGGCCGCCGGCTGGTCGGCGAAGAAGACCAGCTCGGCCAGCGGCCGGGGCAGGAAGCCCTCCTCCTCCATCCGGCGGAACTGCTCGCGCAGGCCGTCGTAGAAGCCCGCGGTGTTCAGCAGCACCACCGGCTTCTCGGTGCGGCCGTGCTTCTTCAGCTCCAGGATCTCGGTGGCCTCGTCCAGGGTGCCGGTGCCGCCCACCATGATCACCACGGCGTCGGCCTTCTCCAGCAGCAGCCGCTTGCGCTCGGCGAGGTCGCGCGCGATGACCATCTCGTCGGCGCCGGGCCGCGCCTTGGCCGACAGGAAGTCCACCGACACGCCGACGAGCCGGCCGCCCGCCTCCTGCACGCCGTCCGCGACCACCTTCATCAGGCCGCTGTCGGAGCCGCCCCACACCAGGGTGTGCCCGCCCTTGCCGAGCAGCCGGGCGAAGTCGCGCGCGGGGCGGGTGTAGCGGTCGTCGAGGTCGGCGGCGGAGAGGAAGACGCAGATGTTCATGCGGCCCACGGTACGCGGGGCGGGTAGGTGTATGACACACGGGAAGATGCGGGGCCCGGCCGGTGCTGCCCCTGGTATGACCCGAGAAACCCGAGGACACACGATCACCGTCGAGCCGAGCGGCGAGCACGTGCGCGTGGTGCGCGGCGGGCAGGTCCTGGCGGACAGCCGCCGCCCCCTGGTGCTGCGCGAGACGGGCTGCCCGCCGCGCTACTACCTGCCGCCCGAGGACGTCCGCCTCGACCTGCTGACGCCCTCCGGCACGCACACCCACTGCCCCTTCAAGGGCGACGCGTCCTACTGGTCGCTGCCGGACGCGCCGGACCTGGTGTGGGCGTACCCCGAGCCCAAGCCGGACGTGGCCGCGATCAAGGACCACCTGTGCTTCTACGACACCGAAGTGGTGTGAACCCCCGGGGCCCGGGTCGCCGAGCCCCAGCCCAGTGGACCCGGAGCCCAGTGGACCCGGGTCCCCGGACTTCTCGCCGCCTCCCCGATGAGTTCCCTCCGGCGTGGCAGTCTGCCTAGGCATGGAGAACGGCAGGGAGACGGCCATGGACCATCAGGTCACCTCACGCGACGGCACCCGCCTCGCGTACGCCCGCACCGGCGAGGGCCCGCCCCTCGTCCTGGTGAGCGGGGCGATGTCGACGGGCGCGACGCTGGCGCCGCTGGCCGCGCGCCTCGCCGGCCGCTTCGACGTCCTCGTCCCCGACCGCCGGGGGCGCGGCGCGAGCGGTGATACGGCGCCGTACGCGGTCGAGCGCGAGGTGGAGGACATCGCCGCGCTGATCGGGGCGGCGGGCGGCGGCGCGGCGCTGTACGGCGTCTCGTCGGGCGCCGCGCTGGCCCTGGAGGCGGCGGCGAGCGGGCTGCCGGTGACCCGGGTCGCGGTGTACGAGCCGCCGTTCGCGCTGTCCGACGAGGGCGCGGAGGAGCGCGCCGCGTACACCGCGCGGCTCACCGAGGCGCTGGACCAGGGGCGGCGCGGGGACGCGGTGGAGCTGTTCCTGGCCCTGACCGGGCTGGCGCCCGCGATGATCGCCCACGCCCGCACCTCCCCGATGTGGCCGGACATGGAGGCGATCGCGCCGTCCCTCGCTCACGACGACGCGGTGATGGCGGGCGGCCGGGTCCCGGTGGAGCGGCTGGCCGCGATCACGGCGCCGGTGCTGGCCCTGGCGGGCGGCGCGAGCCCGGCGTGGATGCGGGAGGCGGCCCGGGCGACGGCGGACGCGGCCCCCGAGGGCGCCTACCGCTGCCTGGCGGACCAGACGCACCTGGTCGACCCGGACGTACTGGCGCCGGAGCTGGTGGAGTTCCTGACCGGCTGAGCGCCGCTCTCGCTGTAACCAACTCCACACCCACCGGCCTCACTTGGCGGCTCTAGGATCTTGGGCGGGCGCGGCGCACGACCGCGTCCGCACGGGGAGCCGCCATGCGTTACGCCGACCAGCCCGCCACGCACCGCGAGGTGCGCGTCGCCGCCGATCCCGCCCGGGTGTGGGAGATCGTGGCCGACGTGCCGGCGATGACCCGCTGGAGTCCCGAGCTGGAGCGGGTGGAGTGGTGCGACGGGGCGACCGGACCCGCCCTGGGCGCCCGGTACACCGGTCACAACCGGCATCCCGTCAACGGCGAGTGGCGGACCGTCTCCGAGATCACCGAGTACGCGCCCGGGCGGACCCTCACGTGGTGCGTCCTGGACGTCGACGGCCGGTTCGGCAAGGCCCCCGACGGTTCCGCGTCCCGCATGGCCACCTGGTCCTTCACCCTCTCCCCCGCCCCGGAGGGCGGCACCGTGCTGCGCCAGTCGGTGACGATCGGCCCCGGCCGCTCGGGCCTGAGCGCGTACATCGAGCAGCACCCGGAGCGCGAGGAGGCGATCGTCGCCTTCCGCCTGGACGAGCTGGGCAAGGGCATGGAGGCGACGCTCGGCGGGATCAAGGAGACGGCGGAGGGCGACCGCCGCCCCTGAACACCGGTGCGCCGCCCCCGCGCCGCGACGCTCAGACCGCGCCGGCCGTCGCCCTGCGCGTCGAGGCGATCGTCGCCGAGCCCACCACGCGGGTGCCGTCGTACAGGACGATCGCCTGGCCGGGGGCGACGCCGCGGACCGGCTCGGTGAAGGTCACCCGCAGTTCGCCGTCGACGAGTTCGGCGCTCACCTCGCTCTCGCCGCCGTGGGCGCGCAGCTGGGCGGTGTAGACGCCGGGGCCGGTGGGGACCGCGCCGCACCAGCGGGGCCTGATCGCGGTGAGGGCGTCGACGTCCAGGGCGGCGGCCGGGCCGACCGTCACCGTGTTGTCCACCGGGGAGATGTCCAGGACGTAGCGGGGCTTGCCGTCGGGGGCCGGGGTGCCGATGCGCAGGCCCTTGCGCTGGCCGATGGTGAAGCCGTACGCGCCCTCGTGGCTGCCGACGACCGCGCCGCTCTCGTCCACGATGTCGCCCTCCGCCCGGCCCAGGCGACGGGCCAGGAAGCCCTGGGTGTCGCCGTCGGCGATGAAGCAGATGTCGTGCGAGTCGGGCTTCTTGGCGACGGCCAGGCCGCGCCGCTCGGCCTCCGCGCGGATCTCCTCCTTGGTGGTGACCGTGTCGCCGAGCGGGAACAGCGCGTGCGCGAGCTGCTTCTCGTCCAGCACGCCGAGGACGTAGGACTGGTCCTTGGCCATGTCGGAGGCGCGGTGCAGTTCGCGCGCGCCGTCCGCGCCGCGCACCACCTTGGCGTAGTGGCCGGTGCACACCGCGTCGAAGCCGAGCGCGAGCGCCTTGTCCAGCAGCGCGGCGAACTTGATCTTCTCGTTGCAGCGCAGGCAGGGGTTGGGGGTGCGGCCGGCCTCGTACTCGGCGACAAAGTCCTCCACGACGTCCTCGCGGAAGCGGTCGGCGAGGTCCCAGACGTAGAACGGGATGCCGATCACGTCCGCGGCGCGGCGGGCGTCGCGGGAGTCCTCGATGGTGCAACAGCCCCGCGCGCCCGTGCGGAAGGACTGCGGGTTCGCGGAGAGCGCGAGGTGGACGCCGGTGACGTCGTGGCCGGCTTCCGCGGCGCGCGCGGCGGCGACGGCGGAGTCGACGCCGCCCGACATGGCGGCGAGGACGCGGAGGGGGCGGGGGCGCTGCGGGGTGTCAGTCATAGCCCTTACAGGGTACGGGGACGCGGGGTCAGCGGTCGCGGACGTTCTGCTCGCGCGGTTCCGGCAGCACCCGGGCCACCGTGTCGAAGTCGTCGTCCAGGTGGAGCACGGTCACGTCAGGCCCGCCGCGCGGGCGCGTTCCACCGCTGGGGCGATGGCCTTGGCGACCGCCTCTACGTCGGCCTCCGTGGAGGTGTGGCCCAGGGAGAAGCGCAGGGTGCCGCGGGCCAGGTCCGCTTCGGTGCCGGTGGCGAGCAGGACGTGGCTGGGCTGGGCGACGCCGGCGGTGCAGGCGGAGCCGGTGGAGCACTCGATGCCCTGGGCGTCCAGCAGGAGCAGCAGGGAGTCGCCCTCGCAGCCGGGGAAGGTGAAGTGGGCGTTGGCCGGGAGCCGGCCGCCGGGCGCGGGGTCGCCGTTGAGGATCGCGTCGGGCACGGCGTCCTGGACGGCGGCGACCAGCCGGTCGCGCAGCGCGCCGATCTCCCGGGCGAACCGCTCGCGGTGCGCGGCGGCGTGCCGGCCGGCCACGGCGAACGCGGCGACGGCGGGCACGTCGAGGGTGCCGGAGCGCACGTGCCGTTCCTGGCCGCCGCCGTGCAGCACGGGCACGGGGGTGTGCTCACGGCCCAGGACCAGCGCGCCGATGCCGTACGGGCCGCCGATCTTGTGGCCGGAGACGGTCATCGCGGCGAGCCCCGAGGCGGCGAAGTCGACCGGGAGCTGGCCGACGGCCTGGACCGCGTCGGCGTGCAGCGGGACGCCGTACTCGGCCGCCACGTCGGCCAGTTCGCGCACCGGCTGCACCGTGCCGATCTCGTTGTTCGCCCACATGACGGTGGCCAGCGCCACGTCGCCGGGGTCGCGGGCGATCGCCTCGCGCAACGCCTCGGGGTGGACGCGGCCGTAAGAGTCGACGGGGAGGTATTCGACGGTGGCGCCCTCGTGTTCGCCGAGCCAGTGCACGGCGTCGAGGACGGCGTGGTGCTCGACCGGGCTGGCCAGGACGCGGACGCGGGCCGGGTCGGCGGCGCGGCGGGACCAGAACAGGCCCTTCACGGCGAGGTTGTCGGCCTCGGTGCCGCCGGCGGTCAGGACGACCTCGCTGGGGCGCGCGCCGAGCGCTTCGGCGAGGGTCTCGCGGGACTCCTCGACCGTGCGGCGGGCCCGGCGGCCGGACGCGTGCAGGGAGGAGGCGTTGCCGGTGACGCCCAGCGCGGCGGTCATCGCCGCTGCCGCCTCGGGGAGCATCGGCGTGGTCGCGGCGTGGTCGAGGTAAGCCATGGTGAGCCCGATTCTACGGGGCGTGCCGCCATGGCCCCGGGGCGCGGTCGCGCCGGGTTCCGCCCGCCCGCGCGCGGCGCCTCACGGCGGACCGGCCCTCGCGGGACGCGGCGCCCGCGAGGGGCGGGACGCGGTGGCTAGAAGTTCCAGGACACCGTGTGGTCGGCCTGCATGAAGGCGGCCAGGACGAGGAGGTCGGCGACGCCCAGGCCGAGGCCCAGCAGGGCGCGGCCGCGGCGGTGGGTGCCGCGCCACAGGGCCACCGCGGCCAGCGCGATGGCGATGGGGCCGAGGACGAGGTTGAGGACGAGCAGGCCGAGCAGGCCGAGGACGAAGGACGCGACGGCGGCGCCGTCGGCGTCGCGCAGTCCGGTGCGGCGGGCGGCCGGTGCGGTGAGGTGCATGGTGCGTGCTCCCTGCGGTCGGTGCGGGGCGTCAGTGGGACGTGCCATGCCTGCGGGCGTGCCGCTCGCGGAGCGCGAAGACGGCCAGCCAGACGGCGATCACGACGGCGGCGACGGCGCTGAGGCCGAGCGGCGCGTGGGCCACGGTGCCCAGGGTCAGCCCGAACAGCAGCAGTGCGGCGACGAGGAACAGCATGGGACGGATCCCCCTCCAGCGTTCTCCCGGACCTCTGTGACGCGGCCGGGAACGTGCGGTGAACGCTTGTAGTAACAGTTGTTCACTGACTACCCAGTCTAGCGTGCGCGATCGCTTGGAAATTCCGGAGAACAGTTGTTAACTGCATGGCATGAGTCACACTCCCGGCGTGCGCCAGGCGCAGAAGCTGAAGACCCGGCGGGCGCTGCTGGACGCGGCTCTGACGCTGCTGGAGGAGCAGAGCCTGAGCAGTCTGGGCCTGCGCGAGGTCACCCGCGCCGTGGGCGTCGCCCCGACCGCCTTCTACCGGCACTTCCGGTGCACCGCCGACCTCGGGGTGGCGCTGGTCGACGAGGCGCTGGGCAGCCTGCACCCGATGATCCGGACCACGGTGTCCGACGCGGACGACAGCGAGGAGCGCATCGCGCGCGCCGTCGAGCTGATCGCCCGTCATGTGGACGCCTTCCCCGCCCACGTCCGCTTCATCGCCCGCGAGCGGCACGGCGGGGTCCAGCGGGTGCGGGCGGCGATCCAGGAGCAACTGGGCCGGTTCGCCCGCGAGGTGTGCGACGAACTGGCCAAGGACCCGCAGTCGGCGGGCTGGAGCGCGGACGACCTGCTCATGCTCGCCCATCTCTACGTCGACCAGATGCTGGTCACCGCCTCGCTGTTCCTGGAGGCGCCGCCCGCCCCCTCGGCCGAGCGCGAGCGCGTCGCCCGGCTCGCCGCCCGGCAGTTGCGGCTGATCAGCGTGGGCCGCCGGCACTGGCGGGACTGACGCCGCGCGCCCCGAAGCGCCCGCGGCCCGGCTTCATCACTCCCCCTGCGGACCGTCGTAGATCCGCGCCACCGAGGTGAGCGCCCGGCGCAGTTCCTCGCGCGCCTCGGGCGGTGACACCACCTCCACCTGGTCGCAGAAACCGAGCAGTTGGCGCACCGCGCGGGGGCTGCCGTACGACAGCCGTACGGTGACCCACTCGCCCTCCCCGTCGTCCTCGGGGCGGCCGGTCATCGACGCGCCCTGGAGGCGCAGGAACATGTCCAGGCCGGCGCGGCGCACCCGGACGGTCACCTCGAAGCCCTCGGGGCGCTCCTCGACCTGGCGGCGCAGCACCTCCCAGGCGTCGGCGAGTTCGACGCCCGGCCGGCGCCGTACCGGGTCGGGCAGCGACCGGGCCGAGCGGACCCGGTCGGCCCGGAACAGCCGCGGCCGGCCCCGCCGGTCGGCGACCAGGTACCAGACGCCCGCCTTGGCGACCAGGCCGTAGGGATCGACGGTGTACGTGCGCGGCTCGCTCTCGCCGCCGTGCCGGTAGCGCAGCCTGAGGCGGCGGTCGGCGAAGACCGCGTCCTGGAGGACGCCCAGGTCGACGGGCGGGTGCGGGCCGCTCTTCCAGCGGGTGGCGTCGACCAGGATGCGCCGGCCGGCCGCCTCGGCCGCCGGACGGTGCGGGGCGGGCAGCGCGGCCATCACCTTGCGCAGCGCCGAGCCGAGCGCCGCGTCCAGGCCGAGCGCGGCGTGCGCGCCCTGCGCGGCCAGCACGAACAGGGCGCGGGACTCGTCGGCGGTCAGGCCGGTGACGTCGGTGCGGAACCCGGCGAGCAGGGCGATGCCGCCGTGCCGGCCCCGCTCGGCGTAGACCGGCACCCCGGCGGCCGACAGCGCCTCGACGTCCCGGTAGACGGTGCGCACCGACACCTCCAGGCGCTCGGCGAGTTCGCGCGCGGGCACCCGGCCCCGGGTCTGGAGGAGCAGCAGGACGGACAGCAGGCGGTCGGACTTCACGGCCCCAGGATCGCGTCCGGCGCGGGCCGGGGACAAATGTTGACGGCAGGTGTCAGGTTTTACGCCGATGCTGGGCTCGTCATCGGGTCGGCGCCCCCGGCGTGCGGCTCGACGGCTTCGAGAACGCGCGATGTTTTGAGGAAGGCAGCAGCATGGACTCCACCACCCCCCTCCCCGACCCCCGTCCCGTCTACGCCCGCGCCACCGAGCAGGCGGCGGCGGTGATCGCGGCGGTACGGCCCGAGCAGCTGGCCGGGCCGACGCCGTGCCGCGAGTTCGATGTGCGGGCCCTGCTGGACCACGTCGTCGTGGTCAGCCTGCGGCTCGCGGCCGTCGGCGCGGACGGCGTCCCGCGCGCGGTGGACACCGCCACGGACGGCGTGCCGGACGACGGCTGGTCCGCCGCCTACGAGGAGGTCCGCACCAGGGTGATCCGGGCCTGGGAGAGCGACGAGCGGATGGCCGCGCCGACCCGGGTGCCGTGGGGCGAGATGCCCGGGCGCGCCGCCCTGTCCGGCTTCGTCATGGAGCTGGTCGCCCACACCTGGGACCTCAACGAGGCGCTGGGCCGGCCGCTCGTCCTCGACCCGGAGCTGGGCGAGTTCGCGCTCGCGGCCGCGCACCGGGCGCTGCCCGAGCCGGAGCGCGACCCGCGGCGGCCCTTCGACGCGGCCCGGCCGGCCCCCGAGGGGGCCGACGCCAACGACCGCCTGGCAGCGTGGCTCGGCCGGCGCCCGCTCGACCGGGTCTGACCCCGGGCGAGCCCCTCGGCCGGGGTCAGACCCCGGGCCGACCCTCGGCCGGCCCTGCCCCCCCCTGGCGAGCCGGTCAGCCGGGTCTGACTCCGGGCGAATCCCTCGGCCGAGCCCGACCCCAGGCGAATCGCTCCCCAGCCCGCCCCCAAGTGAACCGGTCAGCCGAGTCGGACGCGGGCGAGTTGGCGGGACTGGGCGACCAGGCGGTCGGCGCTGTCCCACACCTCGGCGTCCTCCTCCAGGAAGCCGCCGGCGAGGTTGCGGGTGGTGATGGACACCCGCAGCGGGCCGGGGGCCGGGCGGCAGCGGACGTGCACGGTCAGCTCGACGGTCGGCACCCAGCCCTGGAGCCCGAGTTCGAAGGCGGTCGGCGGCAGCGCGTCCACCGCGAGCAGCAGGGAGAGCGGGTCGGCGTCGCGGCCGTCGGCGAGTCCGAACCAGGCCCGCATCTCGCCCTTGCCCGAGGGCGCGCCGAGCGCCCAGCCGAGGGTGGCCGGGTCCAGCTTGAGCATCAGGCGCTCGGCGATGGCGGAGACGCTGTCGTCGGGGGCCGGGCCGTCCTCGGGGCCGAAGCACTGGGCCATCGGCGGGAGGACGGGCGGCTCGGCCGTGGTGCGCACGTCGTCGGGCAGGGCGGCCAGGTCGCCGTAGGAGGCCAGGACGCGGATGCGCTCCACCTCCCGGCCCTCGTCGTCGTACTGGAAGAGGGAGGCCTGGCCGGTGGAGAGGGTGCGGCCGGTGCGGATCTCCTCGGTGCGCACGACGGCCGGGCCGGGCCGGGACGCGGTCAGGTAGTGCGCCGAGATCGTGAACGGGTCCGGATGCGGCAGGGCGTCGCCGAGCGCGCGGCCGAGGACGGCGAGCAGATAGCCGCCGTTGACGGCGCCGAAGATCGTCCAGCCGGCGGAGAGGTCGATGTCGTAGACGCCCGGGGCGCGCCTGGCGACCGCGGTGTCCCGGTCGAACTCGCTGTCGCCGACGGTGGCCCGCGCGGCCGGGGCGGAGGCTGCTTGTGACATGGCTGAACGGTACAGCAGGAAACTACTAAGCGGTAGCTTTGTGTGTTGCGCCGAGGTGAACACCTCCCCGCCCGCAGGTTCCCCATAGGTTCCGCGCGGATGAGACATCGGCAATAGTCCGGTAAGTGTCCGTACGCGCCCGTAACCCGAAGGGACGAAATCCCCTCTACGGGGACATGAGCCTCACCGGGACCGCGTTCCTCTACACCGCCGTGGCGCTGGCCGCCCTCGCCCTGGCGCTGCCGTTCCTGCTGTGGACGCGGCTGCGCGGCCCCCGGGCGGTGCGCGCCGCGCTGCGGGCGCTGATGCTGCTGTTCGCCCAGACCACGGCCGTCACCCTGGTCTTCGTCCTGGTCAACAACAGCAACAACCTCTACGACAACTGGGCCGACCTGCTCGGCACCGGCAACCACGTGCAGCGGGCCGCCGACCTCGGCGCCGACGGCACCGGCGGCATCGCCTACCGCAAGCTGCCCAAGGTGAAGCAGGACTTCGAGCAGGCCGACGGACCCCGGATGCACGAGGCCGGCGGGGTCCGCGTCACCCAGCTCAAGGGCCGCGTCTCGGGCGTCTCCGCGGAGGTGTACGTCTGGCTGCCGCCGCAGTACGACGACCCCGCCTACAAAGACAAGAAGTTCCCGGTGGTCGAGCTGCTGTCCGGCTACCCGGGCTCGGCCAAGGCGTGGTTCGGCTCGATGCACGTGCACGAGCAGCTGGAACCGCTGATGCGCGCGGGCCGGGTCGCCCCCTTCATCCTGGTCTCCCCGCGCACCAACCTGGTCGCCAAGGCCGACACCGGGTGCGCCAACATCCCCGGCACCGTCAACGCCGACACCTGGCTGAGCATCGACGTGCCCAAGATGATCACGGACAACTTCCGCGCCCTGCCCGCCCCGGACGGCTGGGCCGCCGCCGGCTACTCGGCCGGCGCCCACTGCGCCGCCAAGCTCGCCGTCGCCCACCCCGACCGCTACCGGGCCGCGATCAGTCTGTCCGGCTACAACGACCCGATCGGCGAACGCGACTCGCTGGCCAACCAGTCCCCCGCACTGCGCCGGGCGAACAACCCCTACGTGCTGCTGCGCGAGGCCCGCACGCCGCCGCGGATCGCGCTCTACGTGTCCGGCGAGGCCGGCGACGGCTACGAGGCCGCGGTGGCGCTGGCACAGGCCGCCAAGGCGCCCACGACCGTGCGCCCGGTGTTCCTGCCGCGCAGCGCCGGCGGGCACACCATGGCGCTGTGGCGGCCGCAGGTGCCGGTGGCGTTCCGCTGGCTGACCGCCGAGCTGAGCGGCAAGGCGGCCGGCGCGCACCCGGGCGCCGGCTCACCCGCCGCCCCGGGCGCCGGCCCGCACGGCCGGCCGGCTACTCCTCACGGACCGTCGAGCGCCGGTTCCACGCCCGCGGAGCTCGCCAGTGGTACTTCATCGCGAGCAGGCGCAGGGCGAAGGCACTGACCGCCGCGAGCGCGGTGGTCAGCGGGGTCAGCGCGTCGTAGTGGATGCACAGCACCACCATGGTGGAGCCGACGATCGCCGGGACCGCGTACAGGTCGCGGTCCCAGCGCAGCAGCGAGGGCACCTCGTTGGCGAGCACGTCGCGCAGCACGCCGCCGCCGACCGCGGTGGCCAGGCCGAGGGTCGCCGACGAGGTGAGGCCGAGGCCGTAGTCGTACGCCTTCGTCGTGCCCGAGACGCAGAACAGGCCGAGGCCGGCCGCGTCGAAGACGTAGACCGCGCGCTGGATGCGCTCCACGTGCGGGTGCAGGAAGAAGACCACGACCGTGGCGAGCAGCGGGGTGAGGAAGTAGCCGAGGTCGGTGAAGGCGGCCGGGGGCACCGCCCCGATGACGATGTCCCGGAACAGCCCTCCGCCCAGCGCGGTCACCTCGGCGAGGACGGCGATGCCGAAGACGTCGAAGTTCTTGCGCACGGCCAGCAGCGCGCCGGAGATGGCGAACACGAAGATGCCGACCATGTCGACCGTGTGCTGGACGGAGGGGCTGAACAGTTGCTGAAGCACCCCACATTCTTACTCAGGACGCGAGGTGCGCCTTGCGATACAAGGCGTGGTACGGACTACAGGGCGGGTTTGCCCGTCGTGTAGAGCCACTTGTCGAACAGGTCGTCCAGCTGCTGACCCGAGACGCGCTCGGCCAGGCGCACGAAGTCGGCGGTGTCCGCGTTGCCGTAGCGGTGCGCCTTCGTCCAGGCCGGCAGCAGCTTGAAGAACGCCTTGTCGCCGATGCGTTCGCGCAGCGCCTGGAGCGTCATCGCGCCGCGGTAGTAGACGGCGGAGGCGAACATGGTGTCGCGCTGCGGGTCGGCCACCTTGATCTGCCAGAAGGAGCTGTCGGCCGGGCGGGCGTCGTAGGCGGCGCGGAAGGAGTCGTGCGCGGAGCGGGTGCCCCGGTGCTCGGTCCACAGCCACTCGGCGTAGGTGGCGAAGCCCTCGTTGAGCCAGATGTCCTTCCACTGGTCCACCGAGACCGAGTCGCCGAACCACTGGTGGGCCAGCTCGTGCACGATGGTGCCCTCGCTGCGCACCGCCGAGTACGCCGGTTTGCTCTGCACCTCCAGCGAGAAGCCCGCCTCCGGCATGTCGTCGACGATGGCGCCGGTCTCCTCGAACGGGTACGGCCCGAACACCTGCGACCAGTAGTCGGTGGCCGCCGCGGTGACCCCGTACACGTCGACGCTGTTGCTGTTCTTCAGTACGGGGTCGACGGCGACGTAGATCGGTGTGCCGGCCGGGGTCCGGCCGGTGCGCACGTCGAACTTGCCGATGGTGGCGGTGGCGAGGTAGGTGGCCATGGGCCGGTTCTCGCGCCAGTGGGTGTACGTCGAGCCGCCCCGGTCGTACGTCGAGACCAGGCGGCCGTTGGAGACGCCGGTCAGGCCCTTGGGTGCCTTGATGCGGATGTCGTAGGTCGCCTTGTCGGCGGGGTGGTCGCTGGAGGGGAACCAGGTGGAGGCGGCGTTGGGCTCGCAGGCGACGAAGACGCCGTCCGCGGTCTTCATCCAGCCGTACTTCGAGCCGAAGACGATCGGGCCGCTCAGCGGCTGGGGCACCCCGCCGTAGGTGACGGCGACCTGGAAGTCGCGGTGCTTGCGCAGCGTGCGGCGCGGGGTGACGCGCACCTCGTCGCCGTCGCGGGTGAACCGCGCGGGTCTGCCGTCCACCCGGACGTCGGTGACCTGGAGCTGCTGGAGGTCCAGGTCGAAGGAGGCGAGGTCGTCGGTGGCGCGGGCGGTGAGGGTGGTACGGCCGTCGAGGCGGCCGGTGGCCGGGTCGTAGGCGATGTCGAGCGCGTAGTGGCGGGCGTCGAAGCCGCCGTTGCCCAGGTCTGGGAAGTAGGGGTCGCCGATGCCCGGGGCGCCGTGGATGGGGGCGGAGGAGGCGGCGACGGTCAGGAAGGAGAGCGCCGCGGTGACGACGGCCCCCAGACGTGCCGAACGGGAGAGTGCCATGAGGTCATCCCTTCGCGCGTGCGTCGATCGGTGGATCGCACGTACGGAGACGACTCTGCGCTCTCCCGTTCGGTCATGTGCATGACTTTGCCAACTTGTCATGCCTCAGTCGACGGTCACTCCTGACCGGTGCGGTCGGCTCGGCTGTCGCCTTCGCCGTCTTGGGCCGCGTCGCCGTCCCGGGCCGCGTCAGCGGTCGCGGCCTTCTTGGCCGCGGCCTTCTTCGCGGGAGCCCTCTTCGCGGGGGCCTTCTTCGCCGGGGCGCGCTTCTTGGCGGCGGGCTTCGCCTCGGCGACGGCCGGGACCGGCTCGGCGGCCTCGGCCTTCGGCTCGGCGGCCGGGGTCGCGGACACGGGCTCGGCCTTGCCGACCGGGGCCGGCTCCGCTGCATCGGCTGCCGCCGGCTCGGCCTCGGCCGGGCCCTCGACGTCGGTCGCGGGCTCGGCAGCGGCGACCGGCTTCGGCTCGGCTTCGGCCGGGGTCTCGGCGTCGGACGCGGCAGCCGGAGTCGACTTGGCCTCGACGTCGGCCGTGCCGGCCGGAGCCGACTCGGTCTTCTCCGCCGCCGGCTTCGCCTCCGCCTCGGTCCCGGCCGGAGTCTTCGCCAGGGGCGCGGGCTCCGTCTCGCCGTCGGCCTCGGCCGCCTTCGACTCCTCGGCCGCCAGGGCCTCGGCCTCGGACTCGGCAGCGACGACCGGCTTCGGCTCGGTCGTCTCCGCCGCCGTCTCCGCCGCCGGCTTCGCGTCCGCCCCGGTCACGGCCGGGGTGTCCGCCTGGGCCGGCTTCGCCGGGGCGTCGGCGGCGGACTCGTCCGCCACCGGCTCGGCCTTCGTCACCTCGGCGGCCGGAGCCGCCGCCGGCTCGTCCGCCGTCGACGGCTGCGCCGCGGCCACCGCCGCCGACGTCTCGGCGGACTTGGCCAGGGCCTCCTCGGGGACCAGCTCCGCGGCCTCCTTCGCGGCCGACAGCAGCACGGTGTCCTGCGGGGCCTGGTCCGCGAAGTTCTCCGGGTGGTGGCAGGCCACCCGCTGCCCTGGCTTCAGCTCCACCAGCTGCGGCTCGGTCGTCTTGCAGATCTGCGTCGCCTTCCAGCACCGGGTGTGGAAGCGGCAGCCGCTCGGCGGGGCGATCGGCGAGGGCACGTCGCCCTTGAGCAGGATGCGCTCGCTCTTCTGCCCCCGGCGCTTGGGGTCGGGCACCGGCACGGCCGACATCAGGGCCTTGGTGTACGGGTGCATCGGCGCCTCGTACAGCGAGGTGCGGTCGGCGAGCTCGACGATCTTGCCGAGGTACATCACCGCGATCCGGTCCGAGACGTGCCGGACGACGGACAGGTCGTGCGCGATGATCACGTACGTCAGGCCCAGCTCCTGCTGGAGGTCGTCCATCAGGTTGACGACCTGGGCCTGGATCGACACGTCCAGCGCGGACACCGGCTCGTCCGCCACCACCAGCTTCGGCTTGAGCGCGAGCGCGCGGGCGATGCCGATGCGCTGGCGCTGGCCGCCGGAGAACTCGTGCGGGTAGCGGTTGTAGTGCTCGGGGCTCAGGCCCACCAGCTCCAGCAGCCGCTGGACCTCCTTCTTCACCCCGCCCTCGGGCGTCACGTTCTGCAGCCGGAACGGCGCGGAGACGATCGAGCCGATGGTGTGGCGCGGGTTCAGGGAGCCGTACGGGTCCTGGAAGATCATCTGGATGTCCCGCCGCAGCGGACGCATCTGGCCGGCGCTGAGCCGGGTGATGTCCCGGCCCTCGAAGTGGATCGTGCCGCCGGTCGGGTCCTGCAGGCGGGTGACCACCCGGCCCATCGTGGACTTGCCGCAGCCCGACTCGCCGACGACGCCCAGGGTCTCGCCCTTGCGCACCTCGAAGTCGATGCCGTCGACCGCCTTCACGGCGGCGACCTGGCGCTGCAGGATGCCCTTCTTGATGGGGAAGTGCTTGGTCAGGCCGGTGACCTTGAGCAGCACCTCGCGGTCGTCGTCCGCCGCCCGCTTCGGCTCCGCGGCCTCGGCCGCGGCGTCCGTCTTCTTCGTCTCACTCACAGCTTCGGCGCAATCTCTTCGGTCCAGATCCGCGTACGGTCCTCCGGCGAGAGGTGGCAGGCGGACCAGTGGCCGCCGTCGACCTGCTGCAGCTCGGGGCGCACCGTGCGGGTGACGTTCCCCTTGGGGAGGTCCGCGTAGGGGCAGCGCGGATGGAAGGCGCAGCCCGAGGGGACGTTGATGAGGCTCGGCGGCTGGCCCTTGACCGGGATGAGCCGGTCGGAGGTCTCGCGGTCGACGCGCGGCATCGAGCCCAGCAGGCCCCAGGTGTAGGGGTGCTGGGGCCGCTCGAAGATCTCGTCGACCGGGCCGCGCTCCACGCACCGGCCGCCGTACATCACCAGCACCTCGTCGGCGATCTCGGCGACGACGCCGAGGTCGTGGGTGATGAGGATGACCGCGGAGCCGAACTCCTTCTGGAGGTCGCGGATCAGGTCGAGGATCTGCGCCTGGACGGTCACGTCGAGCGCGGTGGTCGGCTCGTCCGCGATCAGCAGCTCGGGGTTGTTCACCAGCGCCATGGCGATCATGGCGCGCTGGCGCATGCCGCCGGAGAACTCGTGCGGGTAGGAGGCGGCGCGCTTGGCCGGCTCGGGGATTCCGACCCGGTCCAGCATCTCGATCGCCCGGGTGCGGGCGACCTTCTTGCTGACGTCGTGGTGGTTGCGGTACGCCTCCACGATCTGGTTGCCGACCGTGTAGTACGGGTGCATCGCGGACAGCGGGTCCTGGAAGATCATCGCCATCTCGCGGCCGCGCAGCTTGCGCACCTCGTCCGGGGTGGCGGAGACCAGTTCCTTGCCGTCCAGCCAGATCTCGCCGGACATCCGCACGTTCTTGCCGCGCGCGCCGAGCCGGTGCAGGCCCATGATCGCCAGCGAGGTGACCGACTTGCCGGAGCCGGACTCGCCGACCACGCTGAGGGTCTTGCCCTTCTCCAGCTTGAAGCTGAGCCCGTCGACGGACTTGACCAGGCCGTCGTCGGTCGGGAAGTGCACCTTGAGGTCGCGGACGTCGAGGAAGGCCTCGGGGGACTTCTTCTCGGCGGGGGCGGCCGGCTCGCTCACTGCGGCGCCGGTCTTGGAGAGTT
Source organism: Streptomyces similanensis (assembly GCF_039543625.1). Taxonomy (NCBI): domain Bacteria; kingdom Bacillati; phylum Actinomycetota; class Actinomycetes; order Kitasatosporales; family Streptomycetaceae; genus Streptomyces; species Streptomyces similanensis. Next base: position 28,707 of record NZ_BAABKC010000025.1, on the reverse strand, counting down.
CGGTCACGAGAGCCTCACCCGCGGGTCGGCGGCCGCGTAGAGCAGGTCCACCAGGAGATTTGCGATGACGACGAAGGCCGCGGCGAGCAGGGTCACGCCGAGGATCTTGGGCAGGTCGTTGTCGGTGATGCCCTGCACCGCGTACTGGCCGACACCGGGCAGCGAGAAGACGCTCTCGGTGATCACGGCGCCGCCGAGCAGCAGGCCGAGGTCCATGCCGAAGACGGTGATGATCGGGGTGAGGGCGGCCCGCAGTCCGTGCCGGACGACGACCTTGCGCTCCCGCAGGCCCTTGGCGCGGGCGGTGCGGATGAAGTCCTCGTTCATCGTCTCCAGCATGCCCGAGCGGGTGAGCCGGGCGTAGACGGCGGAGTACAGCAGCGCGAGCGAACACCAGGCCGGCAGGAGGGTGTTGGCCCACTGCTGGGGGTTGTCGGTGAACGGGACGTAGTCGCGTCCGAAGATCGGCCACTTGAAGACGAAGAGCAGGATCGCCAGCTGGCCCGTGAAGAACATGGGCAGCGAGACACCGGCGAGCGCGATGCCCATGAAGGTGCGGTCGAACAGCGAGCGCGGCTTGAGGGCGGAGACGACGCCGACCGTGACGCCGGACAGCAGCCACAGCACCGCGGCGCCCGCGGCCAGCGAGAGGGTCACCGGAAGGCGCGAGGTGAGCTGCGGCCAGACCGCCTCGTGGGTCTTGAAGGAGTAGCCGAAGCACGGCGCGTCGCAGTGCACCGTGGTGGGACCGATGCTGTAATCGGCGCCGGCCACGATCCCCTTGATGAAGTGCCAGTACTGGACGTAGACCGGCTGGTCCAGTCCGAGGTTGTGCTTCACCGCGAGGATGTCGGCCTTCGACGGGCTCTTGCCTATGTACTGCTGCGCCAGCTGGTCAGCGGTCTGACCGACTAGCCGCGGCAGCAGGAAGAAGATGGCGAAGGTGACCGCGGAGACGACCAGCAGCAGGATCACTGCCGCGAACGTCCGGCGGAGGATGTACGAGATCACGGGGGCCGGCGCCAGCGCCCGCGGGTGGCGAAACCCGCGGGCGCCAATGCCTTCACCTGCCTTCCGGGGCTACTTCTTCGTGGTGCCGATGTTGAGGTAGTCGTACTGACCGCTCCAGGCCGCCGACGAGGCCACGTTGGTGGCGTAGGGCGAGCGGTAGAGCAGGACCTTGAAGTAGGTCAGCGGGACGATGACCGCCTGGTCCATGGTGGTCTTGTCGATCTCGGCGTACAGCTTGTTGCGCGCGGCCACGTCCGGGTTGGCGATCGCTTCGGCCAGCTTGGCGTCGACGTCCTTGTTCGCGAACTGCGACAGGTTCGTGTTGCCGGACTGGCTGATGGCCTTGCTGTTCAGGATCTGCTGGAGGAAGCCGTAGCCGGACGGCCAGTCGGCGCCCCACTGCATCATCATGATGCCGATGTTCTGCTTCTCGGTGAACTTCGGCACACCCGCGTAGTCGGTGAAGTACTTGCCCTGCGGGTACTGCTTGAGGGTCGCGTTGATGCCGACCTTCTTCAGCGAGCTGATGATCGCCGTGGCCGCGTCGACCTCCGACTGGCGGTCGGAGCGGGCCGAGATGTTGGTGTTGATCGTGGTGTGACCGCAGGCCTTGAGCTGGTCCTTGGCCTTGGCCACGTCGCCCTTGCTGTCCGCGGACGCGTACTGGTCGGCCTTCTCGTAGCCGGTGATGTCCGGCGGCACGACGGTGGAGGCGATCTCACCGCGGACCGGGCCGCCCATCGCGGTCTGCACGGAGACCTTGTCGATGGCGTACTCGACGGCCTTGCGGCAGGCGACGTTGTCGAACGGCTTCACCTTGGTGTTCAGCGCGGCGTAGACGAGCCGGCCGCCGAAGGTGTTGTCGGTGCTGGCCTTGCCGTCCGCCGAGTTGAGCAGGCTAGCCTGGGTCGAGGACCCGACGCCGATGCCGGTCAGCTCCGCCGTGGCCTTGCCGGACTGGAGGTCCTGGTCGATGGTCTCGGCGTTGACCTTCAGGTTGATGACGATCTTGTCCGGCAGCTGCTTGCGCAGCGGGTCGGTCTTCGCGTCCCAGTTCTTGTTGCGCACCAGGACGGCCTTCTGGCCCTCCTCGTAGCTCTGGAACTGGTAGGAGCCGGAGGACACGATGTGCTTGACGTAGTCGACGCCGTCGTCCTTGGCCTGCGGCACCGGGGCCGTCTGCGGAGCGGCGACGAGGTAGTCGAACTCCTGGAAGGCGCGGTTCAGGTGGAAGACGATCGTGGTGTCGTCGGGCGTCGCGATCGAGGACAGGCCCTTGGCGCTCTTGTCCTTGTACGGGCCCTTGTAGTGGTCCGGGTCGTCCAGGTACTGCTGGAAGTAGTTCGGACCGAGCGAGAGCACGTCACGCGCGAAGTTGGACCGCTCGACGGCGTACTTGACGTCCTTCGAGGTGATCGGGGTGCCGTCCTGGAACTTCAGGCCCGCACGCAGCTTGTACGTCCAGGTCTTGCCGCCGTCGCTGGAGACGCCCTTGCTCGCGGCGAGGTCCGGGACCAGGGTGTTGCCCTGGGTGCCGGGGCCGGGCTGGAACGTCATCAGCGGACGCGCCCACAGCCGGCTCAGGTTGTACATGTACGCGTAGTACGTGTTGCCCGGGTCGAAGGAGTCCGGGACGTCCGACATCTCGTAGGTGACCGTGCCACCCTTCTTGTCGGACGCGTTGACGACGCCCTTGGTCGCCGCGTTGGCGCCGGCCGCCTTCGGCTTGCCGCCGTCCTTGTTGTCGTCGGCCTTGCTGCAGCCTGCCAGTAGCAGGCTGACGGAGCCGATGGCCGCGACCGCGGCCAGCGCTGACCTTCGCATGATGGTCTGCTTCCCCTCCATAGATCGGAAAAATTGATGGGCTCTCAGCGAGCAGGCGTCAGCGGCTGCGCGGGTCGAGAGCGTCGCGGAGACCGTCGCCGAGCAGGTTGAACGCGAGGACGGTGACGAAGATGGCGAGGCCCGGAACGATCATGTACTCCGGGTCCACCTGGTAGTACTGGACGGCGTCGCGGAGCATGCCGCCCCAGGAGGCCTGCGGGGGCTGGATGCCGACGCCGAGGAAGCTCAGGGACGCCTCGAAGAGGATGTTGGTCGGGATGAGCAGCGTCGAGTAGACGATGATCGGGCCGACCAGGTTGGGCATCAGTTCCCGGAACAGGATGTACGGCCCCTTGGCGCCCATGCCCCGGGCGGCGTCCACGAACTCGCGCTCGCGCAGCGCGAGCGTCTGGCCCCGGACGATGCGTCCCAGATAGGGCCAGTTGAAGAAGCCGATCACGAAGATGAGCACGCTCAGGTGCAGCGGCAGCCCGTTGAGGCCGAACGCGCCGCCCTGGAGGGTGGCGGAAATGGCGATCGCGAAGAGCAGGAGGGGGAAGGCGAGGAAGGTGTCCATCAGGCGGCTGATGACCGAGTCGACCCGGCCGCCGTAGTAGCCGGCGACGACGCCCATGATCGCGCCGATCACGTTGGACAGGATGGTCGCGCCGAAGGCGACCACCAGGGAGACCCAGGAGCCTTCGAGGATGCGGGTGGCGGTGTCGCGGCCGAACTTGGGGTCCACGCCCAGCGGGTGGTCCATGCTCATGCCGCCCCAGCCGCCCTGCGGCAGCGAGGTGTTGGGGTCGATCAGGTCCTGGTTGAAGGCGTTGGGGTCGAGGCCGAACAGGGCCTGGAGCGGGCGCGAGGCGACCGCCAGCAGGATCAGCAGGATCACGATGACGCCGCCGGCGACGGCGACCTTGTCCTTCTTGAACCGCGACCAGGCGATCTGCCCGAGCGAACGACCCTCGATCCGCCCCTCACCGGCGCCGGTGAGCACAGCCTCCGGCTGCGCCTCGGCTGCCGCCCCGGTGGTCTCGATCGGTGCGGTCACTGTGACCCGACCCCTCTCGCCGGTGGTGACCGGCTTGCGCCCTGCCGCTGTGCGCGGCGTTTGGTACGTGGCTGCCGGGCTCGGTCCGCGGGTGGAGCGGCCACTGTGACCCGGCTGTTACGTCAACTTGCGTTTGAACACGGGTCGTCGACCTCGTGTCTGACTCGCGAGTCTTCAGCGTGGTCGCGATCACCCGCCAGAGGGGACGGCGAATGTATGCGCAACCGTGATGCAGTCCGGGGGATTCCGTTATCCGAACAGCGGGTAACGCCCCTCGAACACTGAACAGTTGGGACACAACGGCGATCCTGCGCTCTTCGGGGCCAATCGCCGACAATCTACGCGCGCAGAAGAGGGGACCCTGCGGAGATCCTGTGCGCAAACCGGAAAGCGGCCACACCGGGCCGCTCCGTTCAGTAAGCGCCGCCGACCGGCGGGTAACCGTAGCCGCCGGTCGGCCCCGGGGCGGGCAGGGCGTGGGCGTCGCGGTCGTAGAACGGGCGGGAGTTGGCGCGCAGCCACATCGCGACCGGGTCGAACTCGTCGGACATCGCCACCGTCGACACCGGCAGCCCGTCCGGGACGGCGCCGATGGAGCGCTGCATCATCGCCCGCACCGAGTCCACGGCCGGCGGCGAGGTGTCGTACACGTCCAGGCCGATGGCGAGGTAGGGCGCCCCGAAGGCGGGCTGCACCCAGGCCCGGCGCAGCGAGCGCAGCGCCGGGGTGCGGTGGGCGTTCTGGGTGAGCAGGGCGTAGAACTGCGGGATCTCGATCGCCGGTTCGGACAGTCTGAGCGGCCCGGCCGGCTGGCGGTCCAGGCCGGCCGCGATCCGGCGCAGGTCCAGCCAGGGCACGCCGACGCCGCCGCCCGGCGCGTGCGGGTTGAGCCACAGGCCGTAGCGGTCGGGGTAGAGGGTGCGGGCGACGTCGAGGGCGTCCACCACCTCGTAGGACCGCATCCAGCCGCTCGCGGAGAGCTCCTGGGCGGAGGTGACGCAGGGCGCGTAGCCGTGGCCGTCGACCTCCATGCGGCCGTACTGGGCGTCCGGGGCGCCGGCCTGGCCGTGCCACAGCAGCATCCAGATCTGGCCGGTGGCGGGGGTCGCGAGCGCGTGCAGGAGCGACTCGTAGGCGTCGTAGCGGCCGGGGGTCACCTGGCGCAGCATCTGCTCCACGTGCCCGGCCGCGGTGCCGCTCGCGCTGGCGCTCACCTTTTACCGCCCCTTCGTGTAACTCCTCACCGAGCTGTGCGACTAGCTTAAGGCCGCCTACCGGCTCGGTCGCTGCCGTGACTTCAGTGCCCGTACTGGTAGAAGGGGCGGACGTTGTCCCGGAGCCAGGTGATGACCGGGTCGTCGGCCACGTCCATGAGGACCAGGTTCACCGGCCAGGCGACCGGGGCCGCGGCCAGGGCCCGGCCCAGGGCGTCCAGCGGGCGGACGCGCAGGTCGCCCTCCCACTGGGCCAGTTCGACGCCTATGAACATGACCGGGTCGGCGGTCTCGACGGCCGCCAGGCAGCGCCGGGCGGAGACGACGACGCCCGTCCCGGCGAACTCGGCCGAGGCGGCGGCCAGGAAGTCCACCGGGTCGTCCTGCCAGTCCGGTTCGAACAGGCGGACCCGGCCGCCGCTCGCCGGGCCGTCCAGCGCGCTGCGGCCGGAGCGGCACAGTTCGGCCACCGCCTGCGGCGGCAGCGGGAGGCCGACGACGCCGTCCGGGTTGAGCGCGAGGCCGATCTGCGGGGGCAGCCCGCGGGCGAACTCGACGGCGGGCGCGATGGTGTACGCCATGTGCGGGCCGGCGGCCCGGCGCAGCTGCTCCTCGGAGCTGAAGACGGGCACGTAGGCCTGGCCGTCGATCTCCAGGGCGGGCAGGTCGAGGGGGCCGCTGTGCGGGCCGCCGCCGCCGGGCAGCGGCACCCACAGGAAGCTGCGGCCGAGCACCTCGACGACGCGGGCGCCGGCCGTCGGCACGCCGAGGGAGGCCGAGAGCACTTCCTCCAGTTCGTTGCCGGGCCAGCCGCCGTGCGGCTGGGGGTGTGTCGGTACCGGGAAATCCCCCGGAAGGTCCGCGGAGAAGTCCGCCGGGAAGTCCATCTGCCTACCGCCTGCTGGGAACCACTGATGTGACCGAAAGGCTAACGGGTGCCGTCCGCGTCCTCGCCGGTGAACCCGATCCGGTGCAGGGCGGCGGCGGCCGCGCGGTCCAGCAGGACCGCGGAGCCGCAGCCGGCGGGCACCTCGCCGCCCTCCACGGCGCGCAGCAGCCGGGCGGCCGAGCGGCGGTGGCGGGCGAAGGCGTGCCGGGAGACGCCGCGGCCGCGCCGCCGCTGGCCCCGCAGGGCGGCGTCGGGGGTGACGTCGAGCAGCAGGAGGTGCAGGGCGCCGCCGCGGCGGCGGGCGGCGCGGGCCAGCCAGGAGCGGACCCAGGTCCGGGTGCCGCAGTCGTGCACCACGACCGGTGCGCCGGTGCGCAGGGCGCGGCGCAGGGCGGCGTAGTGGGCGAGGCGGACCAGGGGGCGGTAGAGGGCGTAGGGCAGGCGGCGGGGCAGCCGGGCGGCGAAGCGGTCGCGGGCGTCCTGGGAGTCGATGCGGACGCCGTCGGCCGCGCGCCGCATCAGGGTCGACTTGCCGCCGCCGGGCAGGCCGGTGACGACGACCAGGTCGCGGGGGCCGAAGAGCAGCGCGCGCGGGCCGCGGCCGGAGCGCTCGCGCAGGTCGCGGACGACGGGCGCGGGGGCCGGCCCGGCGGCCGCGCGGGTGCGGCCGGTCCGCTGGGCGGGCAGCGCGGGGGCGTGGGTCGTGGCGTACGCCGGCACGGGTCTGTTCACCGTCATCGTCCTCCCCTGGTGATGGGGTTCACCTACCCCCGGTAAAAAGAACGTAATGCGCTTCTGCCCGCGTTCCCGTGCGCGTTCTGCCACAGGCCGGTTACGGATGCGGCCCTGCCGGGCGGCGGCGAGCCGTGCAATGATGGGCGCGCCAACTGCATACCGGCCGCTTGAATCCGCGCGGGAGAGTCCCCGGCAGCACGTCTGTCCGGGGCGCCGAAGGAGCAAGTCCCTCCCTTGAATCTCTCAGGCCCCGTTACCGCGCGGGCGAGGCACATCTGAAAAGCGGGCCGCTGCCGCAGTGGCTCCACCCAAGGTGCAAGCCGTGACCCGTCCGTGCGACGGCGGTCATGGCGAACCTCTCAGGTTCCGATGACAGATGGGGAGGACACGAGTCCTGTCCTCGTCCTCCCGTACGCCGGCACGCGCCGGCGCGTGGGAGACCCCATCGCCTTGGAGACCGACCGATGAGCAGTTCCGCCTCCCGTCCGCCGCGCCGTACCGCGCTCGACGCGCTGCACCGCTCGCTCGGGGCGACGATGACCGACTTCGCCGGCTGGGACATGCCGCTGCGCTACGGCTCCGAGCGCGACGAGCACCTCGCGGTGCGCACCCGGGCCGGTCTGTTCGACCTCTCCCACATGGGCGAGATCGCGGTCACCGGGCCCGATGCCGCCGCCCTGCTGAACTTCGCCCTGGTCGGCAACATCGCCTCCGTCGGCGTGGGCCGCGCCCGCTACACGATGATCTGCCGCGCCGACGGCGGCATCCTGGACGATCTGATCGTCTACCGGCTGGCCGAGACGGAGTACCTGGTCGTCGCCAACGCCTCCAACGCGCAGGTGGTGCTGGACGCGCTGACCGAGCGGGCGGCCGGCTTCGACGCCGAGGTCCGCGACGACCGCGACGCGTACGCGCTCATCGCCGTGCAGGGCCCCGCCTCCCCCGGCATCCTCCAGTCGCTGACCGACGCCGACCTGGACGGCCTGAAGTACTACGCCGGCCTGCCCGGCACGGTGGCCGGCGTCTCCGCGCTGATCGCCCGCACCGGCTACACCGGCGAGGACGGCTTCGAGCTGTTCGTCGACCCGGCCGACGCCGAGAAGCTGTGGCAGGCGCTGACCGAGGCCGGCGCGGAGGCCGGGCTGATCCCGTGCGGTCTGTCCTGCCGCGACACGCTGCGCCTGGAGGCGGGCATGCCGCTGTACGGGCACGAGCTGACGACGTCGCTGACCCCGTTCGACGCGGGGCTCGGCCGGGTGGTCAAGTTCGACAAGGAGGGCGACTTCGTCGGCCGCGAGGCCCTGGAGCGGGCCGCCGAGCGCGCCGCGCAGAACCCGCCGCGGACGCTGGTCGGCCTCATCGCCGAGGGCCGCCGCGTCCCGCGCGCGGGCTACCAGGTGGTGGCCGGCGGCGAGGTGGTCGGCGAGGTCACCTCCGGCGCCCCCTCCCCCACCCTGGGCAAGCCGATCGCCATGGCGTACGTCGACGCCGCGCACGCCGCGCCCGGCGCCGAGGGTGTCGGCGTGGACATCCGGGGCAGTCACGAGCCGTACGAGGTCGTGGCCCTGCCGTTCTACAAGCGGCAGAAGTGACACTGTCGTAACCGACCGCCGTGGCCCGGGGCGCATCGCCCCTGTTCACGCGCGCCTTCCGCAGTCCCCCTCCCTTCACCAGCACCCTCCCGCGTACAGGAGAATTCAGGCCATGAGCAACCCCCAGCAGCTGCGTTACAGCAAGGAACACGAGTGGCTGTCGCCCGCCCGGGACGGCGTCGCGACGGTCGGCATCACCGAGTTCGCGGCCAACGCGCTCGGCGACGTCGTCTTCGCCCAGCTCCCGGAGGTCGGCTCCACGGTGGCCGCGGGCGAGACCTGCGGCGAGCTGGAGTCGACCAAGTCGGTGTCCGACCTGTACTCCCCGGTCGCCGGTGAGGTCACGGAGATCAACCAGGACGTGGTGGACGACCCGTCGCTGGTGAACTCCGCGCCCTTCGAGGACGGCTGGCTGTTCAGGGTGCGCCTCACCGAGGAGCCGGCCGACCTGATGAGCGCCGACGAGTACGCCGCCCAGAACGCCGGCTGAGGAGCGGACGCGATGACTGTCCTCAACACGCCCCTGCACGAGCTGGACCCGGACGTGGCCGCCGCGGTCGACGCCGAGCTGCACCGCCAGCAGTCCACGCTGGAGATGATCGCCTCGGAGAACTTCGCCCCGGTCGCGGTCATGGAGGCGCAGGGCTCGGTCCTCACCAACAAGTACGCCGAGGGCTACCCGGGCCGCCGCTACTACGGCGGCTGCGAGCACGTCGACGTGATCGAGCAGATCGCGATCGACCGGGTCAAGGAGCTGTTCGGCGCCGAGCACGCCAACGTGCAGCCGCACTCCGGCGCCCAGGCGAACGCCGCCGCGATGTTCGCGCTGCTCAAGCCCGGTGACACGATCATGGGCCTGAACCTGGCGCACGGCGGCCACCTGACCCACGGCATGAAGATCAACTTCTCCGGCAAGCTCTACGACGTGGTCGCCTACCACGTCGGCGAGGACGGCCTGGTCGACATGGCCGAGGTGGAGAAGCTGGCCAAGCAGTCCAGGCCGAAGCTGATCGTGGCCGGCTGGTCCGCCTACCCGCGGCAGCTGGACTTCGCCGAGTTCCGCCGCATCGCGGACGAGGTCGGCGCGTACCTGATGGTCGACATGGCGCACTTCGCCGGTCTGGTCGCGGCGGGCCTGCACCCCAACCCGGTGCCGCACGCCCACGTGGTCACCACCACCACGCACAAGACCCTCGGCGGCCCGCGCGGCGGTGTGATCCTGTCCACCCAGGAGCTCGCCAAGAAGATCAACTCCGCGGTCTTCCCCGGTCAGCAGGGCGGTCCGCTGGAGCACGTGGTCGCCGCGAAGGCGGTGGCCTTCAAGGTGGCCGCCTCCGACGACTTCAAGGAGCGCCAGCGGCGTACCCTGGAGGGCGCCCGCATCCTGGCCGAGCGCCTGGTGCGGGACGACGCCCGCGCGGTGGGCGTGGACGTGCTGACCGGCGGCACCGACGTGCACCTGGTCCTGGTGGACCTGCGCGACTCGGAGCTGGACGGCCGGCAGGCCGAGGACCGCCTCCACGAGGTCGGGATCACGGTCAACCGCAACGCCGTCCCGAACGACCCGCGTCCCCCGATGGTCACCTCCGGCCTTCGGATCGGCACCCCGGCCCTGGCCACCCGCGGCTTCACGGCCGAGGACTTCGCCGAGGTCGCGGACGTGATCGCCGAGGCGCTGAAGCCGTCCTACGACGCCGACGCGCTCAAGGCCCGGGTGACCGCCCTGGCCGACAAGCACCCGCTCTACCCGGGTCTGAACAAGTAAGCCGCCCGGAGGCACCGCGCGGCGCCGGCGATCCCGGCGCCCGCGCGGTGTCCCCGTCCCCCTCGCATCACCCCCGTCTAGAGGAGTCCCCGTGGCCATCTCGGTCTTCGACCTGTTCTCGATCGGCATCGGCCCGTCCAGCTCCCACACGGTCGGCCCGATGCGCGCGGCCCGCATGTTCGCCCGCCGGCTGCGCGGCGAGGGCCTGCTGGAGGCGACCGCCTCGCTGCGCGCGGAGCTGTACGGCTCCCTCGGCGCGACCGGCCACGGCCACGGCACCCCGAAGGCGGTGCTGCTCGGCCTGGAGGGCGACTCGCCGCGCACGGTGGACGTGGAGACGGCCGACGCGCGCGTGGAGAAGATCAAGTCCGCCGGCCGCCTGAACGTTCTCGGCGAGCACGAGATCGCCTTCTCCTTCGACGACGACCTGGTCCTGCACCGCCGCAAGGCGCTGCCCTACCACGCCAACGGCATGACCCTGTGGGCGTACGACGCCTCGGGCGCCGAGCTGCTGGCCAAGACGTACTACTCGGTCGGCGGCGGCTTCGTCGTGGACGAGGACGCGGTGGGCGCCGACCGGATCAAGCTCGACGACACGGTCCTGAAGTACCCCTTCCGCACCGGCGACGAGCTGCTGCGCCTCACCAAGGAGACCGGCCTGTCGATCTCCTCGCTGATGCTGGAGAACGAGCGGGCCTGGCGCACCGAGGAGGAGATCCGCGCGGGCCTGCTGGAGATCTGGCGGGTGATGCAGGGATGCGTGGGGCGCGGCATGACCCGCGAGGGCATCCTGCCGGGCGGCCTCAAGGTGCGCCGCCGGGCCGCGATGACCGCGCGCCAGCTGCGCGCCGAGGGCGAGGCCGCGGCCCGCTCGATGGAGTGGATCACCCTCTACGCGATGGCGGTGAACGAGGAGAACGCGGCCGGCGGCCGGGTGGTCACCGCCCCGACCAACGGCGCGGCCGGCATCATCCCCGCCGTCCTGCACTACTACATCAACTTCATCCCCGGCGCTGACGAGGACGGCGTGGTCCGCTTCCTGCTCGCGGCCGGCGCGATCGGCATGCTGTTCAAGGAGAACGCCTCCATCTCCGGCGCCGAGGTCGGCTGCCAGGGCGAGGTCGGCTCGGCCTGCTCGATGGCGGCGGGCGCCCTGGCCGAGGTGATGGGCGGCACGCCCGAGCAGGTGGAGAACGCCGCCGAGATCGGCATGGAGCACAACCTCGGCCTGACCTGCGACCCGGTCGGCGGCCTCGTCCAGATCCCGTGCATCGAGCGCAACGGCATGGCCGCGGTCAAGGCGGTCACCGCCGCCCGCATGGCCCTGCGCGGCGACGGCTCCCACAAGGTCTCCCTGGACAAGGTCATCAAGACCATGAAGGACACCGGCGCCGACATGTCCGTCAAGTACAAGGAGACGGCCCGGGGCGGGCTGGCGGTGAACATCATCGAGTGCTGAGGATGTGGGCCCTGACCAGTGCGTTCGTGCCTTTCGGCGCTGTCGGGGCCTTCCCTGTTTACGCGGCGGAAAGTCCCTGGGAAGTCCCTGTGACATCCCCCTGGAAGGGGCTTCTGACCTGCAGGTTCGCGGAACGTGATCAACGCCGGATGTGCCGTTCACCCACCAGCTGATGTTTCAAATCGATCCCTTACCCCCGCTCAAGGGGTGCCATTCGATACATGAACGCTGCGGAAAACCCGCGCTTGAAGCAGCGGCTGGCCGGCCTCTCCGCCCACATTCACGACGGCGCAGGCACGACAGGCTCTGCTCTCCCCTCGCTATATGGCGCACTTGGTCACGGAGGGGGAGATAGACGAACCGTCCCGTGGGGCCGGCGGGCAGACGCCCCGGAAACGGCGCACGCGGATCTGCTGGCCGTGTGCGCACGGGCCCCTCGCGCCGTCGTGTGCGGTGAATCCGCCCTGGCCCTGCATGAGCTGATCGACGACATCCCCGCAGCGGTACACATCGCCGTGCCGCGCGGTACACGCCGCCCGACGATTTCCTACCCGCCGACCGTGGTGGCGCAGTACGCCGCGAAGACCTTCGACCTCGGTATCGAACGGTTCGAAGCAGCCCCGGGAGAGACCATCCCCATGTACAACGCAGCCCGCAGCGTCGTCGACGCGATGCGCCACCGCAGCCGCCTCGGCGAGACCCTCGCCCTGTCCGCGCTCGGCCGCTACCTGCGCCGGAGCGGACGCGGCGGGGTCGGCGAACTCCAGTACATCGCACGCGAGTTGGGCGCTCTCTCCGTCGTCCGCCCCGCCGTAGAGGCGGTGCTCGCCTGATGGCCAGCCCCGCCCGCGACACCATCGCCGGCCGCGTCTACAACGACCTGCGCAACCTGGCACGCCGCACCAGCCGGTCCACGGACGAGGTCATGGTCGAGTACGTCCTCGAACGGTTCCTCTAGTCTGGCCGCATCGCCCCTGGGCCGGGAGCACTTCGTCCTCAAGGGTGGCCTGCTGCTCGCCCAGTTCGGCGCACGTCGAATGACCCGCGACATCGACATCCTCGGCCGCTCGTTCCCAGGCACCGAAACCGAGATCATCCGCAGGGTCGCGGCCATCGCCGCCACCGAGATCGACGACGGCGTCGCGTTCGATCCCACGACGCTCAAGACCGTCCCCATTCGTGAGGAGGACGAGTACCACGGTCTCCGCCTGTCCATGGCCGCCTCTATCGCCCGAGCGCGACTCAAGCTCCAACTGGGTATCAGCTTCGGCGACCCCGTCACCCCCGGCCCCCGGATCATCGACTATCCACAGCAACTCACGGCGGAAAGCTTCCAACTCCTCGGCTACCCACTCGCCACCGTGATCGCTGAAAAACTCTCCACTGCCGTCTCACTCGGCGACCTCAACACTCGCGACCGCGACTACGGTGACCTCTACCGCCTGCTCACCCTCAACGACCTGGACGGCCAAGAACTCACCACAGCGCTGACCGCCACCGCCACACACCGCGGCATCACTCTGAAACCCCTCAGCACGACCATCACCGACCTCGGCGAACGCCGCCAGGCCTCCTACATCGCCTGGCGCCGTCGGCAAGGCACCGCCGCGACCGGCTACCCCGAACGCTTCACGGACGTCGTCCGGCAGGTCACCGCCTTCGCAGACACACTTCTCAACGGCGACGCCGCCACACTCACATGGAGTGCAGCGACCCTTACATGGTCGTGAACCAGACCTGACAGGACAGCCAGGCCCCGCGGCGCCAACCTGACACCTACGCATTACGAGACCACGAGCGTCCATGTTGCGTGGTGCCCCGTCGTGCCGCCCCGTGACGCTTCTCCTGATCAGACCGCGTGCGGCAGGTTGACCCGCACTACCCCGTGATGCACCGTCCAAAGGCGTCTGTCCACCGACTGTCCACCGGCGGGGCCGCTTGGCCGGCAACCTCTCGCCGTCCCACCGCTTCTGACGAGACCCCTGGCAGGGGCGGAGCCTGACATAAGGACGACTGTCCATTTCTCACAAGGAGCGACCGGGCGGCGCTTCACCGCGAACGCCGCAGTCTCCATCCACGACGAGACCTCCGGGTCAAAACGATATCTCCAACGGTCGGTAAATGGTATCGTTTCACTCACGAGAGTATCTGTGAAGGGACCGTCCACATGGCCAGAACCGTCATCGACCTCGATGAAGACATGGTCACCGAGGCCATGCGCATCTTCGGGACTAAAACGAAGGCCAAAGCCGTCCGCCTCGCCATGGAAGACGCCGTCAAGCGACACCTGCGACAGGAGTTCTTCGACGCCATGGATGCCGGCGAGCTCGACTTCAGCGAGATCGTCGAGAGCACCGGCCCCCGCAACGCCGACGGCTCCCTCAAGCACGACGGTGACCACAACGGGGGCCAGGTCGCCTGATGCAGGACCGCTACCTGATCGACAAGTCCGCCCTCGCCCGCTGGACGAAACCGAGCGTCAAGGAGGTGCTCAAGCCCCTGCACGAGCGTTACCTCCTCGCGGTGTGCCAGCCCACCGAGTTCGAGATGATCCACTCCGCACGGGACAGTTCAGAAGCAACCCGGATCAGCACCTGGCTCCATGCCTTCGACTACCTCCGCACCGACGACGACACCTTCACCCGCGCGCTCGAGATCCAGCGCCATGCCCTCAACGCAGGCTTCCACCGCGCTCTGTCCCTCCCTGACCTGCTGATCGCCGCCACAGCGGAACTGAACCGGCGAACGATCCTCCACTACGACGGAGACTTCGACATGATCGCCTCCCTCACCGGCCAACCCACCGAATGGGTCGTCCCGCCCGGCAGCGCCGACCGATGAGAATGCCGCCCTTCCCCCACCTCCGATGAGATGTCTGACGCGGTGCACTGGAGTGGATTAGTTGGGCTGTGGCCGAACAACGCGCGGCCCGACGCGTATGGCCATGCCTCCTCGGGAAGAAGCGGCTACCGAACATGACTTCATCTACTCCGCCTAAGTTCCAGACCAGAGGGTCGCGATCATCCGCCGGCCTCGCTTTACTGCCCCCGCACCCGCTCAGCGCGCTCCTTGCGTTCCGCCTCCCGCAGCAGCTCCTCCTGCTGAGCCCGACCCACTGTGGCGACGGAGGCGAGGGCGGGAACGCGTGTTGAGAGGGTAGTGAAGTAGTCGATGAGGTGCTGATGTCTGGCGGAGTCATCTCCCCACCAGGAGTCGACCCAAGCCACGTTGGCCGCGATGTGGGCGGGGGGTACGCCGTGGTCGAGGAGCAGCGGGCCGAGGCGCTCCAGGGTCTCGTTGCGCTGTCCCACGAGGGTTTCGAGGAGGTTGTCGGGAGTGACGGCGCAGTCGTGGAGCAGACGCTCTGCCAGGTCGCGGTCTGCACCGACGAGCTGGATGAGTGGGCTATGGCCGATGCGCGGGAGGCCGACGCAGCGGACAGAAAGCCGGTAGCGGTGCGCCTGTGGAAGGCGGTCCAGGTGGAGATCGCAGCCGTTGGGTTCAGGGGCGACGAAGTACCCGCGGTTGGCCATGTCGCAGAGCCGTTCGGTGTACCACGCTTCGAGCAGGTCAGGATCATGGTCGGCTAGATGGCCGAGCAACTGGCCTGCACGCCAGTGGTCGTGCTGGGACAGGTCCTCGGGGCGGAGGTGCTGCACAGCGTCGCGCCAAGCAGAGCGCCAGGTTTCCGGCAGTGAGGGACCGTGGGGTTGGCCAACGGCGAAGGTGACCGCCGCGCTGCTGGCGATTGCCGGAATCGGATGGAGCAGCAGACGGTGCAGCACCTCGTTCGACTCGTCCTGGATGAATAGCGAGTCGAGCAGCCAGGCGTCCTCCGTGCGCATCGCCTCGATCACGAACTCGGCAGCCTCGTCATCTTCGCCTCGTCCGAGGACGGTCGAGATGACGCCGGTCCTGAAGCGGGGATCATCCAGTGCAGCAGTGAGGACATCTGCCGACAACATGCCGGGCGAGGTGGTGAGCCATCGGGTCAATGCGGCGCGAAGCATGAGTGGGCTACCAGCTGCGGTTGCGGCTGCGTGCCAAGAAGCGGGATCGGCGAGGTGAGGCACCATTCGGTCAGCTACCCAGACGCCGCCCCCGTGGTCGCCAGCAAGCTCGGATTGCTCGACCAGGGCGTCGAATCTCACGACTCCGTCGAGCGGTCCGAGCGCCGCGATCTTCTGTGCTAGGGCTTCCACTGCGTGGGCCCGGCCTTGTGCGGCTTCATCGCGGGTATCCATGTCGCCCCAACGACTCCAGCCGGTGAAAGACTCCAAGTCAGGGTCGACGTCCAGCTCCGGGAGCCTGCGGCCCCTGTCGCCACCACGGGCGTATGCAGCATTGAGCATGCGCCGGGCACGGAGGGCGAGCCCAGGATAGGTCTGGAGCAGTGGATGCAGTGTGGCCAGGATGCGAGCTCCTCCCTCCGCTCCCTGGCCCTTCTGCGCCTCGCTCGGTTCACCGTTGTACGGCACGAACCCTTCTCCGAGTCTCACCCATGAGCCCGCCAGGTCCAGTAGTGGAACCACCGCAGCCGGGGCGCTGCTCAGGTCATCCTGCACTTCGGTATCTGCGAGAACGGGCACAACCTCCCCCCACAAGGAGATGAGTCGCGCCAGGTTTTCGGCGCTTTCGACACCCTGGGCGAGGGTGACCGTGTTCAAATCACCCGGGTCAGACCAGTTCCCCGATGTTTCAACGGCAAAGACACTCGCCAGCACCTCGGTGGCCACGGCCCAGTCCGACGGGGCGCGGTGAGTACGCAGCCACTCCAGCACTGGTCGCAGCAACAGCCCTCGAGTCTCGAACGCGGTTCCGAAGTCCGGGTCTATGGCATTGGCCACACCGCTGAGCACGCGCAGCGGGTGCTGAGGGGTGGAATGGCGTGGACGGTTGTCTCCCACTGCGAGGTCGAGCAGGCCCGTCACGGCCTCGGGCAGCAGATACTGAGCGGCCGACTGCGCAAGTTGACGAGCAGCGGCATCACCCTGCGGATCGACGGTGATCCCGCACGTCTGCTCGGTCTCGCGCGGGCTGGCGAGGACCGTACAGGCCTGGGCGACAGCGAACTGAGCGGCTCCCCGGTCCAGCCGGGCGTATTCGGACACTACAGCGAAGGTTCCGGTGCCCCACTCGGTCGGGGTGGGCAGCGTTCGGACCCAGGCATCGGCGGTCATCCGAGCGTCAGGGGAGGGCGAGGCTCGGGCGGCGGACATCACGGCGGAGGCGAGGTCACGGTCCCGGTCTGGGAAGGCGTCGCAGAGGGTGGACCACGGCCTGCCTGCCGGCCGTGTGAAGAACCACCGGGCAATCAGCGGTGCGCGCAATGCAGGTTGCAGGTGCCAGACACCGTTGACAGTCTCAACGAGGCCATTGCGCGCTAGGCGCTCCATGAGGCCGGACATGCTGGCCGGCGGCTCGCCGACAAGGGGCGCGAGCGCGTACAGCGTCTCGCTGGAAGCCCCTCCCAGTGCCGCTACGCAGGCCAGAGCATCGACGGCCGTCTCGGACTCGGTGATACGGCGGAGGTGTCGTTCTACGTTCGCGAGGTGCGCTGCGCCGCTGGCCACCTGGCTGCCCTCGCCCTTGGCGAACATCTCACACAAGGTGAGGGCCCAGCCCGGCCGTCCGGCCGCCTGGTCGAGGATCACCATCCGGGCCCGGTGACCGGTGACGCCCAGTGAGGTGACCAGTGTGTTCATGTCGGATCGCTCCAACAGGTCAACGTTGACGCGGAGAGCTCTGGGAAGGGCCGCTGTTACCTCGTCTGCCCTGTCAGGCCAGGTAGTCGCGACGATGGCGAAGGCATGCTCCGCCCCGTGACGCGCCCGCCGCAGCACACGCATCTCATCGAGGCGAATGTGGGCGTCGTCGACGACAACGGCAGCGGGTCGAGTTTCCAACAGCTCATCCAGAATGCGGTCCGCTTGCGCCTGCTCAAGGTAAGCGACCTGGCCTTCCAATTCGGTGGTGAGCCGCGTCTTACCCACACCAGGCACGCCCACCAGCACGACATCCTGGCCACGGGCGACAGCGTCGGCAAGCGTGGCGAGGGTGGCTTCCCGTCCGAGGAGGTCGGTTCGGTCAGCCAGGTCCTCAGGCAGGTCCAACGGCCGATCAAGTAGAGCACCCAGCTCTCCTCTGATGCCGAGGAGGCTGAACCGCCACACCGGCTCAGTGGCGAGGCGGGTGACAAACCAATCCTGGGCGTAGATGTGTGGTGCTGGGAGGTCACGTTCGGTACACAGCCGATCCATGGACGCGCGCTTCGTTGCGTCAACCGGTTGTGAACAGGCCATCACGATCAGATCGGCCTGCACATCCTCTTCGCGCATTCTGCGAAGGCCCGTACGCAGGTTCGCCACCGGATCACCGGTGGTGACCAGCAGACGCCCACGAGCGTCCACGTCCTCGGAGCCCCACGGAAAGTAGATATCGGCGTCGCGGCCGAAGTCATGCCCGCCCTCAACCGCGGACAGACCGGGGTACTGCGATTGCAGGAGCGCACAGGCACAGCGTTCAAACTCCGTTGGGTGGATAGCCTGTTCACCCAACGCCCGGCGTACGCGTGCCATGAGATCCATGACCACTAATGCTACGCGCACCTTATGTCGTACTGATACCGTTTGCCGCTCGCCGCCCGGCTCGATGACAGGCCGCGCACCTGGGATCTAGGGACAACGAGAGCGCCGAACCTATAGTGCTCATCCTGAAATGGGCCGACGCTCCCGCACGCACCGACGCAGCCGCCCCTTCTTCGCCCTCAGATCAGCTACGGAGTGTTCTCACGGCCAATCTTCGCCAGGGCCCGAGCCGGACATGAGATCTGTCAGGACCAGACAGTCTCGACGACGCCGGTCGCCCCATCGGCGACGGGTGGATCTCACCCTCGCCCCAGGGTCAGCGAGAGCCCCCTGATGGAGTGTCACGCACAGCTGTCCACCGGGTGTCCACCGGCATCCTTTGCGCCAACACACTCCACCCCCTACGGGCAGGTAAAATACCAGGTCAGAGGGTTGAACCGTCGATCTCGTCACAGAAACCAAACCTCCGACCTACGCATTACGATGCACAGACGGAAGGTGCCCGAATTGCCGAGATTCCAAGGTCATCCGGAACAAGAAATCCCAGGTCAGAGGCCTGACCTGGGGTTCGCCATGGAGCCGCCTTCGGGATTCGAACCCGAGACCTACGCATGACGAGTGCGGGGCTCGCCGAAGCCATCGCGTGGCACCCGAGCGTCAACTGCTCAATTCGGCAAGCGTTTCACGCGACATGGGATACGTTGCATTCAGCTCTCGGCAAATAGTCCCCACAAAGTCCCTGACGTGATTCAAGGCAAGCCTGGACATGCCAAAACTGCAGCTCAATCCCGCAATCAACAGCCGCCCACATGTCCGTCAAGTACAAGGAGACGGCCCGGGGCGGGCTGGCGGTGAACATCATCGAGTGCTGAGGCGGACGTGCCGCCGGAATCGGCTGGGAGCGGGCCGGGCGGATGTTCGAGTGGGGCGGAGGGATCGGCCGTGCCGGGGTGGGGCAGGAATCAGGGGACGACTCCTTCCCCCACGGCACATCTCAGGGAGTTTGCATGCTCAAGGGCATCGATGTGAGCGCGTTCCAGTCCGCGACCTACGGCACGAGCGGGCTCTCCTTCGTCTTCGTCAAGGCGACGGAGGGCCGCTCGTACGTCAACTCCAGGCTCAGCGCCCAGACCAAGCACGGCCGGGACGCCGGTCTGGTCGTCGGCTTCTACCACTTCCTGTGGCCGGGCAACATCAGCGCCCAGGCCGAGTACTTCGTCTCGCACGCCCCCGAGAAGCGGGGCGACGTCCTGGCGGTGGACTGGGAGAACACGGCCGAGGGCACGCACGCCACCAACGCCGAGAAGGACAGCTTCATCCGCAAGGTGAAGCAGCTGCGCCCGCACAACCGGGTGGTGCTCTACACCAACCGCCACTTCTGGCTGACCGTCGACACCACCTCGTACGCGGGCGACGGTCTGTGGATCGCCGACTACGTCAAGGCCGGCCACCCCCGCATCAAGGCCAAGTGGCTCTTCCACCAGTACACCGACGAGCCGCACGACACGAACGTCGCGAACTTCGCCAGCACGGCCGCGCTGCGGGAGTGGGCCAAGAAGTGACGGGCGCCCGTCCCGCTCAGGCGCGGAAGGCCGCCGGACGCTCCGGGGACGCCTCCGCGAGGGCCTTGGTGACCGCCTCGACGCCTTCCTGGAGACCGTAGACCGGGGTGTCCGGCTGCTGGCGCCAGGAGTCGTCGATGCCGCCGGAGTCCACCGTGTCGAAGCCCAGCTCCTCGATCAGCGCCCGGACCTTCGCCTTGGCCGCCCCGTCGTCGCCGGCCACCGGCAGCGCCAGGCGGCCGGGGTCGCCGGCCGGGCGGTGGCGGTCCAGGATGTCCTGGGCGTAGGTGCCGTTGAACGCCTTGATCACCGGGTGGCCGAGGTGCCCCTCGGTCCAGCGGCTCTCGGTGAGGCCGTCGTCCTCGACGGCGTCGATCCGGCCGTCGCGCTGCGGGTAGTAGTTGCCGGTGTCGATGACCGCCACGTCGTCGGCGGCGCCGTCGAGCAGTCCGGACGGCAGGTCCGGGACCGCCTTCAGCGGGACGGTGACCACGACGATCTCCGCGCCGCGCGCCGCCTCCTCGACCCGCACCGGCGTCGCGCCGGTCTCCTCGGCCAGTGCGGTCAGGGTCTCGGGGCCGCGGGAGTTGGCGACGGAGACGTCGTGCCCGAGGGCGGTGAGCCGCCGGGTGAGATTGCCGCCGATGTTGCCCGCGCCGATGATGCCGATCTTCATCTGTACTCGCCTCGCTCTTCCGGGAGGTCGGTGCCTGTGCCGTGGTACGGCTGTGCAGGACAGGGCCAACCTCCGCGCGCGGCGGGGTATTCCGGGTGCGGGCGAACGGGTGAGGCGCCCGGCGCGGCCGCCGGGCGCTCCCGCCGCGTCACTACTTGCTCAGGTAGGCCCAGAACTCGTCGAACGAGAGGACCTTGTCGCCGTTGAGGTCCCGCTGCTTGATGATGGTCTCCGCCACGGTGTCGGTGACGTTCCAGTCGCCGCCCTGGGCCAGGGCCGACTTGAACTCGGCGGCGGTGATGAACCCGTCGCCGTCCGCGTCGATCCGCTGGAACTGCTTGCGTGCTTCCTCGATGTCCGCCATCGGTCCGCCCCTTTTGCGTCGCGTGTGATCTGGCTTGCTCGTCGTACCGACGGTACTGACGCAGGTCAGATTAACTGCACGACCGGGGCGGCCCTGCGGGCGGTAGGGGCTGGCGCCGGGACCGGGTGCGGTTCAGTGCCAGGGCTCGTAGTACGGGTTGCTCTCGCAGCGGCTGAGGATCTCGGTCTTCGTGGCCTTGTCGATGGGGCAGGCGCCGACGACGTACCGCCGGGCGATGCCGCCGGGGAAGGCCACCTCGACCTGGTCGGCCCACTTGTGGGTGGTGCCGATGGTCTTGTTGACGTCCACGCCGCCGGGGGCGTCGATGTAGTAGTTGTACGCCGACTTCCAGGTCTTGTAGAGGTCGTGGTCGTAGGTCGTCGAGACGTACGGCGAGGGCTGGTTGACCAGGACGTACTGCTCGACGTCGTACTGGCCGCGCAGCACGTCGCGGGGCCAGAAGCCCTCCGGGAAGACGGTCTCCGGGGCCCGGTTGTCGTTGCGCCACAGGGTGCCGCAGGTGGTGCGCCAGGCGGGGGCGGGCGTGATCCGGCCGACGTCCACGCGCCGGTCGGCGGCGGCCTCGACCTTGTCGGCGAACTGCGGGCAGGCGGGCGCGGCGGCGGCCCGTGCCGCGAGGGCCCGGCCGGGGGCCGCGGCGGCGGTGGTCGTGGGGGCGGTGGCGGCGGTGGTCGCGAGGACGGCCGACACGGACAGGACGGCGGCGGCGATCCGCCGCCGCGGACGAAGGGTGATCATGCGCAGCACGATCCCGGTCCCGCGGCGGCGGGCGGCGGACCGTCACCTGATCGGAGGCGTGTCCGGTCCGTGTGTTGCCGGCGTCCTTGGGGGCGCCGTCAGCGGAAGATGCCGGTGTGGCCGAGCGAGTAGCGGCCCGGCTGCGGGTAGACGGCGAGGCCGTGCGGGCCGTTGCCGACCTTGATCCGGGCGAGCTGCTTCCCGCTGCGGGTGTCGATGGCGTACACCTCGGAGTTGTAGCGCCCGGACAGCCACAGCACCCTGCCGTCGGCGGAGACGCCGCCCATGTCGGGGCTGCCGCCCTGGGGCAGCCGCCACTTCCTGGTCAGCTCGTTCTTCGCGAAGTCGAAGACCGAGATCGTGCCCTCGCCCCGGTTGGAGACGTACATCTCGCGCGAGTCGCGGCTGACGTAGAGGCCGTGGGCGCCCTTTCCGGTGTGCAGGAAGGCCGGCTTGGCGAAGGTGTCGCCGTCCAGGATCCACAGTCCGTCGGCCGCCATGTCGGCGATGTAGAACCTCTTGCCGTCGGGCGACATCTTCACGTCCTGCGGCATCGCGCCGCGCACGTCGAGCTTCCGCTGCCCGACGACCTTCATCTTCGCGGTGTCGACCTTGAGCAGTTCGCCGCTGAACTCGCAGGAGACGATGAAGTAGCGGCCGTCCATGGAGAAGTCGGCGTGGTTGACGCCGCCGCAGGTGACGGGGACGGTCTTGACCCGGTCCATGGTGTGCGCGTCGCGGAAGACGAGCTGGCGGTCCTTGGACGCCATCACGATGGCGTACTTCCCGTCCGGGGTGAAGTAGAGGTTGTACGGGTCGTGCACGTCGACGGGCTTGCCGGCCTTGCCGGTCTTCGGGTCGATGGGGGTCAGGGAGTTGCCGAGGTCGTTGTTGACCCACAGCGTCTTCAGGTCCCAGGACGGCACGACGTGCTGGGGCTGGTGGCCGACCGGGATGGTCTCGGTGACCTTGTACGTCCTGGGGTCGATCACCGTGACGGTGTCGGAGAGGGTGTTGGGGACGTAGATCCGGGTGGGGAAGTCCTTGACGGCCGCGGCGAGGCGGCCCGGGCGGTCGGCGGCGTAGGCGTCCTTGGCGTCCAGCACGGGCGGCATGCCGGGCAGGGTGTCGGCCCGGCCCGGCTTCGGCTGTTCGGGCCGGGCGGGGGCCTGGCTGCCCAGGGCCTCGTCGGCGCGGTGGGCGGAGTCCGTCCCGCTGCACGCGGGCAGCGCGGCCAGTGCGGCGGCGCAGACCGCGCCGGCGATCAGGGTCCTGAGGGCGCGGGCGGGGGACGGCGCGGGCCGGGTGCGGGGTGGGGGCGGGGTGGGTGGCATCAGCTCAGCAGCTCCGTGGTGGTGACCGCGTGCAGGCCGCGGCGGTCGAGTTCGGCGAGTACGTCGGGGAGGGCGGCGACCGTGTCGGGGTAACCGAAGTGCAGGCTCACCACGGAGCCGCCCCTGACCCGCGCCATGACGGTGCGGACGACGGCCTGGGCGCCGGGCCGGGTGTAGTCGAGGGAGTCGACGTCGTAGGAGAGCACGTGCGGGTATCCCGCGTCCCGGGCCAGCCGCTGGACCAGCGCGGTGGCGGTCGGGGCGCGGGAGGGGCGGAACCAGGCGCCGATCGAGCCGGTGAGGCGGCGCAGGCGGTCGGCGCAGCCGGTGATCTCCGCGCGGGCGTCGGCCTCGGACATGTCGTTGACGGCCAGGTGGCGCTGGGTGTGGTTGCCGAGGTCGTGGCCGCCGTCCACGATCCGGCGGGCCATCTCCGGGTGCTCGTCCAGCCAGGTGCCGACGGCGAGCACGGTGAGGCGGGCGCCGTGCCGCTCGGCCGTGGTGAGCAGGGCGCGGGCGAGGGCGGGGTCGCCCTGGCCGTGGAAGGTGAGGGCGACGCGGGGCCGGTCGCGGGGGCCGTGGGCGATCTCGGCGGGCTGGTGCGGGAAGGCGCGCGGGGCGGGGGCGGCGGAGCTGACGGGGGTGGGGGTGGCGGCGCCGGTGGGCGGGGCGTCGGGCGCGGCGGGGTGCGGGGCGGCGCCGATGGCGGAACACCCGGCGGCGAGCGCGCCCCCGGCGACGAGCCCGGCGCCGGCCCGCAGCACGCCGCGACGATCAGTGGTGGTCACCCGCACCATTTAAGGTGCGGAAGGTAAGAAAACAGGCGATTCACACGTGTGGCCGCCGCGTGGGCGTCGGCCACGCCCGGACGCCGGCGGCCGGCCCGGGCGGGCCTCAGCGGTCGGTCGTGCGGATCTCGAACCAGGTGGTCTTGCCGCGCGGCAGCAGGTCCACGCCCCAGCGGTCGGCGAGCTTGTCGACCAGGAACAGGCCCCGCCCGCTGATGTCCAGTTCCTGTACGGGCATCAGGCACGGCAGCCCCCGGGAGGGGTCGCGGACCTCGACGCGGATCCAGCCGCGGCGGCGGCGCAGCCGCAGCCCGAACACCCGGGCGCCGGTGTGCCGTACGGCGTTGCCGACGAGTTCGGAGACGAGCAGCACCGCGTCCTCGGTCAGCTTGGGGCTCAGTCCCCAGTGGCGCAGGACGACGACCTGGACCAGCCGGCGGGCGGTGGCCGCGGACTCGGGGCGGGACGGCAGCGGAACCTCCGCCTCCGTGGGATTGCCGTGCGACTCCAGCGCGGTCAGCGCCCGTTCGTCCTCGACCGCGGGCGACCAGCGTGCCGCGGAGGCGTGCCCCTGTCCCCGCGGCTGTTCCATGCCCTCCAGCCCCGCCATGCCCCCCATCATGGCGGCCCCCATCGGGCCCGGGTGGCCGTTCAGGGGAATACGCCCCCCGTGCGCTCCCGCCGCCCGGAGGGCGTCCGCCCGGGGCCGCGGGGGCTGCGCCGGCCCCGGCGGCCGTGCCGACCTGCGAGGACGGCACGGCCCCCGGCGCGGGGCCCGCGATACCGGCTGTCGGCCTTGAGGTTGCCTCAAGGCCCGGCTAAACCGCCCCTTCGGGGGACACGCGAGCGGACGCGGCGTCAACCGCGCGTAACGGGCGGGGCCGGCGGGCCGTGCCGGGCGTCAGAGGAACCGCGCCTTGCCCGGTCCCTCCTCGACGAAGCTGCGCATCCCGCGCTCGCGGTCCTCGGTGGCGAACAGTCCCGCGAACCAGTTCCGTTCCAGGGCGAGCCCGGTCTCGATGTCGGTCTCCAGACCGGCGTCGACCGCCTCCTTGGCGGCGCGCAGCGCGATCGTCGGGCCCTGGGCGAGCCGTGCCGCCCAGGCGTGCGCCGCCTCGTACACCTCGGCGGCCGGCACCACGCGGTCCACCAGGCCCAGCGTCAGGGCCTCGTCGGCCTTGACCTGGCGGCCGGTGAAGATGAGGTCCTTGGCCCTGGAGGGGCCGATGAGCCGGGACAGCCGCTGGGTGCCGCCCGCGCCGGGGATCAGACCGAGCAGGATCTCCGGCTGGCCCAGCTTGGCGTTCTCCCCGGCGACGCGGTAGTCCGCGCAGAGCGCCAGCTCGCAGCCGCCGCCGAGCGCGTAGCCGGTGACGGCCGCGACCACCGGCTTGGGGATGCGGGCCACGGCGGTGAAGGACTCCTGGAGGGCGCGGGCCCGCAGCACCATCGCCGCGTGGTCCATCGCCTGCATCTCCTTGATGTCCGCGCCGGCCGCGAACACCTTCTCGCCGCCGTAGATCACCACGGCGCGCACGTCCTCGCGGCGGCCGGCCTCCTCGGCCAGCTCCTTGAGCCGGTCCTGCGTGGCGACGTCGAGCGCGTTCATGGGCGGACGGTGAAGGCGCAGCGTGCCGACGCCCTCGGCGACTTCCAGAGTTACGGTCATGGCAAGCAGGTTAACCACCACTAACGCCGACCGGCCCGGTGCGGTCGATCACACCGGGCCGGTCGCGAGGGCCGTGCCATACCGAGGGCCGTGCCATGCCGAGGGCCGTGCCATGCCGAGGGCCGTGCCATGCCGAGGGCCGTGCCATGCCGAGGGCCGTGTCCTTGCGAAGGCCGTGCCCTGAGGGGCGGTCACTCCCGGACGGGACGCGCCGCCCGCGCGCTCACGCCTTCCACTGGCTCCAGGACATGTTCCAGCCGTTGAGGCCGTTGTCCGGGGAGACGGTCTTGTCGTGCGAGTTCTTGACCTCGACCACGTCGCCGATCAGCGAGTGGTTGAAGAACCACGCGGCCGGCACCCCGCTGTCGTAGCCGCCGCGCACGTCGCGCAGGCCGACGCAGCCGTGGCTGGCGTTGTAGTTGCCGAAGGCGTCGCCGCCCCAGTAGTTGCCGTGGATGAAGGTGCCGGAGGTGGTCAGGCGCATGGCGTGCGGGACGTCCTTGATGTCGTACTCGCCGCCGTAGCCGACCGTCTCGCCGTTCATCCGGGTCACCGCGAGCTTCTCGCTGATGACCATGCGGCCGTTCCAGGTGTCGTAGCCCTGCTTGCCGGTGGTGACGGCGAGCGTCTTGACGACCTTGCCGTCGTGCGTGACCTTCATCGTGTGCTTCTCGGCGTCCACGACGGACACCTGGTTGCGGCCGATGGTGAAGGAGACGGTCTTGGACTGCTTGCCGTAGACGCCGGGGCGGCCCTCGACGCCGTCCAGGTCGATCTCGACGGTGACCTTGGTGCCGGCCTTCCAGTACCGCTCGGGGCGGAAGTCGAGGCGGTCGTTGCCGAACCAGTGGCCCTCTACGTCGACGGCCGGCTCGGTCTTGATCCTGATGGCCTTCTCGACGGCGTCCGGATGCGTGATGCCGCGGGTGAAGTTGACCGAGAACGGCATGCCGACGCCGACCGTGGAGCCGTCCTCGGGGGTGAAGGCGCCGACGAAGGTGTTCTTCGGGGTCAGCGTGGTGAAGCCGGAGTCCTCGGCGGCCTCGCGGCCGGCGGAGTCCTTGGCGACCGCGTGGACCGTGTACTTGGTCGAGGCCGCGAGGTGGGAGGACGGCGTCCAGGTGGCGCCGCCGCCGGTTATCTCCCCCGCCACCTCGGCGCCCTTGGGGTCCTTGACGACGACCTGGGTGAGCTTGCCCCCGCGCGCGGCGACCTTGAGGGCGCCGCTGGTGTCGACGGAGGTCGCGCCGTCCCGGGGCGCGACGGTGACGACCGCCTGCGACTGCTTGCTCTGCTCCGTGTCCCCGTCCTTGCCCCCGCTCCTGCCGGACCCCGCGTCCGCGTCGCCCCCGCCGCACGCGGTGACGGCGAACAGCATCGCCCCGGTGGTCAGCGCGAGCACTCCCCTGCCCGCCCAGCGCCCCGGACGCCCCCCGCGTCCGCGCGCGTCAACCGACGCCCCCGATATCGGCCGCACGTTCAAGTCGTCTCCCCTCCCCTGGGCCGGTCAAGACCCATGCCCCGGCGCGTCCCACGCGCACTTGGGCGCATAGTAACCACAAGGTCAGGGGGCGGGTCGCCCGCCAAGTGTCACTGTTCCGTCCCAACTTCGACAGCTGCCGGAAACCGCTTGTCCCCCCGGCCGAAACCCTTGCCTCCCGGGCTACTTGAGCGCGCTGTCCGCCGTCCAGTCGGCCCAGCTCATGTTCCAGCCGCCGAGCCCGTTGCTGGGCGAGACCGTGCGGTCCTCGCTGTTGACGACCTCCACCACGTCGCCGACGAGGCTGCGGTCGAAGAACCAGCCCGCCGGGGTGCCGGAGCTGCCGCCCTTGACGTCCTTGAGGCCCACGCAGCCGTGGCTGACGTTGGTCCGCCCGAACGGGTCCGGCACCGACCAGTAGTTGCCGTGCAGGAAGGTCCCGGAGTCGGTCAGGCGCATGGCGTGCGGCACGTCGGGGATGTCGTACTCGCCGCCGAAGCCGACCGTGCGGCTGTTCATGCGGGTGACGTCCAGCATCTCCATCACCACCATCTTGCCGTTGTAGGTGGTGGACTCGGGCGCGCCGGCCGTGATGGGGACGGTGGCCAGCAGTTCGCCGTCGCGGCGCACCCGCATGGTGTGCGCGGCGGCGTCGACCAGGGAGACCTGGCTGCGGCCCACGGTGAAGGAGAACGTCTTGTACTGGAGCCCGTAGACGCCGGGCGCGCCCTGGACGTCCCTGAGGCGCAGGTCGACGGTGACGCGGGTGCCGGGGCGCCAGTAGTGGTGGGGGCGGAAGTCCAGGCGGTCCCCGCCGAACCAGTGCGGGCGGATCTCCACGGGCGGGTCGGCGCTGACGCGCACGGCGCGCTCGACGGCGGCGCGGTCGGTGACCGTGCGGCTGAAGGAGAGCGAGACGATCATCCCGGTGCCGACGACGGAGCGGTTCTCGGGGGTGACGTAGCCGATGAAGCGTTCGTCGGGGACGTAGGTGGTGAAGGTGGTGTGCCGGGCGGCGCGGTGCCCGTCGTCGTCCACGGCGACCGCGTCGACGGTGTACTTGGCGGCGAGGGCGAGCCGGTCGTCGTCGGGCCGCCAGCTCCGGCCGTCCGGGGAGAGGCGGCCGGGCACCGGGGTGTCCTGCGCGTCCTCGGCCCTGACGACCCGTACGGACTCCAGGCGGCCGCCGGCCACCCGCACCCGCAGCCTGGTCCCCGGGCGGACGTCCTTGGCGCCGTCGGCCGGGGCGACGCGGACCACGTCCTCGGGCGCGGGCGGCTTGCCGAAGACCCGGCCGAGGGATTCCGGGCCGCCCGTGGTGCAGCCGGCCGCCCCGGCCAGCAGGGCCGTCCATGTCAGTACGGCGGCCATCACGGCCCTCGCGCGCCGTGCGCGCCGTTGTACGTGCCTCACGGGCTGCCCAACGACCGGCCCGCTTCCGGGAAACGTGAGTGCGACCCCGCCTCTGGGCAGAACAGTGGGGAGGAGCACGCGCCGGGGAGCCGCGCCCGGGAGGGAAGCCGCAGGTGCGGACCGGCGCCGAACGAGCCGCGACAGCCGAAAAAAGGGGCCGACCAGGTGTCCAGCGCAGCCGAGCGGGAGGCGGTGGCGAGCGGGCGCGCCACCACGGACGGGCACACCGCCGACGACGGGGCCGTGCCCGGCGCCGCGCCCGGGGACCCGGAGCCGACCGGGGAGGGACGGGCGCCGGACGCCGGACCGGCGCCCGGGCACGGACCGGCGCCCGCGGACGGAGCCGCGCCCGGGGACGGGCCGCCGGGCGGGAACGGAGCACCGGGCGGGAACGGGTCGCCGGGCGGGAACGGAGCGCCCGGTGGGCGCGGCGCCGGCCAGGGTCGCGTGGACGGCCGGGGGCGGACCGGCGGGAGGGGGCGCTCCGGCGGCCGCGGGGCCGTCCTCGCGCCGGCCTCCGCCGCCGTCG
>NZ_BAABKC010000024.1:0-2993 GCF_039543625.1 Streptomyces similanensis | reverse complement strand
GTGTGCGGACCCGGCCCCGCCGCCCCGGCCGTCGCGCGCAGCCGCCGCAGCAGCCGGCGGGAGACGTGCCGGCCCCACAGCCCCCACATCGCCCAGCCCGGCACCCGGTCGTCCGGCGCGTGCCAGGCCAGCTCGCGCCCGCTGGGCGCCGCCCGCAGCGCGGCCAGCGGCGCGTAGTTCTCCACCACGAACTCCCGCCCGGACCGGGGCAGCCCGGCCGGCACCGGACGGTCCGTCAGGTCCAGGTGCAGGGCGCGTACGACGTCCACCCCCGCGCCGTCCTCGAACAGCCGGAACTGCGCGCCGGGGCGCGGGTTGAAGTCGAGCAGGTGGTAACGGTCCGTCACGGCACAGTGCCGGAAGTCGAGGTCGAGGACGCCCCGGTAGCCCAGTTCGCCGACGACCCGCTCGGCCACCTCCCTGAGCCGCGGGTGGGGCGTCCAGCGGCCCACCGCGGTCAGTCCCGCGCCGCGCGGCCAGGCCAGCTGCTTGCGGCCGGGGCCGCCCGCCCGTACGGCGCCCGAGCGGTCGGCGTAGCCGTGGAAGAACCAGTCCCGGTCCCGGCCCGGCGGCAGGTACTCCTGGAGCAGCAGCCGGCTGCCCGCCTCCTCGGTGCGCGCGTACAGCTCACGCGCCTGCCGCTCGGAGCGCACCAGCACCGTGCTGCGCAGGCCGGCGCCGGCCGGCAGCAGCCAGGGCCGGCTCCACTTGGCGACCGCCGGAAGGCCCAGCCGCCGTACGCCGGACGCGGCCTCGGCCGCGCTGTCCGGGACCAGCGTCAGCGGGTGCGGTACGTCGGCGGCGGCGCACACGGCGGCCAGCTCCGCCTTGTCGGCGACGCGTTCGGCCAGCGCGCCGGACAGTTCGGGCAGCAGGTAGCGGGAGGCGAGGTCGGCGCGCGTCCGGGCCGCCGCGATGGCGCTCGCGTCGTCCATCGGGACCAGCACGGCGGGCCGCCCGATCCGGTCGGCCACCCGGTGCAGTACGGCGCGGACGTCGTCGGGGGAGGCGTCCGGCGGGGGCGGGGTGTGCAGCCGGTGGACGAAGCGCGAGCGGTGGACGGGGCTTCCCGCCGTGTCGGCGACGACGTGCACCTCGACGCCCGCCCGGCCGAGGGAGCGTACGGCGCCGAGCGTTCCGTGGTGAAAGGGGTTCCGGTCGATCCGCAGCACCACTGCGGGGACGCGGGTGTCGAGCAACGGCACGAATTCTCTTCTCTCGGTGTGTCTTCGGGGTCGGCTCACCCGTACGGGCGCGCCGGGCACTCGAAAGCCGCGACGGCGGTGGCGCCTTCGGCTGGCGTGTGCCTGACTTCATATGACTGGTCGTCAATACGGGGAATGCACAGGTAAGTCCGGACAGGGGCGAGGAAAGGAGCAGGAATGGCACCGGAGCACAGACGGACACGGGTCCGCCGGCTGGCCGTGGGCGCGGCGGCGGTCGCGCTGGCCACCCTGGCGTGCGGTCCCGCGCGGGGCGTCGAGGTGGTGCGGGCCGCCGGTCCACGGGCCCCGGCACCGAGCCCGCCGGCGCCCGTCCCGACCACCTCGACCACCCTGACCACCCCCGCCGCCGGCGCCCCGACGCCCGCGGTGACCGCCCCGACCGCCGGGCAGGCGCCCGCGCAAGCCGTCCCGGCCGATCCCGCGGCAGCGACGGCCGCGGCAGCCGGTGTCCCGACGGCCGCCGCGGGCGTCCCGGCGGCGGTCGTGCCCACGGGGCCCGTGCCCACGGGGTCCGTGCCCGTGCCGTCCGTGCCCGTGGGCTCCGTGCCCGTGGGGTCCGCGCTCGCGCCTTCCTCGCCCGTGGCGCCGATCGGCGTCACGCCCCTGCCGGCCCCGCGGATCCCGGCCTTCGGCGCCTTCCTCAGCTCCGACGCCCGCGGGGTGGCCCGGATGCCGCAGCTCAGCCGCTGGCTGGGCGGCGCCGACCTGCGCGTCGGCCACACCTATCTGCCCGGCGAGCACTGGAGCGACATCGAGGGGGCGCCCGACTTCCTGGAGGCGTGGGCCCGCTGGCGCAACGAGCGGCCGGACCGGATGCTCGTCCTCAACGTGCCCCTCCAGGAGCGCAACGAGGCGGGCGTCTCCGACGACGAGGTCAGACGGCTGCTGCGGCAGGGCGCGGCCGGCGAGTTCGACCACCACTTCCGCGCGCTGGCCGAACGCCTGGTCCGGCTCAAGGCCGCGGACACGGTCCTCGTGCTCGGCTGGGAGATGAACGGCACCACCTACACCCACCGCTGCGGGCCGGACCCGGAGTCCTGGAAGAAGTACTGGAACCGGATCGTCACCACCATGCGCTCGGTGCCGGGCCAGCGTTTCCGGTTCGACTTCGCGCCGAACCGGGGCCGGGACGCCGTTCCCTGGACGGCGTGCTATCCGGGCGACGACACCGTCGACGTCATGGGCATGGACTCCTACGACCAGCCGTCCGGGATCTCCTTCGACGAGCAGATCGCGGAACCGTACGGCCTCCAGGCCCAGGTGGACTTCGCCAAGGCGCACAGGAAGCCGATCTCGTACCCGGAGTGGGGGCTGTTCCGCAACGGTGACAACGCCGCGTACATGCGGCGCATGCTGGCCTGGATGGACGAGCACAAGCCGCTCTACAACACGCTGACCGACTACTGCCCGCACGGGGTGTGGCAGTGCTCGGCCAATCCGAAGGCGTCCAAGGTCTACCGGTCCGTCCTCTTCGGCCGCACCGACGGGGCGACCCCCGCCCCGGCCCAGCCCGCCACCCCGGTGCCCACGCCGCGGCCCACCGTTCCCGCCGCCCCGGCGGCTCCGCGGGACTGCTCGCCGGTCGACCTCGGCAGCTGGGTGGAGTACTGGCTCGGCGGCAAGCTCTGCGTGCGCTTCGACTGGTGGTCGCACGACGGCTAGCGCGCCCCGGGCGCCCTGGACATCCTGGGCGTCCCGGGCCCCGGCCGCCGGGCGCACCGGCGTCACCGGCTGCCCCGCGTGTCGGCGGCGGCGGCCGGGCCGGGG
>NZ_BAABKC010000023.1:0-3437 GCF_039543625.1 Streptomyces similanensis | reverse complement strand
CTCGAAGGAGTGGCCGCGCAGGGCGGGGTCGTCGTAGCCGAGGGGTTCGCCGTCGGCGATGCGGAACATCTCGCGCACGAGGTCGATGCCGGCGACTTCTTCGGTGACGGGGTGTTCGACCTGGAGGCGGGTGTTGACCTCGAGGAAGGAGATGGTGCCGTCCTGGCCGACGAGGAATTCGCAGGTGCCGGCGCCTTCGTAGCGGGCCTCGCGCAGGATGGCCTTGGAGGCGCGGTAGAGCTCGGCGACCTGCTCTTCGGACAGGAACGGGGCGGGGGCTTCCTCGACCAGTTTCTGGTGGCGGCGCTGGAGGGAGCAGTCGCGGGTGGAGACGACGACGACGTTGCCGTGTTTGTCGGCCAGGCACTGGGTCTCGACGTGGCGGGGGCGGTCGAGGTAGCGCTCGACGAAGCATTCGCCGCGGCCGAAGGCGGCGACGGCTTCGCGGACGGCGGAGTCGTAGAGCTCGGGGACTTCGTCGAGGGTGCGGGCGACCTTGAGGCCGCGGCCGCCGCCGCCGAAGGCGGCCTTGATGGCGATGGGCAGGCCGTGTTCCTTGGCGAAGGCGACGACCTCGTCGGCCCCGGAGACGGGGTCGGGGGTGCCGGCGACCAGGGGGGCGCCGGCGCGTTGGGCGATGTGGCGGGCGGCGACCTTGTCGCCGAGGTCGCGGATCGCGTGCGGGGGCGGGCCGATCCAGATGAGGTCGGCGTCGAGTACGGCCTGGGCGAACTCGGCGTTCTCCGAGAGGAAGCCGTAGCCGGGGTGGACGGCGTCCGCGCCGGATTCCCTGGCTGCCTTGAGTACCTTGCCGATGTCCAGGTAGCTGGTGGCGGGGGTGTCACCGCCCAGGGCGAACGCCTCATCCGCGGCGCGGACGTGCAGGGCGTCCCGGTCCGGGTCGGCGTAGACGGCCACGCTCGCGATCCCGGCATCCCGACAGGCCCGGGCCACGCGGACAGCGATTTCGCCACGGTTGGCGATGAGCACCTTGCGCACGATTGAGGCTCCCTCCTTGAAACAAGCCG
This sequence comes from Streptomyces similanensis, assembly GCF_039543625.1. Lineage (NCBI taxonomy): Bacteria > Bacillati > Actinomycetota > Actinomycetes > Kitasatosporales > Streptomycetaceae > Streptomyces > Streptomyces similanensis. Next base: position 2,409 of record NZ_BAABKC010000023.1, on the reverse strand, counting down.
AGTTTAGGGACTGCCGACACGGCGCATCGACCCGTCCCCAATGGTGAGCTTGCCCACACGGAGCGTGATTCGAGGCTCGCTCGACCCGCGAAATCCCTTGTCGCGTCGCCGTACGCAGGACTCCTGCGGGAAACCCTAGCCTTCCCATGTGGTCAAGGTCTCTGTGCGAGCGTGCTGCGCCCCACTTCGTTTCTTTGTGGAGTCCCTACGAATGGCCCAATGATTCTTTGCCGATCGCCGGACCCTTGTCCCCCCGTTTACCCGTTAGTAGCGTTCGCGATGGCGTGACGGTACTGGCGGTAACAGGGCTCCGGGCGGAGCGGCACGGAAGTGGGTGGGACCGGTGGTGCGCAGACCGGTGGCGTGGGTGGTGGCGGTCGTACTCTTCGTCGAGGCGTTGGGCGTGGCGGCCCTGAACTGGATCCTCGGGGAGGTCGTCCACCGGCAGCGGATGTCCCTGGCCGGCACGGACCCGGACGTGGTGTCGACCTCGTCGAAGGTCGCCGCCCTCGTCTTCGGCCTCTACTTCGCCGTGTGCGGCCTGGTCGCCCTGCTGGTGGCGATACGGGGCCGCCGCCCGGCCGGCTTCGGCCGCATCCTGCTGATCAGCGCCGCCGTGGTGCACGGGCTGCTGGCCGCGCTCGTGGTGGGCCCGGTGGGCTGGAAGGCGTTCGTGTTCCTGATCGTCGTACTGGCGCTGATCGTGCTGCTGCTGATGACGTACGACCCGGTGGAGGCGCCGGCGGGGGCCGGACCCGGAGGCACGGGACCCCAGGACGCCGGTCCGGGCGGGACCCCGGCGGAGGGCGGCAGGCCGGAGGGCGGCGGCCCGGCGGCCGGACCGGTCGTCCCGCCGGCCGGCGCGTCCTGACGGCCGGCCACGCGCCTGACGGTCGGCCACGCGCCTGACAGCCGGCCGACGCGCCTGACGCCGGCCGGTGTCTCCCGAAGCGTGCTCAGCCGCGGGCGGGCGCCCACAGGTCGGTGATGCCCACGCCGAGGTCGCCCAGGAGCCGGCGGACCAGCGGGAGGCTGATGCCGATGACGTTGCCGTGGTCGCCGTCGATGCCGTTGATGAACGGGGCGGAGCGGCCGTCCAGGGTGAAGGCGCCGGCCACGTGGAGGGGCTCGCCCGAGGCGACGTAGGCGTCGATCTCCTCGTCCGTGGGCTCGCCGAAGCGGACCACGGTGGAGGCGGTGGCCGAGACGTGCCGGCCGCTCACCGTGTCCCAGACGCAGTGCCCGGTCTGCAGGGTGCCGGCCCGGCCGCGCATCGCCTGCCAGCGGGCGGTGGCCTCCTCGGCGTCGGCGGGCTTGCCGAGCGCCCGGCCGTCCAGGTCGAGCACCGAGTCGCACCCGATCACCAGGGCGCCCAGGACCTCCGGGCGGGCCGCCACCACGGAGGCCTTCGCCTCGGCGAGCGCGAGCGCCAGTTCGGCGGGGGTGGGCGCGCTGACCGCGTCCTCGTCGACCCCGCTGACGATCACCTCCGGGTTCAGTCCGGCCTGCCTGAGCAGTCCGAGCCGGGCGGGGGACTGGGAGGCGAGCACGAGACGGCGGCGCTGCTGATCGGTCATGCGGTCAGCGTATCGGCGCGGGCCGCCGCGACTCACCTCGGCCGGACGGCGGACGCGGCCGGGCAGCCATGAACGGCGGCGGGCCGGCGGCCTCGCGCGAATGCACCGCGGTCCGATGACGGACCGTTCACCGAAGTCCGATGACGAACATCGCCAGGACCATGGCCAGCGCCATGAGAACGCCCAGCCGCCGGAGCATCGCCTGCATGTCGCGCAGCTCTTCCGGCGGCTCGTTCTCGGGGTCGGACCACAGCATGCCCCGATCGTGCGGCGCGGACCGGCCCCGGCGCCTGAGTACGCGTACTCAAGTCGGCCGGAGCCGGTCCCGGGCGGCTCGCTCAGGCCGGCCAGTAGGTGCGGGCCCAGGCCGCCGGGCCCGGGCGCGGGACGCCCTGCGCGGCGATGCGGGACGGGTCGGCCCAGGAGTCCTGCGGTTCCGGCGCGCCGGACGGCTGGGCCGCCGCCGCCGCGGCGCGGGCCCGGACCACCGCCAGGGCGGCGGCCAGCTCCTCGGGGGTGGGGTTGCCGCGTACGACCTTGATGGTCATGTCCGCTCCCTGGGGGTCAGAGGGGGATGTTGCCGTGCTTCTTCGGGGGGAGGGTTTCCCGTTTGGTGCGCAGTTGACGCAGGCCGCGGACGATGTGGGCGCGGGTGTCGGAGGGCATGATGACGGCGTCGATGTAGCCGCGTTCGGCGGCGGTGTAGGGGTTGAGGAGGGTGTCCTCGTACTCGCGGATGAGGCGGGCGCGGACGGTGTCGGTGTCGGTGTCGTCGGTGGCGGCGAGGGTGCGGCGGTGGAGGATGTTGACGGCGCCCTGTGCGCCCATGACG
>NZ_BAABKC010000022.1:0-1591 GCF_039543625.1 Streptomyces similanensis | reverse complement strand
CTCGAAGGAGTGGCCGCGCAGGGCGGGGTCGTCGTAGCCGAGGGGTTCGCCGTCGGCGATGCGGAACATTTCGCGCACCAGGTCGATGCCGGCGACTTCTTCGGTGACGGGGTGTTCGACCTGGAGGCGGGTGTTGACCTCGAGGAAGGAGATGGTGCCGTCCTGGCCGACGAGGAATTCGCAGGTGCCGGCGCCTTCGTAGCGGGCCTCGCGCAGGATGGCCTTGGAGGCGCGGTAGAGCTCGGCGACCTGCTCTTCGGACAGGAAGGGGGCGGGGGCTTCCTCGACCAGTTTCTGGTGGCGGCGCTGGAGGGAGCAGTCGCGGGTGGAGACGACGACGACGTTGCCGTGTTTGTCGGCCAGGCACTGGGTCTCGACGTGGCGGGGGCGGTCGAGGTAGCGCTCGACGAAGCATTCGCCGCGGCCGAAGGCGGCGACGGCTTCGCGGACGGCGGAGTCGTAGAGTTCGGGGACTTCGTCGAGGGTGCGGGCGACCTTGAGGCCGCGGCCGCCGCCGCCGAAGGCGGCCTTGATGGCGATGGGCAGGCCGTGTTCCTTGGCGAAGGCGACGACCTCGTCGGCCCCGGAGACGGGGTCGGGGGTGCCGGCGACCAGGGGGGCGCCGGCGCGTTGGGCGATGTGGCGGGCGGCGACCTTGTCGCCGAGGTCGCGGATGGCGTGCGGGGGCGGGCCGATCCAGATGAGGTCGGCGTCGAGTACGGCCTGGGCGAACTCGGCGTTCTCCGAGAGGAAGCCGTAGCCGGGGTGGACGGCGTCCGCGCCGGATTCCCTGGCTGCCTTGAGTACCTTGTCGATGTCCAGGTAGCTGGTGGCGGGGGTGTCACCGCCCAGGGCGAACGCCTCATCCGCGGCGCGGACGTGCAGGGCGTCCCGGTCCGGGTCGGCGTAGACGGCCACGCTCGCGATCCCGGCATCCCGACAGGCCCGGGCCACGCGGACAGCGATTTCGCCACGGTTGGCGATGAGCACCTTGGTCAGCATGCCGTCGCCTCCCTCGCACCCGCGCGGTCCGCGCTCAGGCGGTCGACGGCCGCGCCGCGGCGCGTCGCCTCGTGGACGGTGTTCATGATCTCTCCGATCGGGGATGTTCAGTGGGGAAGGGCCGAGGCGAGCCAGCCGGCCGTTCCGTAGGCGTGCGGGGTGCGCAGCAGGCGGCGCCGGGAGGCCCAGGCGCCGGCGCGCCGCGGGGCCGGACCGGAGTGCGGCCGCCCGGCGACGGACAGCAGCGCGACCACGGCGGCCAGCTCCTCGGGGGTGGGGTTGCCGCGTACGACCTTGATGGTCATGTCCGCTCCCTGGGGGTCAGAGGGGGATGTTGCCGTGCTTCTTCGGGGGGAGGGTTTCCCGTTTGGTGCGCAGTTGACGCAGGCCGCGGACGATGTGGGCGCGGGTGTCGGAGGGGGTGATGACGGCGTCGATGTAGCCGCGTTCGGCGGCGGTGTAGGGGTTGAGGAGGGCGTCCTCGTACTCGCGGATGAGGCGGGCGCGGACGGTGTCGGTCTCGGTGTCGTCGGTGGCGGCGAGGGTGCGGCGGTGGAGGATGTTGACGGCGCCCTGTGCGCCCATGACG
>NZ_BAABKC010000021.1:106337-130557 GCF_039543625.1 Streptomyces similanensis | reverse complement strand
GCGACCCGGCACGGCGCGACCGGGTGCGGTGCGACCCGGCACGGCGCGACCGGGTGCGGTGCGACCCGGTGCGGTGCGGTCGGCTGCGGTGCGGTCGGTGCCGGGGGGCTTCCATGGCTCGTACGGCACCAGTTCGTCGGCACCGGCCGATCCGGCCGTCTCGTCGGCACTGGGCGTTCCGGCCGACCCGCCTCCTCCGGGCGTCTCCTCGCCGCCTGCCGTCAGGCCCATCTCGTCGTCCCCGGCCGCTTCGGCCGTCTCGTCCGCCACGGGCACCGTCCCCGTCCTCGCTCGGGCGCGGTCGCGCCGCGCCGTTCCGTACCGCTGCCCCTCTACGGTGCTGGTCGCGGGCCCGGGCGCGCGCGGGCGCGGGGCGATCGGGTGACGCCGCGCCGGAGGGGTCGTCCGGACGAGCGGTCCGCCCCGGTGGTTGGCGGCGGCGTCTCGGGGCACCTGTCGGCCATGGAGGACAGCCGGCCCGCCCACGCACCGACCCGAGCCTTCGTCCTGGGCGGCGGGGGCGCTCTGGGCGCCCATGAAGTCGGCATGCTCAAGGCGCTCTTCGCCGCGGGCGTGCACCCGGACCTCGTCGTGGGCACCTCCGTCGGCGCGATCAACGGCGCCGCCGTGGCCGCCGACCCGTCGCGGGCGTCGGTGGCCCGCCTCGCCGACCTGTGGACCGGCCTCGGACGTGCCGGCGTGTTCTCCGGGTCGCTGCTCGGGCGGCTGAGCACCGCCGTGCGCAGCGGCACGCACCTGTACCAGCCCGCCCCGCTGCGCGAGCTGCTCTCCACCCACCTCCCGGTGACCCGCATCGACGCGCTGGCCCTGCCGTTCCAGTGCGTGGCGGCGAACGTCGAACGGGCCGCCGAGCACTGGTTCACCGCCGGGCCGCTGGTGGACGCCGTGCTCGCCTCGTGCGCGGTGCCCGGGCTGCTGCCGCCGATCCGGCTCGACGGCGAGCACTTCGTCGACGGCGGCCTGGTCAACAGCATCCCCGTCGGCCGCGCGGTGGACCTCGGCGCGCGAGAGGTCTACGTCCTCCAGGTCGGCCGCGTGGAACGGCCCCTCACCCCGCCGCGGGCGCCCTGGCAGGTGGCCCTGGTGGCGTTCGAGATCGCCCGCAGACACCGCTTCGCCCGCGACATGGCGGACCTGCCGCCCGGCGTCACGGTCCACGTGCTGCCCTCGGGCTCGGACCCCGAGGACGGCACGTCCGGCCTGCGCCAGCTGCGCCACCGCACCTTCGACCGGACCGCCGAGCGCATCGAGCGGGCCTACGCGGCGTCCTCCCGCTACCTGGAGACCGCCCTCGGCGCACCCGACAGCACGCCATGACCGGCGGTGGTGCGCACCGCGGACGCCTGGCGCGGCTGACCGGCCCCGTGGCCACCGGGCTGCGCCGCACCGCCACCACCGCGCTGCTGCTCGCCCTCGTTCCCGTGACGGCCGTACTGCTCGTCGCCGCGGCCGTGCTGTGCGCGCCGGTCTCGCTCGTCACCCGCGGTCCGTGGCGGCCGGTGCGGATCGCCGCCTTCGCCCTGCTGTACCTCCTGGTCGATCTGGCCGGGCTGGTGGCCGCCGGGGCGCTGTGGGCGCGCCGGCTGCCGGAGCGGCGGGACCGTGCGCGGCGGCACGCGGCGGACGCGTTCGCCCTGCTGGAGCGGCTGCTGCGGCTGCTGCGCGGGGCCGGCGAGTGGATCTTCCGGCTGCGGGTGGAGGTGACGCCCGCGCCGTCGCCCGCCTGCGGGCGTGCGCCGGCGCCCGTTCTGGTCTTCGTACGGCACGCCGGGGTCGGCGACTCCTTCCTGTTGCTCCAGACGCTGCTCGGCCGGGCCGGACTGCGCCCCCACACCGTCCTGAAGCGGACGCTGCGCGCCGATCCCGCTCTCGACGTCCTGGTGGGGCGGGTCCCGCACTGTTTCCTGCCGACCGTCGGCGGCCGGTCCGAGGACGCGATCGGGGACCTGGCGGCCGGACTCGGCCCGGGCGACGCTCTGGTGATCTTCCCGGAGGGCGGCAACTTCACCCCGCGCCGCCGCCGGCGCGCGATCGCCTCGCTGCGCCGCCGGGGGCTGCGGCGCCGGGCGTCCCGCGCGGAACGAATGCGCCATGTCCTGCCGCCGCGGGACGGCGGGGCCCTCGCCGCGATCGCCGCCGCGCCCACGGCCGACGTGATCTTCGTCGCCCACACCGGCCTCGACGTCGTCCATTCGGCGCGCACCGTCTGGAGCGGGCTGCCGCTCCGGGAGGGTGTGCGGGCGCACTGGTGGCGTGTGCCCGCGAGCCGGGTGCCGCAGGGCGAGGACGCCCGCAGCGAGTGGCTGCTCGGCCAGTGGACCCGTCTCGACCGGTGGGTCGCCGACCACGCGAGCCCGGACGCCACGCACGCCTGAGGTCCGGCGACCCACCCGTGAATACCCCCGGGGGTACCGTGTTACGGTGACACACATACCCCCGGGGGTAATTTACGGAAGGGAGCGTCTCCGTGTTCTTCATCGACACCATCGAGCTGACCGGCCTCGGCAACCGCCACTACCTGGCCGGCGGACCGCGTACGGCCGTGGCGGTGGACCCGCCTCGCGACATCGACCAGGTGCTGGCGGCGGCGGCCCGGCGCGGAGTGCGGATCACCCACGTGATGGAGACCCACCTCCACAACGACTACGTCACCGGCGGCCTCGAACTGGCCCGGGTGACGGGCGCCGCCTACCTGGTCCCGGCCGGGGCACACGTGTCGTTCGCGCGGGTGCCGGTCGCCGACGGCGACGCCGTCACTGTCGACAGCGGGCTGGAACTGCGCGCGGTGGCCACTCCGGGTCACACCCCGCACCACCTCTCCTACGTGCTGCGGGAACGGGAGCGGCCGGTGGCCGTGTTCACCGGCGGGGCACTGCTGATCGGCACCGTGGGCCGCCCCGACCTGGTGGAGCCCCGGCTGACCGAGCGGCTGGCCCGCGCCCAGTACGCCTCCGCGCACCGGCTGGCGGCCGAACTGCCGGACGCGACGTCCGTGCTGCCGACGCACGGCTTCGGCAGCTTCTGCTCCTCGGCCGAGACCGAGGGCGACACCACGACGATCGGCAAGGAGAAGGCCACCAACGCGGTGCTCACGCGGGACGTGGACTCCTTCGTCGCCGGACTGCTGGCCGGCCTCGACGACGTCCCCGCCTACTACGCGCACATGGGCCCGGCCAACGCCGCCGGTCCCGCTCCGGTGGACCTGACCCCTCCGGCCGTCGCGGACGCCGGCGAGATCGCCGCCCGCCTCGCGGCCGGTGAATGGGTCGTGGACCTGCGCGGCCGGATCGCGTTCGCCGAGGGCCATGTCGCCGGCTCGTTCAACTTCGAGGCGGACGGCAAGCTCGCCACCTATCTGGCGTGGCTGATCCCGTGGGGCAAGCCGGTGACGCTGCTCGCCGAGTCCCCGGAGCAATTGGCGTCCGCTCAGCGCGAGTTGGTGCGCGTCGGCATCGACCGGCCCGCGGCCGCCGCGACCGGGAAGCCCGAGCGGTGGGTCGCCGAGGGCGCCTCGCTCGCCTCCTTCCCGCGCTCCACGTTCGCGGGTCTGGCCGAGCGGGGCACGGACGGCGTCGTCGTCCTGGACGTGCGCCGCGATTCCGAGCGGGCCGGCGGACACATCGCCGGCTCCGTGCACATCCCGGTCCACGAGGTGCGCCAGCGGCTCGGCGAGGTGCCGGCGGGCACCGTGTGGGTGCACTGCGCCGGCGGGGCGCGGGCCGCCATCGCCGCCTCCCTGCTGGACGCCGCGGGCCGTGACGTGGTCGCCGTCGACGACGGCTTCGACGCCGCCGCCGACGCCGGACTGACCGTCGTCACCGGCTGACCGGCCCGCGCTCCGCGAACTTCACGACGTACCGATGTATCGACGTATCGAGAGGTTGTGTGATGTCCCCCCTCCGTGACGGCGACGACCGCGTCACCGTGGCCGAGCCCCACCGGCACACCCGGGCCGCCGACGCCCCGCACATCCTGCCGGAAGCGACCCTGCCGAACGGGCGCGTCCTGCCGGGTGTGTTCCGGGGCCGGGCCCCGTCCGCGATATGCGACGTCGGCGACCGCGCGCGGCGGACCGCCCGGCCGATGGCCGCGTACGGGAGCGACGGCTCGACTCCATGACCGTTCTGATGTGCGCGCTCGTCGCCGGAGCCGTCGTCGGCCTGGCCCTCGGCGGCCTCGGCGGTGGCGGCAGCGTCCTGGCGGTGCCCGCCTTGATCTACCTGCTCGGATTCACCCCGGCGGCGGCGACCACCGCCAGTCTGATCATCGTCACCCTCACCTCGGTCACCGCGCTCGTGGGGCACACCCGGGACGGCAACGTGGCCTGGCGCACGGGACTGCTGTTCGCCGCGGCGGGCATCGTGCCCGCGGTGCTCGCCGGGGCCGCCTCGAACCACCTGCCCCAGACGGCACTGACCTGTGCGTTCGCCGTCATCGCGGCGCTCGCGGCGCTGCGCATGCTGCGACCCGCACCCACCGGGAACACCGGCACGGTGCACTCGGCCAGGGCCGGGGCCGCCGGTGCGGGGCTCGGCGCGGTGACCGGATTCCTGGGGGTGGGCGGCGGCTTCCTCGCCGTCCCCGCCCTGGTCGGCGTGCTGAACCTGCCCATGCGCCGGGCGGTCGGCACCAGTCTGCTGGTCATCACGGTCAACTCGCTGGCCGCACTCGGCGCCCGGGCCGGCACCGGAACACGGCTGGACTGGGCCGTGGTCGCGCCGTTCACCGCGACGGCGGTCCTGGGCGCCTGGGACGGCAAACGCCTGTCGAAGAAGCTCAAGGGCCCCACGTTGCAGCGCCTCTTCGCCTGCGTCCTGCTCGCCGTCGCCGCCCTCATGCTGATCGACGCCCTCGTCTGACCCCACCGGCCCGCCGCCGGACCGCTGGACGGCCGCACGGCCGCGCATCCCGCGAAAACCCTTCCACCACTCCCACCACCAGAGGATCACCCGCACCATGACCATGCCCACCGCCCTCCACGCCGACCAAGCCCGTGCCCGTCTGCACGAGCTGACCGTCATCGACGTCCGCACTCCCGGCGAGTACGCCGGCGGCCACCTGCCCGGCGCCCTCAACATCCCCCTCGACCGGCTCGGCCGGGCGCTGCCGGACATCCGAGACGCCGCCGAGCGCGGCGAGATCCTCCTCGTGTGCGCCTCCGGCGCCCGCTCCGAGAACGCCTGCCGCACCCTGGCCGAGCACGGCGTCCGGGCCGCCACCCTGGTCGGCGGCACCGGCGCCTGGGCCGCCGGGGGCGGCGACCTCGAACGCCCCGCGGGAAACACCAGGGCGACCTGGGGCATGGAACGCCAGGTCCGGCTGACCGCCGGCTCGGTCGTCCTGCTGGGCCTGGCACTGGGCGAGTTCGCGCACCCCGCCTTCCGGCTGCTGTCCGCGGGCATCGCCGGCGGCCTGGTCTTCTCCGCGGTGACCGACACCTGCGGCATGGCGGCCGTGCTCGGCAAGCTGCCCCACAACCGGCCCCGCGCGGCTGACTTGACGGCCACGCTGGCCCGGCTGCGCGGCAACTGACCGCGTACCGCCCCCCGTCCGCGCCGGCCCGCGTGCGCGCCCGCCCTGCCTGCCTGCCGACGTGCCCGTGTGCCGCCGCCTCACGGCCGGGCGTCGGTGTATCCCCGGTCACGGACGAGGTCGCGGGCCAGGAGGGTGAAGGCGCGGGCGGCGGCGCTCTCGTAACCGCCGCCGCGGCGCAGCAGGGTGACCGTGCGGGCGGGCAGGGCGGGTTCGAGGGGGACGGGGGTGAGCCGGGGGTGGTCGTGGGTGACGGCGTCGGGCAGCACGGTGGCGATCGGGGTGCGCCGGACAATCTCGACGAGCGCCTGGACGGAGTTGGCCTCCACCGCGATGCGCGGCTCCACCCGATGCGCCGCGAAGTGCGCGTCGATATGGCCTCGGGTCGCGAAGTCGCCGCTGAGCAAGGCGAGTTGCAGCTCCGCCAGCTGCCGTACGGGGAGCGGCCGGGGCAGCTCGTCCTCGGCGGCGCGCGCGCCGGTGACCAGGCTCAGGGTCTCCGTGAACAGGGTGGTGGCGTCGACGCCGGGCAGGTGGGCGCCGGCGAAGGCGATGCCCAGGTCGACGTCGTCGGCGAGCAGGGCCGACTCGATGCGGTCCTGGGGCATCTCCGTGACGTTCAGGGTGATGCCCGGGTGCCGGTCGTGCAGTGCGGCGACCAGCGGGCCCACCAGATAGGCGGTGAACGTGGGGGTCACGGCCAGCCGCAAGTGTCCCCGGGTGAGGTCTTGGACGTCCCGTACGGCGCGCTGGGCGGCCGCCAGGTCCCGCAGCGCCCGGCGGGCGTGGTGTGCGTACGTCTCGCCGGCGTCGGTGAGCCGCACCCGGCGGGCGGTGCGGTCGAGCAGTTGCGCCCCCACCGTCCGCTCCAGCTGCCTGACCTGCTGGGAGAGGGTCGGCTGGGAGACGCGCAGCGCCTCGGCGGCGCGGGTGAAGCTGCCGTGCTCGGCGACGGCGAGCAGATAGCGCAGATGACGCAGCTCCGGAGTCATGCGCACCACTATAGGTGTGAGCGATAGGAGTCATGCCCAGAGCGTCTTGGACTCTATAGGCGCAGGTCGTGCAGGGTGGACGTACCGAGCCCGACGGGCCGGGATCCACTGGAAGGGAGTGACCCATGCGCGACCTCGCCGAGGGCGTCAGGAGTTATCAGCGGGACGTCCATCCCGCGAAGGCGGAGCTGTTCGCCCGGCTCGCCGAGCACCACGGGCCGCACACGCTGTTCATCGGCTGCTCCGACGCCCGGGTGGTCCCCGAGCTGATCACGGCGAGCGAGCCGGGCGAGCTGTTCGTCGTGCGCACCGCGGGCAACCTGGTGCCGGCCCACACGTCGGGGCCCGACGCCGTGGCGGCCGGCGTGGAGTACGCGGTCGCCGTACTCGGTGTCTCCGACATCGTGGTGTGCGGGCACTCGGGCTGCGGCGCCATGACGGCGCTGGCCCGGGCGCAGGACCTCAGCGGTGTGCCGGCCGTCGCCGGCTGGCTGCGGCACGCCGACGCCTCCCTGGCCCGTACGGCGGCGTCCGGGGACGTCGCGGCCCTGGTGCGGCAGAACGTGCTCGCCCAGCTCGCCAACCTGGCCACCCATCCCCCGGTCGCCCGCGGCCTGGCCGAGCACACCCTCGCCCTGCACGGATGGGTCTACGACATCGCCACCGGCGGCGTCGAGACCGTCGGCGCCCCGCCCGAGGTCATCTCTTCCGCAGCCGCCTGACCGCCGGGCCGGACCGTCCTCCGAGCCGGATCGACCTCCGGCCTCCCGGCCCGCGCGCCCCACGTCCCGGCGCCTGCCGTCTGGCAGCGCGCCGGGTGCTCCCCCACCCTTGAACCCAGGAAGGAAACACCTCTCATGGTGCACGCACAGTACGACCCCGCCGCCCGGCAGGCCCTCGCCGTGACCGCGGTCGAGGCCAAGATCCGCAAGGATCTCAGCTGGCAGCGGATCGCGGACGCGGCCGGCCTGTCGGTGGCCTTCACCACCGCCGCCGTGCTCGGCCAGCACGCCCTGCCCGAGCCGGCCGCGCGCGCCGTCGGTGAGCTGCTGGAGCTGGACGCCGACGCGGTGACCCTGCTCCAAACGATCCCCACCCGGGGGTCGATCCCCGGCGGCATCCCCACCGACCCGACCATCTACCGCTTCTACGAGATGCTCCAGGTGTACGGCACCACCCTCAAGGCGCTGGTGCACGAGCAGTTCGGTGACGGCATCATCTCCGCGATCAACTTCAAGCTGGACGTGCGGAAGGTCGCCGACCCCGAGGGCGGCGAGCGCGCGGTCATCACCCTGGACGGCAAGTACCTGCCCACCAAGCCCTTCTGACCCGTCTCCGCGTCCCCCCGCCCACCGGCGTGCCGGGGCGGGACGGCGGTCCGCTCCGCCGTCCCGCCCCGGCGCCCGCCCCCTCCACCGAAAGACACGTGTGATGGACTTCGCGCAGCACACCATCGACATCGCCCGCCGCAACGTCGACGAGGGCGGCCGCCCGTTCGCGACCGTCGTCGTCAAGGACGGCGAGATCCTCGCCGAGAGTGCGAACCTGGTGGCGCAGACCGCCGATCCCACCGCCCACGCCGAGATCCTCGCCCTCCGCGCGGCGTGCACCGCGCTCGGCACCGAACACCTCGTCGGCGCCACGATCTACGTCCTGGCCCAGCCCTGCCCGATGTGTCTGGGCGCGCTGTACTACTGCTCGCCGGACGAGGTCGTCTTCCTCACCACCCGCGACGCCTACGCACCGCACTACGTCGACGACCGCAAGTACTTCGAACTCGACACCTTCTACGACGAGTTCGCCAAGGACTGGCGGGAGCGCCGGCTGCCGATGCGCCACGAGCCCCGGGAGGCGGCGGTCGACGTGTACCGGCGCTGGCAGGAGCGCAACGGCGGCGAGCGCCGGGTGGCCGGCGCGCCCACCGCGGGCTGAGCGGGCGGCCATGGGTCCCACCGAACCGACCGCCGCCGACCTGCCCCATCTGGAGCGCGCCGTCGAACTGGCCGCCGCCGCGGCGCGAGCCGGGGACGAGCCGTTCGGCTCGGTCCTGGTCGGCGCCGACGGGCGGGTCCTGGCCGAGGACCGCAACCGGGTGCGCACGCTCGACGACCCGACCCGGCACCCGGAGTTCGAGCTGGTCCGCTGGGCCACAGCCCACCTCACCGCGCGGCAGCGGGCGGCGGCCACCGTCTTCACCTCCGGGGAGCACTGCCCCATGTGCGCGGCCGCGCACGGCTGGGCCGGCCTCGGCCCCGTCGTCTACGCCCACTCGGCCGCCCAGTTGGCCCAGTGGCTGGCCGCACTGGGCGTGCCGCCGCCGGCGGTGCGCTGTCCGCCGGTCCAGGAGCTGGTGCCCGCTCTGGAGGTGCGCGGGCCCGCACCGGCCCTGGCCGGCCGGCTGCGCGAGTTGCACCGCGGCTTCCACACCCGGGCCTGACGCCCCCGGGCGCTCGCGCCGCCGGTCACGGCGGGCGGGTCAGGGCACGGCCGGGCCGGGCACGGCCACCGCCCGCCGGGCCGCCTCCCACACCCGGTTGGCGGCCGGGGCCGCCAACCGGGCGATCAACGCGACCGCCGCTCCGGTGACCAGGTCGGTGACGTAGTGCCACCGCAGGTACAGCGTCGAGGCGGGGATGACGACGAGCAGCGGGGAGGTCAGCCAGAACAGCGTGCGGCAGTCCCGCCAGGCGAAGAGGGACATCAGGACGATGGTCGCGACGTGCAGGCTCGGGAAGGCGTCGACGTGGGTGCTGTGGGCCAGGTAGTAGCCCCTGATGCCGAGGAAGTCGCCCAGCGGGACGGTGAACCGGTCGGCCAGCCCGTACCACGGGCCCACCGCGGGCACCGCGAAGTACCCGACGTAGCCCAGGCACTGGACGATCACCAGCCCCAGCAGCAGATCCGACCACTCGCGGTCGCGCCGCCGCGCGCACAGCAGCCCGCCCAGCGCGAGCAGCGGCACCCACTCGCAGGAGTAGGCGAGGGCCAGCACGGCCGTCGTGACCGGATGGGCGAAGTGGTCGAGGAGCGGCACGGGGTCGCGGTCGGCGAACAGCCACCGGTCCACCGCCGCCAGCGCGTGGTCGCAGTGTCCCGGATGGACCAGGGGCACCGCCCACCGCAGGCTCGGGTAGACGGCCAGGCACGACGTCACCGCGATCAGGTCGCGGACCCGCCGGCACCAGTGCGGTCGCGGGCCGTGCCATCCGGGCAGCCGAACCGCCATGCCCCACCACACGGCCGGGAGCGCCGCGGTCAGGGCGAGCGCGGCGCGGGCGTCCGGGTGCGTCACCGCGGCGGGCCGGCTCACGGCGAGGACGGCCACCAGGACGAGGAAGGGCAGCGCGAGCACTTCCTTGGGGTCCAGCAGGCGGACGGCGAGGCCGATCCCGCTCCGGCTCCGGGCGCCGAGGGACGGGAGCGGGAGCCGGTCGACGGCCTGACGGGGCATGGAGCCGTGCTCCAGAGCCGGTGTCCGCACGCTCGCTCCGTTCTGTGACGCGCCCGCACGGGCGGGGGTGGAAACGGCTCGCGAGGTACGCCTCGCCGCGGACGCGAAGCCTATGTCACCGTGTGTGCCCGGCCGGGTACGGCACGCGGTGCGCGAAGGCCGGGCGTGCGGGCTGGAACGCCGGTCACCGGGTAGCCGTATCCAGGAACGACGACGGTTCGACGGTTCGGCGCGGAGCCGGACCGGTCCGTGAGGGAGGGAGCGTCATGGCCGGAGTGCTGGGACGGATCAAGGAGTTCGCGCGGAGCCCGCAGGGGCGGCGCACCATCGAGCAGGTGCGGCGCGCCGCGAGCGACCCGCGCCGCCGCGCCCAGGCGCAGCGCCTGTTCGCACGGCTGCGCACCCGCCGCTGAGCCCGGCGGCCCCCGCAGGCGGTCCGGGGGCGCTCGCGGACGGTCCGGCGGCGCTCGCGGTGTCCGCGTGTCGTACGGCGCCGCGGGGAAACCCGGCCGGCATGACAGCACATGAGCGGCGGCGGCCTCCCGGCTCCGACCGCCGGGTCGTCGACCGGTTGCTGCCGGTCTGGCTGGCGGAGACGGAGCACCACGATCCGGCCGCCGCCCGGCGGGCGCGCGAGGGCTGGGAGAGCGGTGCGCTCTCCGAGGACGCCGCGCAGGATCTGGCCACGTGGGTGACCGCGCGGATCACCGACACCGCCTTCAACGACGAGGAGGGCCCGTCGGTCGACGGCCCCGCCCGGATCACCCCGGCCGACAAGGAGAGCGTGCACCGGTGGCTCGCGGCCCGGGGCCACCACGTCTGACACCCGCCGTCCGACACCCGCCGGCGGCCGGGCCGGCGGCGGGCCGGCGCCGCTGAGCCGTCAACGGTGGGCGGTCAGCAGCCAGATCACGTCGACGACGGCTATGGCGCCCCAGATCCAGCACAGGACCGGGACGGCGACCGGCGCGCACGCCGTGGCGAGGACGCCCAGACCGATCGTGCCCAGCACCACGCCCGCACCGCGCCCGGCGGCCAGCGCGGTCCGCAGCGGCCCCGGCTCGGTCAGCCGGTCGGCCAGGTACGCGTCGAACGCCTCGGCGACCTGATCGTCGATCACGTCCCGCAGCCGCACATCCATCGAGTCGGTCACGGCCAGCCCCCTCCAGTCCGAGAAACGTCGAAACGGTGGCTCGTACCTGCGGTGTTCCTGCGGTCGGGCACCTTCTCGCCCCAGCCTAGCCGGTTGCAGAAGTCTTCTGCAAAAACTCTCTGCAAAGATTGGGGAGGGTTTCCGCACCAGGGACTAGGGTGAGCGGCATGGCGGAGCGTCCCGAGACACGAGTGCTGACCGGCCCGGACCTCAAGGTTTTCTACAAGGCGCTGTCCAACCCGGTGCGCCGCGACATCCTGAGCTACCTCGGCGAGCACGGCGAGGCCAATTCCACCAGCGTCGCCAAGGCGCTCGGCGAGAGCACCGGCACGACCAGCTACCACCTGCGCAAGCTCGCCGAGCTGAACCTGATCGCCGAGATCGGGGAGCGTTCCAGCGGCCGGGAGCGCTGGTGGCGATCGCTCATGCGGGACATCCACACGCCCCCGGGTCTGGAGATGACGGCCGACGAGCGCGAGGCCGCGGTGAAGATCGGCGCCCTGAAGATGACGCAGGACCTGACCCTGGTGGTCAGGGCCTACTCCGGGCACGACACGTCGGCGGGCTGGAACCGGATCCACCGCTCCGCCGTGTGGATGACGAAGGACCAGGCGGCGGCGTTCGCCGAGGAGTACCAGGCCCTGCTGCGCAGGTACGCCACGGAGCCGGGCGACCGCCCCGACGGCGCGCGCCGCATGGCGGTGCGCCTGGTCGTGCTGCCGGACGAGGAGTGCGGTTTCGCCCTGCCCCAGGAACTGGAGCCCCCGGAACTGGAGCCCCAGGAGCTGGAGGCCGATCCGGAGGACTCCGGTCCGGACGGGTTCCGGCTGCCGTAGCACCGCGCCCGGGTCCGGCGGGCGCTCGCGCGGTCACGCGCCGTTCGTGCGCGCCAGGTGCGGCGACTGGCCGACCGGTTCGGCGGCGCGTGCGGTCTCGTCCTGTACGAGCAGGGAGAGCAGGGAGGCCACCGGGAGACCGGCGTCGGCCGGGTGGCGCAGCACCTTGTCCGGGGCGACGCGGTAGATGTTCGTACGTCCCTCGCGGACGTGGGAGAGGTACCCGTCGCTCTCCAGGTCGGAGATGATCCGCTGGACGGCGCGCTCCGTGAGCCGGCAGTGGGCGGCGATGTCGCGGATCCGGACGTTCGGGTTGTCGGCGATCACGGCCAGTACCCGCGCGTGGTTGGTGAGGAACGTCCAGCCAGTGTGGGATTCGGGGACTCCAACCATGTACGGCATTTTAGGGGAGACCATTGCCGGAAGCCAGATACATGACATACTTTTCGTGTAACGACTGACATGCTCCCGTTCGGGAGCCACGGAAAGAGCCCGAGAGAGTGCCTTGGGATGAGGTCTTGATGCCCGACATGAGCGGTACTGCCGGGAGAAGCGAGCAGGCGCCGGACCAGACCACCGCGAGCGCCGTGGCCGACGGCGGGGTGATCCAGTACGAAGCGTCCGGAGCCTGGGTCGTCATCGCGCACGGCGCCTACGACATGCACTCGATCACGCCGCTGGCCAGCGCGCTGGACATCGCGGCCGGGAAGCACCCGAAGGTGGTGCTGGACACCTCCGGCGTCACCTTCGCGGACTCCACGCTGCTCAATCTGCTGATCCGCACCCATCGCGCGGTCACCCTGCGCGTGGCCGCGCCGGGCCCTCAGCTCCAGCGGCTGCTGGAGATCACCGGAGTCGACACCCTCCTCCAGACCCGGGCCACGGTGGCGGAGGCCGTCGCCTCCTAGAGCGCGCGGATCGCGCACATCGCGCCGCACGCCGTCGGCCGGGCCGTCCGCCGGCGGCGTGCGGGCGCGCCGGGCCGCGGCGGTCAGTCGCCGTTCAGGAGGGAATCGTCCTCGGGGCGGGCGCCGGGCAGGTGGTGGCGCGCGGCGATCAGCGCCGCGTCCACATCGTGCGTACCGGTCGACACGCACAGGGTGTAGGCGACGTCCTCCATCCGCTGCCGCACCCGCGCGCTGTCCGCGTCGGCCGCGTGCAGGGCCGCGAGGGCCTCGTACTGTTCGATGAGATCCCGCAGCACCGCGGGGTGGGCCATCAGCATCGGGAGCACTCCTTCCACGCCGCAGCGCGTCGCCCGGCCGAGCCGTGCGCTCCGTTACCCGATTTTCCGCCCCCCATGCACCGCCCGCCACACGGACCGCCCGCGGCGGCGGCCGGAGCCGTCCGGCCGCCGCCGCGGTGTCGCGTTCCTCCGGTCAGCCGCGCACGATGTTCTGTGCCTGCGGCCCCTTCTGGCCCTGGCCGATCTCGAAGGTCACCTGCTCGCCCTCCGTCAGCTCGCGGTACCCATTGCCCTGAATCTCGGAGTAGTGCGCGAAGACGTCCGGACCCCCACCGTCCTGCGCGATGAAGCCGTACCCCTTCTCGGAGTTGAACCACTTCACGGTGCCGCTTGCCATGCTTCGATCCTTCGTTCATGCCAGGGAACAGCCCTACGACCGGGTCTGCTCCGGCTCCGGCGACAGCGGGAGCCACATCCGTTCTACCCCGGCCCACCCCGCTTATCCGACTGACGACACAGCCCGCGCGAGCCGTACCTCACACCGGCCAGGGCCAGTCGGGTCACTGAGGCCCCCTCAGGGCCTGCGCAGGCGCCATGACGGCGACTCGGGCAGGAGCAGCGCGCCCGCCCGTTTGGCACGACGCTGCACCAGGGCGGTCTCGGTGCGGCCGATGCCCGGCAGGCCGCCCAGCTCGTGGGCGAGGTAGTCGTACAGGGCGCCGGTGCCGGGGCACTGGACCATGGCGAAGACGGACGCGGAGCCGGTGGTCACGGCGGCGAAGGCGACCGGCCGCTGGCGTGCCAGCGCCCCGGTGACCCGGCCCAGCGCGCTCGGCGCCACCTCCAGCCACAGCAGCGCCTCCACCGGGGAGCCGAAGAGGGCGGGGTCCACGTCGACCTCGAAGTGCAGCACTCCGGCGGCCCGGAGCCGGGCGATCCGGCGGCGCACCGTCGAGGCGGACCAGCCGGTGACGGCGGACAACTCCCGCACCTCCGCCCGGCCGTCCCGGGCCAGCTCGCCGACCAGCCGGACATCGCCCTCGCTCCACTCGAACGCCCCGACCCCGTCCGTGCGGTCGGCCCCGCCGCCACCGCCACCACCCTCGGCCGCTTCTGCCCCGTCTACCCCGTCAACCCCGTCCGCCCCGTCGGCCTCGCCGTCCGCCGCCGCCGCCCACGAGCGCAGCCGTGCCTGTTCGGTGGCGTCCAGGGCGCTGGTGCGGCCCGCCCAGCCGCCGACCCCGGCGACCGGCCGCAGCACACAACTCGCCGCCAGGTCCCGTACGCCGGGAGTCCGGGCGAGGTGGTCGAAGAGGAGGCGTCCGCCGTCCGCGCCCACGGCCGGGGTGCGGACCATGCACACCAGGCGGCCGCCGCCGGCCAGCGGCGCGAGCCACGAGGTGTCGTCCCGCTGGGCGAGCGCCGCGGTCAGCGCGTCCACCGCGTCGGTTGCGCACTCGACGCGCACGAACCAGTCGAGCATGCCGACGCGCGCACTGTCCACGAGCCCCACGACCCGGACGACCAGGGCCGAACGCAGCCGGTGGTAGCGGCGCGCCACGGTGCGCTCGGGCACCCCGAGCACCGCGGCGATCCTGCTGAACGGCGCGCGTCCGTCGATCTGCAGCGCGTGCACCAGGCGGCGGTCCAGCGTGTCGAGCGTGACGGATCGCGTCACTTCACTCCCCCGGATGGCGGATCGCGTCGGTTCCGGCGACTGTACAACGTCCGGCGGCGACCCCGGCGGCACGCTGTTCCCGACCGCTCGAAGCCTTCACCTCAGTACCGCGAGGAGCATCATGCTGACCGTCCTGCCCATCAGATACGTCGCCGACGTGGCGGCCTCCCGGCGCTTCTACGCCGGTCTCGGACTCGGTGTCCGGCAGGAGCCGGGCGAGGCCGTCTGGGTCCGGCTGACCGCCGCGGCGGGAGCCGTCGGCATCCACGACGCGGCGGTGTCCAAGGGCCGCCCGCCCGGCACCACCGAACTCGGCTTCGCCACCGAGGAGTCGCTGGAGGAGGTGGCGCTGCGGCTGGAACGCGACGGTTACGCCTACGAGTTGTGCGACGAGGACTTCGGCCGCAGCATCCGGGTCACCGACCCGGACGGGATCGTCGTGCAGATCCAGCAGATCGACCCGGCGACCGTCCGCAGGTCGGCCGCCGCGGTGACCGGCCGGCTCGGCTGAGACGGGGAGACCTCGAGTGGAACCGCTGATCACCCTGGTCGCCGTGACCGGTCTGCTGCTGCTCGCCGGGGTGTTCGGCGCGGCCCGCGTCGGCCGCCCGGTCGTCGCGCTGCGCGGCGGCCTGGCGGCCATGTTCCTCCTCACCGGCGGGGCGCACTTCGTCGGGATGCGCGCGGAGATCGTCGCCATGGTGCCGCCGGGCCTGCCTTTCCCGGGGCTGCTGGTCACCTTGAGCGGCCTCGCCGAAATCGTCTGCGCGGCGGCGCTGTTGGACGCGAGGACGGCGCGCGCGGCCGCCGCCGTGCTCGGCGTCCTGCTGCTGGTCATGTTCCCGGCCAATGTGCACGCGGCCCGCGGCGACGTCCCCTGGTGGGACCGGCTGGGGCCACGTACGGCGATGCAGGCGGTGTTCCTGGCGGCCACCGTCACCGTGTTCCTGCGCCACCGCACGGCGCCGGCGACGGAGCGGACGGGGCGTTGTCACCGCCGCTCCCTAGGGTGAGCGCATGAAGTCGATCACCCGGGCAGCCGATGCGCTGCCGACCGTGGAAGAGTCCTGGGCGCGCGTCGACGCCTGGCTGGCCGAGCACGCGCCGCTGAGCCGGGCACGGCTGCGGCCGCCCGCCGCCCCCGACGAGATAGCGGCCGCCGAGCGGCGGCTCGGAGTGAGGTTCCCGCCCGACCTCGTCGCCTCGCTCCGCTGCCACGACGGCGTCGAACTGGACGCGGGCGCACCCGTGTTCGTGCTCAACGGCCCGTTCGCCGGGGTCGAGGACATCGTGCACAACGCCCTGTTCCTGCGGTCCGTCGGCGAGGACGTCGCGAACGAGTACGGGAACGGCGACGGCGACGAGGACGAGCTGGACGCGTACTGGCGTGACGAGTGGCTGCTGATCACCCATGGCGTCGCCTGGGACGTCCAGGACGGTTTGTTCCTCACCTGCCGCGCGGGCGACGACTACGGGCGCGTGGGCCACTACTTCAACGAGGACGCCCCGTCGTTCACCGGCTGGACCTCGCTGGCCGCGGTGCTCTCGGCCTTCGCCGACGCCCTGGAACGGCGGCTGCCCGTCGACGGCAGGGTTCCGCTGGCCGCCGACGGAGCGCTGGTCTGGGAGGAGGCCACACCCGCCGTGAAGGCACGGCCCACCTCGCTGCTGGAGCTCGCCGCGCGCACGCCCGAGCCGGGGCCGGAACCCGCGCGCGGACGACCGGAGCCGCCGGTGAGCGGAGGGTACGTCACGATCGTCGTGCCGTCCCCGGCGCCCGAACTCCGCCAGCCGGACCTGGTCTTCGCCGAGGGCGTCGGCGCGGAGGAACTCCTGCTGCGCGCGGGCGTGGTGCGACGCGAGACCGTCCGTGAGCGCACTCACGCCGAGGCCGGGCGGTCGGCGGCGGGCCTCTGGGCGGCCGCCCGGCCCCTGGTGCGCGCGGGCCGCCGCGGAGCCTGGGGTTTCCTGACGCAGAGCGCCGGGGCCGAGCAGCTGACCCGCCCCGAGGTGCTGCGCAGGCTGGCCCGGGACACCCGGGTGGTGGCCCTGACCAAGCACGGCCCGGAGGTGCGGGTCACCGTGTACGACCACGGCCGTCCCCTTGCCGGGGGCGCCCAGGACCGGCTGGTGTCGTCCCCGCGGGAGGACTACGCGCGCCTCCCCGACGGCACGAAGGCGCAGTCACTCGGCGTCGATCCCTGGCCGGGGTCGAGCGCCGCGTACACGGACCTGCTCGCCGAGCTGCTCAGCGCTCTCGGCGTCGACTTCGACCTCGATCGGGCGCTCGACGAGCCGCTGCTCAGCGGGCTCGTCCTGCCGGTCCTGGCGGACATGCCGGAGTGGTCGTGCCGTCCCTCCCCGGAGGTGCGCCAATTCGATCTGGGCGCGCTGGTCGAGCGCACCCCGGAGCCCGAGCTGCGTACCGCGATGGCCGCGCAGTTGCGCAGACTCGCCGCGGAGACGGGGCTCGACGCCTTTCCCGAGGTCACCCGGACGCTGGCGGACATCGACCGGGGCGAGAGTCCGGAGCTGGTCGAGGACCAGCCCCTGGATCTGCGGATGCGCAGTCTGGCGGCCGAGGCCGCGGCGGCCCGGCCCGCGCTGGAACCGTCCTGGCGGCGGGGCCGTGACACGCCCGAACTCCCCGTCACCCGGGAGGACTTCCATGCCTGGCAGCTGCGCTCCGACGCGGCGGACGCGCTGCGCCGGTTCCTCCTGCTGCCCGTGCCGATCGCCGCGGCGACCATCCTGCACCGCAGGCTCAGCGACGACTGGCGCAGCGAGCTGGCCCAGGACCTGAGGCCACGGCGACCGGCACCGGAGCACTGACCGTCCCGGACCGGCTCAGCCGGGTGCCGCACGGCGCCGCACGGTGCGGCTCGGCGCGGCGCGGGTCCACGCGGAGCGCGCCCACGCGGGGCGCGTTCACGCGGGGCAGGTCCCCGCTCCGCGCGGCGGGGCGCCCGGCGTCCGTCCGGCGCGTCGTCTCCTCACGCGGCCCCGTCGAGCAACCTGCACGGCAGCGCCCGCTCCCCGGCCCCGTGGTCCGCCTCGGCGTGCACCCGGTACAGGCGGGCCGCCGGGTTCCGGGTGACCGCTTCGTGGAGGCGGCCGTCACAGAAGAGGGCTCCCACCCCGTCCTCGACGGCCCATCCGGCGGCCAGCATGCCGGTGGCCACGGCGTCCTGGTAGGAGGCACGGCGCCCCGGTTCGCTGTCGTAGTGCGGACACACCGAACCCGGCAGGAGGCCCAGCCCGTCCCGCAGGTAGGTCAGCGGGCCGAACGAGTCCGTGTGCGAGCCCTCCATCCAGCAGTTGGCGCCGGCGCTGATCCCGCTCAGCAGCGTCCCGCGGTCGTAGGCCTCGCGCAGCAGCCGGTCGACCCCGTGCACACGCCAGACGGCCAGCATGTTCGCCGTGTTGCCGCCACCCACGTACACGACGTCCTGGCCGAGCAGCCGCGCCCGGAGGTCCGCGTCGCTCGACTCCCGCCGGAACAGCGACAGTACGGACGGCTCGCAGTCGCGTGCGGTGAACGCGCTCAGGAACTGGTCGATGTAGTCGGAGGCGTCGCCGCTCGCGGTGGGGAGGAAGCACACCTTGGGGTGTGGGCTTCTCGCGTGTCCCAGCAGCCAGTCGTCCAGCAGGCCGTCGTCGTCCGTCGAGAAGCCTCCTCCGAGGAGTGCCACTCGGCGAGCTGGGGCGACCACCACGGCGGTTCCTCCTGACGGGACGGGCTGCGGAAACCGGATGGGGCGCACCCTGCCGTGCCGTACGGTCGCTTGGCAAGCGGGCCTGTCGGGGCCGTGCCGGACGCGGGGCCGTGCCGGACGCCGAACCGGTCGTCCGCCCGAGTCGCGGGTTCTCCTCACGGAGGAGGCGCGGGCGGCCGAGCGCGTAGGCCACCTGGCGCACGGCGGCGGCGTGCATCACCGGTCCACGGGGCGGGCCGTGCTTCCCTCGTGCCAGGAGGCATATGACATGGCTGACGCGCGACCGCAGGAACTCTCCCTTTGCCCTGCCGTTACCCTGCCGGGGGCGTACCGGTGCCGGGAGGAGCGGGCCGATGAGCGGTGACGAGAAGAGCGTCGCCTGTACGTTCGACTACAGCGAGGCGCTGGAGTTCGACCCTGCGCTCGCCCACCTCATGGGCCGCAGCGGTCCCACCCGGATCCGGCTCCCCTACGGGGACGCCGACGCGTGGCTGGTCACCGGTTTCGACGCCGTCAAACAGGTGACCACCGACCACCGGCTGAGCCGGGCCGGCATCATCGGCCGCGACTATCCGCGGATGACGCCCGAGCCCATCGTCTCCACCGAGTCGATCAACGTGATGGACCCGCCGCACAGCACTCGTGTCCGCCGCCTCGCCGCCCAGGCGTTCACGCAGAGCCGGGTCGACGGCATGCGGCACCGGATCGTCCGGCTCGCCGGCCAGCTGCTGGACGGGATGGAGAAGGAGGGGCCGCCCGCGGACCTGGTGCGGCATCTGTCCGACCCGCTTCCCCAGCACACCATCCTGGACCTCCTCGGCGTCGAACGGAGCCAGTGGCCCCGCATCCAGGAGTCCGTCCATCAGATGCTCGCCGTCGGCGCGGACAACAAGCAGGCCGCGGCCGCCTCCAAGGCCGATCTGCGGGACTACTTCGCCGGGCTGGTCGAGCAGCGCCGGCACACCCCCGGCACGGACCTCATCAGCGCGATGGCCGCGGCGCGCGAGGGCGAGGAGCACCTCGACGACCGGGAACTGGCGGTCATGGCGCTGATGCTGGCGCTCAGCGGCCAGGACACCGCCACCTGCCAGATCAGCGACATCACCTATCTGCTGCTGACCCGGCCCGAGTTGACGGAGCGGCTCCGGCGCCACCCGGAGTCCCTGCCCGGCGTCCTGCACGAGTTGCTGCGCCACATCCCCTTCCGCAAGGGCATCGGCATCCCCCGGGTGGCGCTGGAGGACGTGGAACTGGACGGGGCGCTGATCCGCGAGGGCGACTTCGTGCACGTGTCCTATCTGACGGCCAACCGCGACCCGGAGCACTATCCGGACCCGCACGCCATCGACCTCGACCGCCCGAACGGGCCGCACATGACGTTCGGTTGGGGAGGTCACCGATGCATCGCGGTGCCGCTGGCCATGGCGGAGCTCGAGGTGGCCGTCGGCCGGCTCCTGGAGCGGTTCCCCGGGCTGCGGCTCGCGGTGCCGCCCGAGGAGGTGCGCTGGGACACCGCGACGATCAGACGCTTCCCGCTGGAACTCCCGGTGAGCTGGTAGGAGTCGCGGAGGCGGCGGGAGTCGCTGAGTCGGCGGGAGTCGCGCCCCGCGCGGACGAGCGCGCGGGGCGGTGCGGGCCGGGCCGCCCGGACCCCTTCAGCGGTGTCGGCGGTTTCAGCGGTGCGGGCGCGGGTCCGGCTCCAGTCCGTGGAGGAAGTCGGTGACGATCCGGGTGTACTCCTCGGGACGGTCGAGGTTGGGGAAGTGCGCGGCGTCGTCGATCACGGCCGTACGGCCGTGCGGTACCGCGTGGGCGACGGAGTCGGCCACGGCCCGCAGTTCGGGCGCGTCCTGCGCGCCGTTGAGGGCCAGTACCGGCACGGTGATCCGGTCGACGCGGGCGCCGAGGTCCTCGGTCGGCACGTGGTGGTCGGGTTCGCCGGGCAGGTGCTTGGCGATGGTGCGTCCGCGCATCTCCCTGAGGCGGGCGTAGACCTCGGGCCGGACGGCCTCGCGGGGACGCTCGGGGCCGTGCGCCCAGGCGTCGCTCGCGTCGTGCCACGCCTCGATGTCGCCAGTGAGCAGGGCCTCGAACTGCACGCTGTGGGCCTGTTTCGACCAGGGCTCGGTGAGCTCGGCCTCGGCCGCGCCGCCGCCGGAGACGACCAGGGCCCGGACCAGCTCGGGGTGTTCCACCGCGGTCGCCACGGCGATCGTCGCGCCCATGGAGACGCCCACGAGGGCGGCGGAGCCGGCCTCCAGGTGGCGCAGCAGCGCGGCGAGGTCGTCGGCCTGGCGGAACGGGCGGCCGGCGTTGGCGGACCAGCCGTGACCGCGGGCGTCGGGGGCGATGACGCGGAACTCCTCGGCGAGGGCCGGGATCTGCTCGTCCCACATCGTGTGGTCGACGAAACCGGCGTGCAGCAGGACGACGGGCAGGCCGGCGCCGCCGGTGTCGCGGTAGGCGAGCGCGCCGTCGGAGGACGCGAAGAAGCGGAGGTCGGAAGCTGTACTCATGACAACCAGGTTGTCATGAGTGGCAGGGTGGTGACAACCCGGTTGTCATCTATCATCGGCGGGTGAGCGAACATCGGTGTGTGCGTGACGAGGAAGGCCCACTGTCCCCCGCCGAGGCGGGGCCGCGGCTGATGGAGGTCTTCGCCCTGGTGGGGCCGCTCTACCGGCGGGTACAGCGGCAGATCGAACGGGACGCCCCGCGGCAGGGCCTGTCGGTGGGGGTGCGCGCGGTGCTGGACCTGCTGCGCGAGCACGGGCCGATGACGGTTCCGCAGATGGGCCGGGCGCAGTCGATCAGCCGCCAGTTCGTCCAGCGGATGGTCAACGACGCCGCGGCGGACGGCCTGGTGGAGGCCGTGCCGAACCCGGCGCACGCGCGGTCCTCGCTGATCCGGCTGACCGACGCCGGCCACGCCGCGATCCGGGCCGTCGTCGCCCGGGAGCACGCGCTGCTGAGCAGGGCCGCGGCCGACCTCACCGCATCGGACGTGGACACCTGTGTGCGGGTGCTCGGCCGGATGCTCGCCCTCTTCGAGGACGTCGACGTGGACGGCCGGCTGCCGACGTGACCCCTCGTCGGCCACCGCCGCTTCGGACGCGGCGTACGGGGCTACGCCGCAGGGCAGTTGACGCCCGACGCCTTGTCCCCAGGGCGCCCGGGACGGTGCCCGGAGCCGGTGTGTAATCGGCGGGGACAGGGGAAGGCGCAAGGACGTTGTGCAAGGTCTGCCCGAGGGCCGCGCCCTCCGTGGGCCCCGGTCGAGGGCGACCGGAGACCGCAGAACCGACCTGAACCGCCTTATGACCGAAGGGGGTTGAACCTTGCTTGGCAGCGGCTTAAGAGTGCTGATCGTGGGGGACTGCGAGGGCCTCGCGGAGATGATCAGAGACCTCAGGCGACACGGTTACGAAGCCGAGTCGGTGACGACGGGCGCCGACGCCATGGCGTTCTACCGAGAACACGACGTGGTGCTGATCGACCTCGATCTGGAGGACTACGACGGCCTGACCCTGTGCCGGCAGATCCGCGGCGCCAGTGACATCCCGTTGATCGGCTTCGCCCGCTCCGCCGCGCTCGAACGCGTCCTCGCCCTGGAGGCGGGCTGCGACGACTGCGTGGTGAAGCCCTACTACAGCCGTGAACTCGTCGCGCGGCTCGGCGCGTTGCTGCGGCGCGTGCGCGTCCTGTCCCCGCCGGCGCTCACCGCCGGCAAGTTGCAGATCCACCCCTCGCTGCGTCAGGTGCGGATCGAGAACCGCCTGGTGGAGATCACCCGCAAGGAGTTCGAGCTGCTGCACCTGCTCGCCACCGAGCCCGACAAGCTGTTCTCGCGGGCCGAACTGCTCCAGCGGGTCTGGGACTACGACGACGTCAACGCCGAAGTCACCTCGCTCGCCAGCCGCACCATCGACACGCACGTCAGCAGCCTGCGCAAGAAGCTCGGCTCGCCGGACTGGATCATCACCGTCCGCGGCGTCGGCTTCCGGTTCAACGAGGCGGCGGACCGGGAGGATGGGTCCTGCCCGCAGGAGGAACTGACCCGTGCGAACGGCACCTCGGGGGAAGCCGCGCCCTGGCTGTCCTCACGCCGGCTCTTCCGTGAGGTGAACTCGGCGCCGCGGTGAGCCGCCGCCCGGTGGACGAAAGGACAACCGTGCCGGAGCCAACACAGCACGACGTCAGGGAAACCTTCGACAGCGGCCTCCCGCCGCAGCACGGCGTCTCCTCCGTCATCGTGGTCGGCGCCGGACTGGCCGGCCTGGCCACGGCCCACGAGCTGACGAAGCAGGGCGTCCCGGTCACCGTCCTCGAAGCCGGCGACCGCCCGGGAGGACGGACCCGGACCCTGCGCGAACCGTTCGCCGACGGCCTCTACGCGGAGGCCGGCGCCATGACAGTGACCGAGCATTGCCACTACACCATGCGCTACCTGCGCGAGACGGGCGTCGGGACCGAACCGAGCGACCTGGTGGACACGGACTTCGGCTACCACCGCGGCGGTGTCCGCATACCGCCCGACAAGCTCGGCGAACACGCCGGCCTGCTGGGCCTGCACCCCGATGAACACGGCCTCACCGTCGGCGACCTGATCACCAGATACGTGTCGGACTTCAACGACGCACTCGGCCCGGAGACGGCGCGGCCGGACTGGACGCCGAGCCCGCGGCTGCTGGAACTCGACCGGCTCTCCGTACGCCGGGTGCTGGAGGATCGCGGCGCCTCCGCCGCCGCGATCGACCTGATGGAACCGCTCTTCCTGGAGATGCGCGGCGGCGAGCTGGAATCCGCCTCGGCGATGGCGTGGGCGCGCTACGAGTCGGGCCCGCGGTCCTTCTCCACGGCCGACGCCCGCTGGTACAAGATCTCGGGCGGTACGGACATGCTCGCCCGGGCCCTGGCCGACGGGCTCCGGGAGCGGATCCTGTACCGCAGTCCGGTCGTCCGCATCGCCCAGGACGACTGGGCGGCCGAGGTGACCTTCCTCGACCACGGCAGGCTCCGCACGCTGCGGGCGGACCGTGCCGTCATCACCGCGCCGTTCGGCAGCCTGCGCCGCGTCAACCTGTCGACGGCCCGGCTGTCGGCGGCGAAGCACACGGCCATCCGCAGGCTGCGCTACGCCTCGACGGTCCGTGTCTTCCTCCAGATGCGGCGGCGGTTCTGGCCGGAGAAACGTTTGATGCTGTCCACGGACACGGCGATCCGCACGGTGCGCGACGCCACCCCGCGGCAGCCCGGGCCGCGCGCGATCGTCGAGTGCTGGTTCTCCGGCTGGCGGGCGCAGGCGACCGCGGCCATGAGCCCCGAGGAACGTGTCGCCCACACCCTGGAGGACCTGGAGCCGATCCTGCCCGGAGCGCGCGAGCACTTCGAGCTGGGCGCCTCGGTGGCGTGGGACAACGAGCCGTACGCCGCGGGCGCGTACATCCTCCCGGAGACCGGCCACAGCGAGCTGATGGCGGGCATCCGGGCGGTGGAGGGACGTCTCCACTTCGCGGGCGAGCACACCGCGTTCGAACCCAACGGCGGTTCGATGAACTACGCGCTGGAGTCGGCGGTGCGGGTACTGATGGAAATGGCGTCGATGGCGTCGACGGTGCCGGTGTGACCTCTCCGGCGGCGGGCCGGACACGGCGG
>NZ_BAABKC010000021.1:0-106287 GCF_039543625.1 Streptomyces similanensis | reverse complement strand
CGCCGCCGTGTGCGGGCCCCGGTCCGGGACCTGCGCGACGGGTCACCCCGTACGCAGTTTTCCCGCGCTGAACCCGGGGCCGTACGCGGCCACGAACTCGCCGATGATGGCGTCCCGTTCGCGCCGCACGTCGCGTTTGCCGCACAGCGAGTCCAGTACGGCGCTGAACTCCCCGTGCATCCGCTGCGCCACGTCATAGGGCACGTTGGTGAACGCGACCAACTGGTAGAGCGGGGTGAACAGTTCGGGGTGCAGCTCGTGCAGTCGGCGCTCCAGCGCGCGCCGGTCCAGGAACGCCAGGCTGTTGACGTGGTCCGACAGCTCCTCCAGGTTGCGCAGCGACAGTTCGGCCAGCGCGTGGCCCGCCTTCACCCGTACGTCGCTGTACTCGCCGACGGCGGCCTCCACGAGGGTCTCGTCCTCCTCGCGGCGGGCGAACCGGAACTTCTCCAGCAGCCCGGCGAGCGTGGCGGCGTCCTCGAAACTGCAGTTGATGCCCTGCCCGAAGAACGGGACGACCGTGTGCGCGGCGTCTCCGACCAGCACCGTGCGCCGGTGGTGGTACGGGGCGCAGTCGACGATCCGCAGCCGGCCCGGGCGGCGCGCGGTGAGGTCCTTGCCGACGCCGGCCATCCGGCCGAAGACGTCGGGGAACTCGGCCGCGCAGTACCGGCTGACCGCGTCGGCCGACGGCAGTCCGGCGAAGTGCGGTCGCGAGGCGTCGTCGGTCAGCGGTTTGAACAGGCTGGTGGTGAAGGTGCGGTCGCGGTTGGGCTGGGCCTGGAGGAAGTGGTCGCCGCGCGGCCACAGGTGCATGCCGGTCGGGTCGGCGTCCCCGTAGTCCATCGTGATCTCGGCGTGCCCGTGGGCGATGGTGCGCCGCCGCACCCACAGGTCGCCGGGGTGGGCGGCGGCGAGCGCGTCGCGCACCGCGCTGCCCGCGCCGTCGCAGCCGACCAGCAGGTCCGCCGTCACCCACGCGGTGGCGCCGCCGCTGTCGCGCAGCAGCGCCGCCGGGCGGCCGGTGTCCACGCCGACGCACGCGCGGCCGTAGTGGATCCGGGCGCCGGCCCGCAGGGCCTGGTCGCGCAGGGTGTCCTGGAGGACGCGGCGCGGGATGGACAGCAGGTGGTGGGTGTCGCTGGTGCCGTAGGGCTGGGTGGAGATCGCGCCGTCGCGGTGGTGGATGACGCGTTTGCCCAGCACCGCGCCTTGCAGATAGAGGCGGCGTTGCACCGAGCGGGGCAGGCAGCTCAGGCCGCGCAGGGTGAGGGTGAGGTTGAAGGAGTTCCCGGAGCCGCTGCCGGCGGACTCCGTCTCGCGTTCGTACACGTCCACGTCCACTCCCTGCCGCCGCAGCAGCAGGGCCAGGGCGCAGCCGACCGGTCCGGCGCCGATCACCGCCACCGAGCGCCTGTGCAGTTCAGCCATCGTGACCTCCCAGGGTGACCCCGTCCGGCGGCGGGACCGAGCCGTTGGCACGGAAGTACGCGAACATCTGCCGGATCCATTCCGTGTCCGCCGGCGGACACGGGCATCCGGCCTCGGCCGCGGCGCGCATGGTTCTCGTGTTGTCGAAGGTGTGGGAGCCCAGCCGCATCACGCCCTCGCGCATCAGGGGCACCAGCGGGCCGAGGCCCTGGCCCTGGGCGTCGGTCTCGACCTGCCGTTCGAGGGCGGCCAGCCACGCGGACGGGGCGGCCGGTTCCACGGCGTACCCCTGGGCGCGGATGGTGTCGAGGATGGCGGGCCAGGCGAGTCCCTGGGCGTGGTAGAGGTGCCAGTTGGCGTCGTCCGGGCCGTTCTCGGCCAGCCGGACGATCGCGTGCGCGACGTAGTCCACCGGCAGCAGATCGACGGCCGGCGCGTCGGCGATGTCGTCCGGGCAGCGGCCGAGCGAGGCGAACGCCTTCATCTGCAGCCAGAAGAAGTCGTCGTGGCGGCACGCGCCGGTGCGGCTGTGTCCGGCGATCCGGCCCACCCGGTACACGGTGACCGGCAGTCCGGCCCGCCGTGCCCCCGCCGCGAGCTGTTCGGCGACCCACTTGCTCTGGGAGTATCCGATGCCGAGCGAGGCGGGGTCGCCCGGGACGGTGTCCTCGCCGATCACCCCCGTGGTGGCGTCCGGCGGGAAGACGCCCAGGGTGGAGATCAGGCGCAGCGGTGTGCGGTGGGCGGCGCAGAAGTCGAGCAGGTGGCGCAGGCCGTCGACGTTGGTGCGTTTGACGGTGGGGTACGGGACGACGAAGTTGATGTGCGCGGCGGCGTGGTACACCTCGGCGACCTCGCCCGCGCGGGTCTCGAACGCGTCGCCGAGTCCGAGCCGGGGCCGGGCGAGGTCGCCCGGCCAGATCCCGGTGCGGTCGAGGCCGGAGGGGTCGAGGGCGAACTTCTCGAAGGCCGCCCGGAGCCGCTCGCGGCCCTGCGTCACGCTGTCGGCCCGCACCAGGCAGATCACGCGGCGTCCGGTGCGCAGGAGTTCGTCGAGCAGGTGGCTGCCGAGGAAACCGGTGGCCCCGGTGAGCAGCACCGGGCCGTCGGCGGGTGCCCGCCGCTCGCCGATGACGAGGTCGTGCAGGCGGGCCTCTGCGCGCAGGTCGGGCGGCTGGGTCGCGCCGCCGCCGGTGAGGCCGGCGGCCATGCCGCGCACGGTGGGTGTGCCGAGCAGCACCGAGAGCGGTACGTCGGCGTCCAGCCGCTCGCGGACCAGCCGGTGCAGGCGGGCGGCGAGCAGCGAGTGGCCGCCCTGTTCGAAGAAGTCGTCGTCCGGCGTCGCGGGCGCGTGCCCGAGGACGTCCCGCCACAGGGCGGCGACCGCCCGTTCGCGGTCCGTCCAGTCGGCCGGGTCGTCCGCGGCGGACTCGGTTGCGGCGGGACCGGCCGCGGCGGGGTCCGTCTCGGCGGGGTCGGCCGGCCGGGCCGCCAGGGCGCGGCGGTCGGTCTTGCCGTTCGGCGTGACCGGGAACGTGTCGAGCCGGGTGACGCTGTGCGGGACCATGTATCCGGGCAGGACGGCGGCGAGGCGGGCGCGCCAGTCGGGGGGCGGCTCCTGGCCGCCGCGCACGAAGGCGTGCAGCGCGTGGTCCTGGCCGGCCGGTACGACGACCACGGCGGCGGCCTCCACGTGCGGCAGCCCCTCCAACGCGGCCTCGATCTCGCCGGGTTCGACGCGGTAGCCGCGGATCTTGACCTGGTCGTCGGCCCGGCCGCGGTAGTGCAGGCGGCCGTCCGGGTCCAGGACCACCAGATCGCCGGTGCGGTACATGAGCTGGCCGGGGACGAAGGGGTCGGGGACCATCGCCCGGCGGGTCTTGTCGGGAAGGCCGATGTAGCCGGGCGAGACGACCGGCCCGGCGACGCACAGCTCTCCTTCGACGCCGAACGGCGCCGGCTCGTCCCCGTCCAGGAGCACCCGGGCGTCGAGTCCGGCCACCACCCGTCCGATGGACGGGATCGCGGGCCAGGCGTCGGGGTCGGCCGGCAGCGTCTCGGCGCTGACCAGGTGGGCTTCGGAGGGCCCGTAGGCGTTGATCAGCCGGGCCTCGGGGTGGCGGCGGAACATCTCCCGCAGCTCCTCGGTGATCACCAGCCGCTCCCCGGTGACGTACACCTCGCGCAGGTCGGGCAGGCGCGTCGCGGACGAGCGCAGGACGGCGGCGAGTTCGCGCAGCGCGACGTAGGGGAAGTACGCCCGCTCGACGCGCTGTTCGGCCAGCAGCGCGGCCAGCGCGGCGAAGTCGGTGCGGGCGTGCGCGGGCGGGACGATCAGCGTGCCGCCGGTGCACAGGGTGCCGAAGACCTCCAGGGAGAACACGTCGAAGGCGGGCGGCATGTACTGGAGGGTGCGCATCCGGCGGTGCTCGGACAGCACGGCCTGGTTGTGCACGAGGTTGGTCAGGGTGGGCTCGCGCAGCACCACTCCCTTGGGGCGTCCGGTGGAGCCCGAGGTGTAGACGACGTACACCTGGTCGTCGGGCGACTTCCTGAGGCCCGGTGCGGGCGCTGCCCCGCCGTCCAGGCCGGCCGGGGTGGCGGTGTGCGTCCCGTCGGGCAGCGGTACGTCCGTGAGGTCGGCGTCCGGTGCGTGCAGCAGGATCCGGGCGCCGCAGTCGGCGAGTGTGAAGGCCAGCCGTCCCGGTGGCTGGTCGGGGTCGAGGACGACGTAGCTGCCGCCGGCCCGCAGGATGCCGGTCACGGTGGTCACCAGGTCGAGGCCCGGTCGCATCAGCACGGCCACCGGCCGTCCGTCGCGCACGCCCCGGGCGGCCAGGCCGGCCGCCACCGCGTCCACCCGCCGGGCCAGTTCGGCGTAGCTGGTCACGGTGCCGTCCGCGACGACGGCGGGGTCGGCGGGCGTCGCCGTGACGGTGTCGGCGAAGAGGTCGGCCGTCACCTCGGCGCCCAGGGTGGGCGCGTCCTGGCGGCGGGCGCAGCGTGCGGCTACCTCCCGTTCCTCCTCCTGGCTCACCCAGTTCAGCCTGCGGACGTCGGTGTCCGGGCCGGCCAGCACGCCGCGGACGAGTGTCTCCAGGCGGCCGGCCAGGTGTGCGGCGAAGCGTTCGGCGGCGGGCGCGGCCGAGGTGTGTTCGACGACGAGGGCGTAGTGGCCGGGTGTCTCGTCCACCAGGACCGCCAGTTCGTACTTGGCGCCGCCGGACACGTGCTCCCACGTCCGCGCTCCCCAGGCGCGCAGGTCCAGGCTGCGGGCGGCGGCGGGCATCACCGTGAGCATCGCGTTGAAGAGGTCGCCGACGCCGTCCTTGCCGCCGTGTGCGGAACGGAGTTCGCCGACCACCACCTCCAGCGGTACGTGCCGGTGCCGCAGCGCGTCGAGCATGTCCCGCTTCACGGCGTGTAGGACGTCGCGGGCGCTCGCCCCGGCGGTCAGCCGGTGCCGCAGCACCACCGTGTTGGTCAGGTGGCCGAGGACGTCGGCGTCGCCGCCGTCGCGCACGGTGACCGGGATGCCGAGCAGGAGGTCGTCCCGCCGGGTCTGCCGGTGCAGCAGCAGGAAGGTGAGGGCGGCGAAGAACATGCTGGTGGTGACGCCCTCGGCGGCGCAGAACCGCCGTACCCGGTCGGTCAGCCGGTCGTCCAGGACGCGTTGGCGGGTGACGTGGCGCTCGGGGCCCTCGCCCGGCAGGGCGAGGGGCGGGGCGGCGGGCGCGGCCGCGAGCTTGTCCAGCCAGTGCGGCAGCGACCCGGACGCCTGCCAGCGTTCGGCCCACCGCGCGTACGCTTCGACCGCCTGGCGCCGGGGTGTGCCGGGGTGTTCCGGTCCCCGGGTGTAGGCCGTCTCCAGGCGGGTGAGGTACGGCTTCCACGACAGGCCGTCGAAGACGGTGTGGTGGATGTCGAAGACCAAGACGCTGCGGCCGCTGCGGCCCTCGTCCCGCAGCCGCAGGTGCCGGACCCGCGCGAGCGGTCCGCGGCGCAGGTCGAAGACGGTGGCCGCGATCTCGGCCACCTGCTCGGCCACCCAGGCGTCGGCGGCGTCGCCGGTGTGGTCGCGCACGTCGAGGATCGGTTCCAGCTCCTCGTGCACGAGCTGGCGCAGTTCGCCGTCCGCGTCCATGTCGAAGGTGGTGCGCAGCGAGCAGTCCTCCCGGTGGACCAGGCGCAGCGCCCGCTGGAGGCGGCCGTGGTCCAGCAGGGTGTCCAGGCGCAGCACCAGGGGCTGGCTGTAGGCGGTGGGGTCGGTGCCGTAGGTGCTGGCGAACCACAGGCCGGCCTGGGCCGGTGACGGCGGGAAGCTCTGGGCGCCGGTCGTGCGCCGGTGATCGGTGGCAGTCATCTCAGCCTCGGGCACGCTGGGTGCGTATCAGGTCGGCGACGCCGCGCGGGGTGCCGGCGTCGAAGATCTCGTCGGGCGCCAGGGCGACGCCCGCCACGTCGTCCAGCCGGGCGCCCAGGTCGATCAGGTGCAGGGAGGTGACGCCGTTCTCGATCAGGCCGTCGTCCGGGCCGATCGGGTCCTGTCCGGTCACCTCCGCCAGGGTGGAGCGGACGGTCTCGGCCAGCCGGTCCGCGGTGCCGCCGTCGGGCGTCGCGGCGCGCGGGCGGGCGGTGAGCCGGGCGGCGAGTTCCGTGCGGTCGATCTTGCCGTTCGCGTTCAGCGGGAAGGCGTCGAGGACGCGCACCGTGGCGGGGACCAGGTGGTCGGGCAGGTGGCGGCGCAGATGGTCGAGGAGGGCGGACTCGGCGAGTTCACGCCCGGGTGCGGGCACGCACCACAGGGCGAGCCGGTCGGCCGCGCCGTCGCTCGGCGCTGCCTGCGCCACCGCGCGTTCGACGTCCGGGTGGCTCTCGGCGGTCAGTTCGACCTGCCGTGGTTCGACGCGGAAGCCCCGTACCTTCAGCATCTGGTCGGTGCGGCCGGCGAGTACGATCTCCCCGTCCTCGGTCCGCCTGGCCAGGTCCCCGGTGCGCAGCAGGCGTCCGCCGCGGTGCGGGACGAACTTGCGGTCGGTGAGGTCCGGGTCGTCCAGGTAGCCGAGGGCCACGCCGTCGCCGCCGACGCACAGTTCGCCGATCTCGCCGGGCGGGCACTCCTCGAACCGGTCGTCGCGGACCGTCATCTCCACGCCCGGCATGGGCCGTCCGACCGGTACGGCGGCCCCGGACAGATCGGCGGCGGTGACCTTGTGGACGGCGGTGAGCGCGGAGTTCTCGGTGCAGCCGAAGGCGTTGAACAGGTCGCCGCCGACGACGGCGAGGGCGCGTTCGAGGTGTGCGGCGGAGGGGAAGTCGCCGCTGACGATGACCGAACGCGTCTGCGCGAGCGTGTCCGGGTGGTGTTCGACCAGGAGGTTGAACAGGCCGACGGGCAGGTTGAGCACGGTGGTGCGTTCGCGTGCGATGAGCGCCGCCAGTTCGCCGAGCTGCGGCAGTTCCTGCGGGGCGAGGGAGAGCCGGCCGCCGCGCAGCAGGCACGTCCAGATGTCGGTGGTGGACGCGGCGAACGAGGGCTGCGCGAGTTGCAGGAAGCGGTCCTGCGGGCCGGGGGTGAACCCGGTCAGGCCCCGGGAGACGCGGGCGATGCCGCGATGGGCGATCACGACTCCCTTGGGCTCGCCGGTCGAGCCCGAGGTGAACAGGATGAACGCCGGTGACTCGGGCGTCACTTCGGCGTCCACCGCTTCGGCGGGCAGCGGCGCGGCCTCGGCCAGCAGGTCGCCGGCCGGCAGTTGCCGGGCCGCCGCCGGGAGGCCGGGGGCGGCGTCGGAGTCGGTCACCGTGAGGGCCGGGGCGGCCAGCCGGTGCATCCGCGCCGTGTAGTGGGCGGGGTGGCCCGGGTTGAACGGGACCACCACGCAGCCGGCCTTCAGCGCGCCCAGGAAGACCTGGTAGAGGGCGGGGCCGCGATCCAGGCGTACGGCGACCCGCTGTCCGGGCCGCAGCCCGCGCTCGCGCAGGGCGCGGGCGATCCGGTCGGTGGCGGCGTCCAGTTCGGCGTAGGTGAGGGTCGTCGCACCGTCGCGCAGCGCCTCGCGCGCCGCGTGCTGCCGCGCCGTCCGGGTGAACGCCTGCGGGATCGTCTCGACGGTGGTCTGGGGCGCGACGGCCGGACCGGCCGCCGTGGCGGTACTGCGTCGTGTCATCACGCGGATGTCACCGTCCCTTCTCGTCTCGGGTCGTTCGGTCCCGATGGGGTCGTGTGCGCTCAGTTCTGGTGGGCCGCCACCAGGCCGAGGTGGGCCAGGGTGGTCCGGCCGAACGGGGTGGCCGGGTCCGCCAGGTCCAGCGGCAGGTCGAAGTGGTCGCGGTCGGGCACCACCTGGGCGGTGACCGGGACCGCGTGCGCGGCCAGGTGGGCGGCGTAGTCCTCCTGCTGGCGCAGGTACGTCCGTGTCTCGTGCCGGCCGGCGGCCAGCAGGACGGCGTCGCAGCGCGGTGCGGACATCCGTACCGGGCTGTGCTCGCGGGCGAGTCGGTCGGTCAGGCCGAGGGCGTCGTTGACGTAGGTGTGCGGGATCTCGCCGAGGTCGTACAGACCGCTGAGCAGGCACGCGGTACGGACCCGGGGGGCGGAGCCGTCGGCGAGCGCTGCGGCGAGCAGGTGAGCGCCCGCGCTGCTGCCCGCCACGTGCAGACGCTCCGGGTCGATGCCGAACCGGGACCCGCTGCCGGCGAGCCACCGCAGGGCCCGGCGCACCGAGGCGATCATGTCGGGCAGGGTGCGGTCCGGGGCGAGGCCGTAGCCCACGGCCACGAACGCGTACCCGTGCGCCACCGCGTTCTCGGCCGCGAAGCAGGCGTCGTCGATGCCGGACTCCTGCCAGTGGCCGCCGTGCACGAAGACCAGCGCGGGAGCGCCGGACCCGGTGGGCGCGGTGGGTGTGTCCTGGGCGGCGGGCGGGTGCGGCGGGGCGGCCGGGAACACGTGGCAGCGCTCGCCGCGCTCGGCGCCGTACGGGACGGCCGGGTGCGCGGTGAGCCGGGCGCGGGCCCGGTCGCCGCGCGTGCGGTAGCGCCGCAGCGTCCCGGCCGGATCGCGGGCGACGGTGCTCGGCGCGTACTCGTCGTCCAGCGGGCCCCGCTCACGCATCGGGCTTGCGCCCCTCGATGACGCCGTGCGGGGTCCAGCCGTCGCTGCGCACCCGGGTGATGTCGGCGAATCCCGCGGCGGTGAGCCAGTCCTCGTGCTCGCTCCACCGGTAGATCGTCGACTCCTCGGCGGGGAGGGTGGCGAAGTAGACGTTGTCCAGGGCGGTGTAGAGCGGCCCGCATCCGTCGTCGTCGGCGAACGCGTTGAACACCGCCACCCGGCCGCCCGGCCGCAGCGCCTCGTGGGCCCGCTTGAGCAGGGCGCGGTTCTGCTCCGGCGACCAGATCACGAACTGGTGGGCGAACAGCACCAGATCGAACCCGTCGGGCAGCGGATCGCCGAACATGTCACCGGCGACCACGCTGATCCGGTCCTCCAGACCGGCGGCGGCGACGTTGTCCCGGGCCACCTCGGTGGCGCCTTCGAGGTCGAACACCGTGATCCTCAGGTGCGGGTGGGCGCGCGCCAGGGCGATGGCGTTGACGGCGTCGCCGCCGCCGACGTCCAGCAGATCGCGTACGCCCGCGTAGTCCACCTGGTGCAGGAGCACCGGATTGGACAGCTCGGACCAGGAGTTCATCCCCCGGAAGAACAGGTTCTCCAGGTCCAGGGCCTGTTCCAGCCGCGAGTACAGGTCGCCGCCCGAGCCGGGCAGGTGTTTGAGCCCTTCGTTCTTGCCGGTGCGCAGCGATTCCGCGTACTCCATGGCCGGCAGGTACGACAGCCGGTGCTGGAAGTCGATGATGTTGCGGATCAGCGGCCACACGCCGCCGTCGATCGCGTCGCGCAGCATCGGGCTGGGCGCGTACCGCCCCTCCTCGTGCTCGGTCAGACCGAGGGAGGTGGTGCCGAGCAGCAGTTTGCGCGCCGACTTGGGCGGCAGCCGCAGCCCCGCCGCGACCTGGTCGCAGGTGGAGGGGCCGTTGAGGGTGAGGTACTCGAAGAGTTGCAGTTCCGAGGCGGCTCGCAGCTGCTGGAAGGCGGCGAACCCGAAGAGCACCGGAACGAGCGGCCCCAGGTCGACCGGCTTCCCGTCGGCCGGATTGACCACGACCGGATGCGGGTCGGTCGGCAGCCCCGTGCGGGGGTTCTTCATCACTTTCCTCCGTGGGTCGGTTCCCGCCCCGGGTCTCGGGGGCGGGTCGGAATGTCCGCGGTTCCGGGTCTCAGAGACGGGTGCGGAAGGTCCACAGCTCCGGGAAGAAACGGTGTTCGTTGATGGTGCGCAGCCAGGCGGCGCCGTCGCTGCCGCCGGTTCCGCTCTTGCCGCCGAGCATCCGCTCGACGACCAGCAGATGGGTGGCCCGCCAGTGGGAGAACTGGTAGGCGACCTCGGTCAGGCACTCGGCCAGGCGGTGCGCGTCGCGGTGCCGGTCCGGGTGCCGGTAGATCTCCAGCCACACGTCCTCGACGCGGGGGTCCTCCTCGTGCTGCTGCTCGGGCGGCCTGTTCACGAAGTCGGCCGGGACCTCGAACCCGCGCCGCGCCAGGTGCCGCAGCGCCGCGTCGTAGACCGACGGCCTGGCCAGCTCCGCCAGCACCGTCGGGTGCCCCTGCCGGAACGCCTCCTCCACCTGCCCGGAGGGCCGGTTGCCCATGATGAACTCCAGGGCGCGGTAGGCGAAGGACTGCACGCCCGAGGCGTCGCCCAGGACGTGCCGGAACGCCGCGAACTCGTCGGCCGACATGCCGTTCATCGACTCCCAGCAGGCGACCAGCACCCGCTGGGTGCGCACCGCCCGCGACAGCGCCAGGCAGGCGGCCGCCGCGTCGTCGTCCTCCAGCGCGTGCCGGGCCGTGTCCAGGTCGTCGGTGACCGCCCGGAACAGCAGTTCCTTGACGTGGCTGAGCAGGATGAAGTTCAGTTCGCCCCGGGCCTCGCTGCGCGGGTGCTGCAACTCGTGCAACTCGTCCATGCGGGCGTAGGAGACGTACTCGGGAGCCCGGTTCATCGCACTCCTTTCACGGCAGGGCGCGGTGCAGTTCGCGCACCGCGCGCCACACCTGCTCATGGGTCACATACAGCGGGGCGAACGCGAACCGGACCAGGTCCGGCGGCCGGGCGTCGACGAGCACGCCGGCGCCGGCCAGGGCCTGTTCGAGCCCTTCGGCGTCGGGGACGCGCAGGGCGAGGTGTCCGCCGCGCAGGTCCGGGTCGCGGGGCGAGGCGAGCCGCCGCGGCAGATCGGGGCGGCCCTCGCCCAGGCAGGTCAGGAAGAACTCCCCGAGGTCGCGGCCGCGTCGGTGCAGCTCTCGGATGCCGGTGTCCACCAGGGGGTCCAGGGCATGGTCCAGCGCGGCGAGGCTGAGCAGCGGCGGGGTGCCGGTACGGCCGCGGTCCACGCCCTCGGCCGGTTCGAACTCCGGCGCCATGGCGAACGGCCGCGCGTGGCCGTGCCAGCCCGCCAGCGGGAAGTCCACGTCCGGCTGGAGGTCGGAGCGGACGTAGAGGAAGGCCGGCGCTCCGGGGCCGCCGCCGAGGTACTTGTAGCCGCAGCCGACCGCCAGGTCCACCGCGCAGGCGTCCAGTTCGACCGGCAGGACGCCGGCGGCGTGGCTGAGGTCCCACACGGACACGGCGCCGGCGGTATGGCACAGCGCGGTGGTCGGCCCGATCGCGCGCCGCTCCCCGGTGCGGAAGTCCACCGGCGCGGTGAGCGCGGCCGCCGTCTGCCGCCCGTGCGTGGCGAGATACGCGTCGAAACCCGCCCGCGGTTCCACGACGAGCCGGCGGTCCAGGAGCCGCGCCACCGAGTCCGCGATGTACAGATCGGTGGGGAAGGCGCCGGCCTCGACGAGCAGGACGGGGCGGTCCGCGCGCAGCCGGCAGGCGGCGACCAGGGCGTTGAACAGGGTCGTGGACGTCGTCTCGCCGGCGACCACCACCTGGCCCGGACCGGCGCCGAGCAGCGGGGCCAGCTTGTCGCCGACGGTGCGGGGCAGGTCGAGCCAGCCGTCCTGGAACCAGGCCCGCACCTGCCGGGGCGCCCACTGTCCGGACACCACGCCGCCGAGTGCGGACGTGAGGCTCTCCCTGGGCGGTCCGAGGGAGTTGCCGTTGAGGTGGACGGCGCCGCCGGTGGCGTACCGGGAGGCGTACGCGGTCAGCGGATCGCGCTCGTCGCGGCGCCGTGCCTCGTCGCGCAGCGCCGGGAGGCCGGTCCGGGTCGCGGTCGCCGGGGCCGCCGGGGACGCCGACTGACGGGTAGTCATGACGCACCCGCTTTCCTGGACGCGCCAGCTTCCCGGTCGCCCGTCCCGCCGGTCCACACCCGTCCGGTGACCGTCATGCTCACCGCGCCGTCGCGGACGGAGCCGGTGCAGTGGAAGACCGACTCGGTGCGTCGAGCGGTGACTTGACGTACCGTCACCGGTTGCCGCACGTCGGTGGCCGGGCCCAGTGCCGTGGCGCCGAGCGCGGCGGCCGCAGGCAGGCAGCCGGCGTCCTCGGGGATGCCGAAGCCCGGCGCGAACACCCGTGCCAGCACCTCGGCGCGGACCGGGTCCCACCGGTAGAGGATGAGGTCGGTGAGGTTCCGTTCCCGCATGCGCCCGGGATCGGGTGCGGGCAGTGTGCGGGGGTCCTCGGTGACGGGCAGCAGGGTGAAGGCGCGGCCGACGCCCCCGGCGTACGGGGTGCCGGTGTACGGGCCGAACAGCGCGGCGTCGTAGGGGACTTCCTCGTGCACGAGGGGGCCGGCGAACGGCACCCGGACCTCGCGGCCGTCGGTCCACAGCGGCTGGGTGCCGCTCTCGGCCGTCCGGCTGACCTCCCCCGCCGGCAGACAGCCCGCGCCGACCAGGTACGCGGCCGTGCCCGCCAGGGAGTGGGTGGCGAACGGCGTCTCGCCGGCCGCGTTGAAGATCCGCGACGCGAAGGTCCGTTCCGCGCTGCGGCACTCGACCACCAGGGCGCTCTCGTCGGCGGGCGTGCGGCGCGCGTGCGCCGCGGCCTCCTCGGCCGCCGTCGCCTCCCCCGCGCCGTCCACACCGTGCGGGCCGTGCGGGTCTTCCGGGACGAGCACGTCCAGGGTGCTCCCCCGGCCCGGCGCCACACCGAACATGTCCACCGTCGTCACGCGCACGGTCCACCCGCCAGGTGCTCGGCGGCGAAGTCGAAGAGGACCTGTTCGTCGCCCTGGTAGGGCTGGTCGGGGCGCGGCCAGTGCACGACGAGGTCGGTGAAGCCGGCCGCCTCCAGCTCGCCCGCCGCGTCCTCGTAGGCGGACAGCGAGGCGGTGATGCCGCCGACCGCCGCGTCGGCCACCAGCAGCCGGCGCAGCGTGGCCGGGTCGCGCCCGGCCCGCTCGCAGGCCGCGTCCACACCGCGCAGTTGCTCGCGCAGCCCCGGCAGGGCCTCGCGCAGCGACCGGGTGCGGAAGTCGTTGGGCGGTCCGGAGGTGATCCAGTACTGCCCGAAGCGGGCGGTCAGGGCCATGCCCCGCGGTCCGGCGGCGGCCACCGCGAAGGGCGGGCGCGGCCCGTACCCGGCCCTCGGGTGGAAGGTCACGCCGTGCGCCGCGTACCAGGGTGTGGTCCGGTCCACGTCGCCGTCGACCAGCACCGCGTCGAGCAGTTCCACGAACGCGGCGAAGCGGTCGGCGCGTTCGCCGGGGCCGAGCGCCGGGCCGCCGAGGACCCCGCCGTCGTGGCCGGGGGCGCCGGAGCCCAGGCCGCAGATCAGACGGCCCTCGGCGATGTCGTCGACGGAGGCCAGGTCCTTGGCCAGCACCACGGGGTGGCGGAAGTTGGGGGTGGCCACGAGCATGCCGAGGCCGATGCGGTCGGTCACGACGGCCGCGGCGGTGAGGGTGGGGACCGAGCCGTACCAGCGGCGGTCGGCGAACCAGCGCCACATCAGGTGGTCGTAGGTCCAGGCGTGGTGGTAGCCGAGCTGTTCCGCGGTCCGCCACCGCTCGGCCGCGGCCTTCCACTCGTGTTCGGGCAGCAGGACGACACCGTGCCTCATGAGCGCACTTCCTCCAGGCGCAGGTGCGCCATCAGCCGCGTCGCCCGGTCCAGCACCCGCAGCACTCCGGTGAGCAGCGGCTCCATCACTCCGGCCGACTGCCAGGTGACGACCGGGTGATGGCGTCCGTCGACGTCGGGGTAGAGCCCGTTGTGCGCGAGGTCGGTCGCGACCTCGGCGACACGTGTGTCCAGCTGGGCGACGAGTTCGGTATGGCCGACGGGGCGGCGGACGGTGAGGAAGAAGTTGTCGTACAGGTCTTCCTTCTCGCGCGACACGCTCACTCCCGGCGCGCCGGCGGACTGCTGGAGCAGGGACCGTCCGTCGGGCACGAGGTGATTGGCTATGTGGTCGTGGGTCACGCCGTTGCGGGCGATCGCCTCGTCCAGGGCCTCGCACGAGCGGCCGCCCTGCCAGGGGAACCGGCCGCGGAAGATCCGGCGCACCGGCCGGTAGTCCGGCGCCCAGGCGCCGCTGAACGACGGGTGCTGGAGCGCCATCCGCGCCCGGGTGTGGGCGTGGTAGTGGGCCCGCGGGACGGTGGCCGAGTAGAGCAGCATCGCGCTGTACCCGTCGATGCAGGTGGCCAGCGCGTCGAGCTCGCGGTCGCCGGGCGGGTCGTCGGGGTGGCGCCACAGGATGTCGCCCATGGCCCGCCAGAGCACGAAGGAGATCTGGTGGCCGGCGATCCAGCGGTACCAGAACAGCCGCTGCGCGTCGACGGGCCGCGCGCCGAGCAGGTCGTACTCCGGCAGTTCCCGCTCGGCGGTCCCGGCGGTGTGCGGCGGCTCGGCGGGCCTCTGGTACGGGTGGCCGACCTGCGGCATGAACAGCAGTTGCGGCTGCATCAGCGGCGGGTGCCCCGCGCTGGGTACGGCGTCAGGTCCTCGGCGGTTGCTCACGATCCCGCTCCTGGAAAGTAGATGAACTCGAGTTCGAGACCGTTGGGGTCCAGGACGTAGAGGCTCTGCATGCCGTCGTCGTCGGTCACGATGTCCGACGGCGGTTCGTCCCTGGCCCACCGCAGGTCGGTCCGCTCGCGGGCGCGCAGCCATCGCTCGCGCAGCCGCACGAGGTCTTCCGGCCGGTCCACGGTGATCCCGA
The DNA here is from genome assembly GCF_039543625.1 of Streptomyces similanensis. Taxonomy (NCBI): domain Bacteria; kingdom Bacillati; phylum Actinomycetota; class Actinomycetes; order Kitasatosporales; family Streptomycetaceae; genus Streptomyces; species Streptomyces similanensis. The sequence goes on along the minus strand of NZ_BAABKC010000021.1, from coordinate 91,666 downwards.
TGTGCTGGTACTGGTAGCCGAGCGGGTCCGGGCCGCCCCGGCTGTGCTCCGCCCGGTCGAAGATGTGGAAGCGCGCGTGCCCCTTCCGTACCTCGACCAGCTTCCGGATGCCGGGAAGCCGTGCGTGAGTGAGGGGGGAGAAGGTGTCGAGCGACCACTCCACCGTGGCTCCGAGGAATTCCTCGTACCAGCTGATCGTGGCGTCCACGTCGTCCGTCTGGACGGCGACGTGGTGGAATCCCGGCGCGATGTCAAGCCCGTTCATCAAAAGCCTCTCCGTCGCGGATGTGCTCGGCTCGTTCCGTGTCTTCGCGGAGTGGAAGCAATCGATTCCATGTTCGGCGCGGGACGGCGTCGGCGGCAATCAGAGCCCCTACAAAGAAGCCTTAAATCGCTTTCAAGTGACTTTTTAGACGACCTTTCAGCCGGTCGCGCGGTCGGCCGGTCGGGACCGACGAGGGCCGGAGCGGCCCGGTGGGGCCTGTGGGGGCCGGTGAGGGCCTGTGGGGGCCTGCGTGGGGGCCTGTGGGGGCCGTCCGCAGGGCGGTACGTCGGCGCCCCGCGCGTACGGTGAACCGGTCGGCGCCCGGCCGGTATTCCCGTGGAGTTCGCCTCCGCGCGGTCCGCAGGGTCTCTTTCTTTCACACGGGAAGGGCCCGTATGCGATACGGGCCGAATATGGCGTGAACGCGGCCGTGGCGGAAAATGTTTTCCGCCACGGCCGCGCATTGTTCATCCCCCTCGTCCGCCTGTTTCACCTCAGGCTCTGACCGCTTTCCCGTCGCGCTCGGGCGCCGGCTCCTCCTCGGACCGCGCCCGGAGATCGGGCAGCAGGGTGGCCAGCGCGCACACCGCCATCACCGCCCCGATCCACAGCGGCGCCGCGAGGCCGAGTCCGGCGCTGATCCCCATGCCGCCGAGCCAGGGGCCGAGCATCACGCCGATGTTGATGGCGGACCCGTTGACCGTGTTGACCAGCGCGCCCTCGTTGGACACCGACATCACCCGGGCGGCCAGCGCCGGGTTGAGCGGCAGGCCGATCAGGCCGAGCAGCACGGTGCAGACGACCACCGGCGCCTGGTGCGCGACACTCAGCGCGAAGGCGGCGAGGACGAGGGTGACCGCGGCCAGGCCGCCGAAGAGGATCGGGCGCGTCCGGCGGTCCGCGAACCGGCCGACGACGGTGTTGCCCACCACCGTGGCCGCCCCGTACACCGCGAACAGCACCGGCACGGTCGAGGGGGTGAAGTGGGCGGCGTCGGTGAGGATCAGGGAGAGGTAGGTGAAGGCGGCGACGACCGCGCCGATGGCGAGCGCACTGGTCGAGTACGCGCCCCACAGACGCCAGTTGCGGAAGTCCCGCAGCTCTGTTCGCAGATCGAGGGTGTCGGGGTCGCCGCCGGCCGGCACCTTCAGCGCGACCGCCGCGACGCACCCGAGCGCCAGCAGGTCGACCGCCCAGAAGCTGGCCCGCCAGTCCAGGCGCTGTTCGATGAAGGTGGCCGCCGGCAGCCCGACGACCTGGGCGACCATGATGCCGCCGTACAGGGCCGACATCGCGCGGCCGCGCCGCTCGGCGCCGACGAGGCGGATGCACACGGCGGCGCTCACCCCGAAGAACGCCGAGGCGGCCAGCGCGGTCAGCACCCGGGCGACCACGAGCACCCAGTAGGCGGAGGCGAGGGCCCCGATCGTCTGCCCGACGACGAAGACCGCCAGCAGCCACAGCAGCGCCCGCTTCTGCGCCGTCCGGGACAGGCCGATGGTCAGCAGGGGGCCGCCGACGACCATGCCGACGGCGTAGACGGACACGAGGTAGCCGACGGCGGCGACGGAGACGCCGAGGTCGCCCGCGATGCCCTGGAGCAGTCCGGCGACCATGATCTCGGTCGTGTTGAGGCAGCAGACGGCCACCGCCAGCACGTACACAGCGAAAGGCATGCCTCTCCCCCCGGGGGAAGTCGGGCGGCGCTCACGCGCCGGCGGGCCGGGAGAAGGAACTCCACCTGATGCCGAGGGGGTCGGTGAACTGTCCGATGACCAGTCCGTCGGCGTCGGCGAACGGGCCGGTCACCCGTCGGCCGCCGCCCGCCTCGCACCGCTCCAGCAGGTCAGGGACGTCGTCCACGAGCAGGCCGGGGATCGCGTAGTCGGCCGCCTCGGGCGTGTCGGACAGGTCGAGCACTCCCCCGATGGGCTCGCGCGCGCCGGGGGGCAGGAAGCCGTAGTACTCCACTCCCACGGCCGCCTCGTCGCGCTGCTGCCTCCAGCCGAAGGCCCGCTCGTAGAACGTCCGGGTCGCCGCCGGGTCGTTCGTCCCGATCTCGAACCACGCCGTGGCGTTCGGAGCCGGCGGTTCCGGCTCGTACCGGCTGCCGGGTTCGAACAGCCCGAGCCGGTTGCCGCGCACGTCGGTGACGACCGCGTGCAGGTCACCCGCGGGGGTGCGGGCGGGCGGTTCGACGAGGGTGGCGCCCAGCGCCCGCAGCGGCGCGATCGCGGCCGTCACGTTGTCGCACACGACGCCCAGGGACACGGTGTCCCGCTCGCCCCGGCGCAGCGCGCCCATGGCGGACGCGGCGGCGGGCGCGGTGATCGTGCTGTAGGCGTCGTCGTCGGCCAGGGCGGTGAACTTCCAGTCCAGGAGGGTGCGGTAGAACTCCTGGCTGCGGGCCGGGTCGGTGGTGGTGATCTCGAACCAGCCCACGGTCGCCGGACGGATGTCGGGTGTGCTCATGGTTGTTCCCTCCCGGTGCGTCGGCACGGCGGTGGCGGTGCCGGTCAGCGGCGCACCTGTTCCAGATCGGTCCGCAGGTAGCGGGCGGTGATCGAGTGCTCGTCGGCGGCGAGTTCCTTGGGGGTGCCCTCGAAGAGCACCTGGCCGCCGTGCCGGCCGGCGTCCGGTCCCAGGTCGATGACCCAGTCGGCGTGTTTGACGACCTGGAGGTCGTGCTCCACGACGACGACCGTGTTGCCGTCGTCCACGATGCGGTCGAGCAGGGCGAGCAGCGTGTCGACGTCCGCCATGTGCAGCCCGGTGGTCGGTTCGTCGAAGACGAAGACGCTGCCGGTGTCCTGGAGGCGGTGGGCGAGCTTGAGCCGCTGCCGCTCGCCGCCGGAGAGGGTCGACAGCGGCTGGCCGAGCGTCAGGTACGACAGTCCCACGTCCTGGAGCGTCGCCAGCTTGCGGACCACGGCGGCGTCCTCCTCGAAGTAGGACAGCCCCTCCTCGACGGTGAGCGCGAGCACCTCGGCGATGTTCTTCCCGCGCAGCGTCTTCTCCAGTGCCTCGGGCCGGTAGCGGCGGCCCTCGCACACCTCGCAGGTGACGGTCACCGGGTCCATGTAGGCGAGGTCGGTCTGGATGACGCCGCGGCCCTGGCAGGCCGGGCAGCCGCCGGTGGAGTTGAAGCTGAACAGGCCGGGTTCGGCGTCGTTGGCCCGTGCGAACAGCGTGCGGACCGTGTCCATGATGTCCACGTAGGTGGCCGGTGTGGAGCGCGAGGAGATGCCGATGCCCGACTGGTCGATCATGACGGCCTCGGGGTACTGGGCGGCGAACACCCCGGAGATCAGGGAGCTCTTGCCGGAGCCGGCCACTCCGGTGATCGCGGTCAGGACGCCCGTGGGGATGCCGACGGTGACGTTCTTGAGGTTGTTGAGCGCGGCGTCGCGGATGGTCAGGGAGCCGGTGGGGGTGCGCAGTTCGTCCTTGAGGCCGCGGCGCTCGCGCAGCTTGCGGCCGGTGAGCGTGCCGGCCTTGCCCAGCTGCCGGTAGGTGCCCTCGAAGACGATCTCGCCGCCGTGCACGCCGGCGCCCGGGCCCATGTCGACGATGTGGTCGGCGGCGGCCATGACGTCCGGGTTGTGCTCCACGACGAGCACGGTGTTGCCCTTGTCCCGCAGGTCGCCGAGGAGTTCGTTGAGCCGGTGCACGTCCCGCGGGTGCAGGGCGACGCTCGGCTCGTCGAAGATGAAGGTGAGGTCGCTCAGGCTGCTGCCCAGGTGCCGTACCGTCTTCAGCCGCTGGCCCTCGCCCCCGGACAGGGTGGACGTCTCCCGGGCGAGGCTGAGGTAGCCCAGTCCGATCGCCTCCACCCGTTTGAGGGCGGCGGTGACCGCCTCGACGACGGGCTTGGCCACCGGGTCGTCGATGCGGGCGAGTTCGGCGATCAGCTCGGTCACTTCCAGGGCGGCGTAGTCGGCGATGTTCTTGCCGTCGATCCTGGAGGCGAGCGCCGCCTCGTTGAGCCGGCCGCCGCCGCACACCTCGCAGACCCCGGTCCGCACGACCTGTTCGGCGGCCCGGCGCTCCTTGCCCTTCAGCGCGTCCAGTCCGCCCTTGAGGTAGCGGCGGTTGAAGCGGACCACGATTCCCTCGTACTCATTGGAATACGTCAGTTCTCGGCCGGGCCGCTGGACCTTGAATCCCTCGCCGTGCAGCAGGAGTTCCCGGTCCTTCGCGGTGAATTCCCGGATCGGTTTGTCGGGGTCGAACAGTCCCGACTGAGCATAAAGTTGCCAGTTGAAGCTTCCCACGGCGAACAGCGATGACGTGATCGCGCCGTCGTTGAGCGACTTGTCCTCGTCCAGCAGCAGTCCGAGGTCGAGCCGCGCGGTGCGGCCAAGGCCCTCGCACTCGGGGCACATGCCCTGCGGGTCGTTGAACGAATACAGGGTGGACGGCCCGGCGCTGGGTCGGCCGTGCCGGGAGAACAGCACGCGTAACGCCGCGTTGATCTCCGTCATGGTGCCCACCGTGGAGCGGGAATTGCCGCCGATCGGTTTCTGGTCGACCACGATGGCGGTGGACAGATGGTCCATTCCCCGGGCGTTCGGGCGCTCGTGCTTCGGCAGCCGGTTGCGGATGAACCAGGGGAAGGTGGCGTTGAGTTGTCGTTGGGACTCGACGGCGATCGTGCCGAACACCAGGGACGACTTGCCGGATCCGGAGACACCCGTGAACACGGTCAGGCATCCTTTCGGGATGCGCAGCGAAACGTTCTTGAGATTGTTCTCCCGGACGCCTTCCAAAGTGATGGTGTCGTTCGCCTGCCGCCCGCCCCGGCTTTCCATGAATCCTCCCTCGGCCTTCCGGCACCTTTATGCGGAACTGGTCCCTGATCAGACGTTACCGCACTCGCACACAGCGCGACCGGAGTCCGTCCGGCGCCTGTGTGAAATGTGGTTTGAGGAGGCTCTGACAGTAACTTGAAAATCGTCTGAGTGTGCCGCGCCGGGCTCCCGGCTAGTGTTCGAGACAGGGCGGCGCACAGGCCGGGAAGCAGCGCGGGCGCGGCAATTCGAGCCATGGCCGCCCGGCGGGAGGAGTGGACGTGAAGACACCTGACGGGACACGACGGGAGACGACATGACGAGCCGCCCGGACCCCTCCGCGGACACCGCGGTCCTGGGCTACGACCCGACCGCACGCACCTGGGTCACCGGCCCCGCGGCCACGACGACATCGTTCGCCGCCGCACCGGCGATCGAGGGCGAACTCCTCGCCGACGAGGCGTCCCGCCGGGCGGTCGCCACCGACCTGGGCAACATCACCGTCCAGGCGCCGGGCGCGGTGCTGCGGCCGCGCTCGGCCGAGGACGTCGGCGCGATGGTCCGCTTCTGCCGCGAGCACGGCATCACCGTCTCCACCAGGGGACAGGCGCACACCACGCTCGGCCAGGGACTCACCGACGGACTCCTCATCGAGGCCCGCTCCCTGAACCGCGTCCACTCACTGGGCCCGGACACGGCCGAGGTCGACGCCGGCGTCCACTGGAAGGACCTGGTCCTGGCCGGCTTCGACCACTCGCCCCGGCTCACGCCCCCGGCGGTCACCGGGTACACCTCGCTGACCGTGGGCGGCACGCTGTCGGTCGGCGGACTCGGCGGCCTGGTCGGCGCGCTGCGCACCGGACTCCAGGTGGACCACGTCCGCGAACTGGAGGTCGTCACCGGTACCGGCGACATCGAGCGCTGCTCCCCGCACCACCGGCGCGACCTGTTCGAGGCGGTGCTCGGCGGGCTCGGCCAGTGCGGCATCATCACCAAGGCGGTCCTCGACCTCGTGCCCGCCCGGCGCTATGCCCGCACCTACGTGCTGGAGCACACCGACAACGCCGCGTTCTTCCGCGACCTGCGCGTCGTCATCGAACACCCCGGCATCGACCACGTCTACGCCGAGCTCTACGCGCCGGGCGCCGAGCCGACCCACAAGTGCTACGCGACCGTCTTCCACGACGGGCCGACCCCGCCGGACGACGCGACGGTGCTCGCCGGGCTGACCGCCGAGCCGGCCGTCGAGGACACCGGCTACCTGGACTACGTGTTCTCCATCGACCGCCTGGTGGACGGGATGCGGGACACCGTGGGCTGGGACGGGCTGCTCAAACCCTGGTACGACGTGTGGCTGACCGGGTCCGTCGTGGAGGAGTACATCGCCGAGCTCCATCCGACGCTCACCGCACGCGACATCGGCCCGTTCGGCATCAGCCTGATCTACCCGCAGCGGCGCTCCACCCTCACCCGGCCGCTGCCCCGGCTGCCCGAACCGGACGGCTCCGACTGGGTGTTCGTGCTCGACATCAACACCGTGGCCGAAACCCCCGGCGCCGACCCGGAGTTCGTCGAGGAGATGCTGGAGCGCAACACCCGGCTGTTCGCCGACGCCCGCGACCGCTACGGCGCGGTGCTCTACCCGATCGGCTCGGTGCCGTTCACCGAGCAGGACTGGCGCGCCCACTACGGCGACCAGTGGGAGACCTTCCGCGACGCCAAGAAGCGCTACGACCCCGACTCCGTCCTCACCCCCGGCCCCGGCATCTTCCGCAACGGCTGACCCGCGCGAGCGCCGCGCGACCGAGGACCCCACCCCACCCCCGACCATGGAGGAGCGGCATGCTTCCGTCCAAGCCCGAGCTGACCGGGACCGTCGGCGCCGTGGCCAGCACGCACTGGCTCGCCTCGGCCGCGGGGATGAGAATCCTGGCCAACGGCGGCAACGCGTTCGACGCCGCGGTCGCCGCGGGTTTCGTCCTCCAGGTGATCGAGCCCCACTTCAACGGCCCCGGCGGTGACGTGTCCATCGTCGCGCACCGGGCCGGCCGCGACGACGTGCAGGCCGTCTGCGGGCAGGGTCCGATGCCGCGCGCCGCGGACATCGACACCTTCACCGGCCTCGGGCTCGACGCCATCCCGGGGTCGGGACTGCTGCCGGCCTGCGTCCCCGGTGCGTTCGGCGGCTGGATGCGGCTGCTCGCCGAGTTCGGGACGATGCGCCTGGCCGACGTCCTGGCGCCGGCGATCGGCTACGCCGAGGGCGGCTTCCCGCTGCTCCCGGAGACCGCGCTCGCCATCGAGGTGCTCGCCCCGCTGTTCCGCGAGGAGTGGCACGGCTCCGGGCAGACGTATCTGCCCGGCGGCCGCGTCCCGGCGGCGGGCAGCCGGTTCCGCAACCCGGCGCTGGCCGCCACCTACCAGCGGCTGATCAAGGAGGCGGAGGCCGCCGCCGGCGACCGCGAGGCCCAGATACAGGCCGCGCACGACGCCTTCTACCAGGGCTTCGTCGCCGAGGAGATCACCGACTTCCTCGCCTCGGGACCCATGCTCGACGCCACCGGCCGGCGGCACCGGGGGCTGCTCACCGGGGACGACCTGGCCGGCTGGGAGGCGACGGTGGAGACCGCGCCGAGCCACGGCTACCGCGGCTACCAGGTGTACAAACCGGGGCCGTGGTCGCAGGGCCCGGTCTTCCTCCAGCAACTCGCCCTGCTCGAAGGCTTCGACCTGGCGGCGATGGGGCAGGGCAGCGCCGACTGCCTGCACACCGTGGTGGAGTGCACCAAGCTCGCCATGGCCGACCGCGAGGCGTGGTACGGCGATCCGGCGTTCAGCGACGTGCCGTTGGCCGGCCTGCTGGACGAGGAGTACACCCGGCGGCGGCGCGCGCTGGTCGGCGAGCGCGCCGAGCCGACCCTGCGGCCGGGCGAGCCCGGCGGCCGCACCTCGTTCATCCCCGCCCTGACCGCCCCCGACGCCGCGGAACCGGACACCGACTTGATGTCCCAGCTGCGCAACGGGCTGCCGACGGTCCTGCGGGCCACCACCGCCAAGGGCGACACCTGCACGGTCACCGCCGTCGACCGGCACGGCAACATGGTGGCCGCCACCCCCAGCGGCGGCTGGCTGAAGAGTTCGCCCGCCGTTCCCGGCCTCGGCTTCCCGCTCGGCACCCGCGGCCAGTCCATGTACCTGGTCGACGGGCACCCCAACTCGCTGGCGCCCGGCAAGCGTCCGCGCACCACCCTCAGCCCCACCGTGGTGCTGCGCGACGGGCGTCCGTTCGTCGCGTTCGGGACGCCGGGCGGCGACCGGCAGGACCAGTGGACGCTCCAGTTCTTCCTCAACGTCGCCGACTTCGGGCTCGACCTGCAGAGCGCGACCGAGACGACCGCCTTCCACACCGACCAGGTGCCCGCCTCCTTCACCCCGCACGCGCACCGGCCCGGCGTGCTGGTCGCCGAGGAGACCTGCGCCCAGGAGGTGGTCGAGGAGCTGGAACGGCGCGGCCACGAGGTGGAGCTCGTCCCGGCGTACTCGCTGGGCCGGGTCTGCGCCGCCGGACTGACCGGCGAGGACGGCTTCGTACGGGCCGCGGCCGGACCGCGCGGCCGGCACGCGTACGCCGTGTGCGAGTAGGACCGGGCGACGGCTTCGCGGACGACTGCGAAGACGCCTTCGGAGACGACTTCGGAAGGGAAGAGAACATGACGCTCAGCACCACCGGCCCGGAGGTCATCGAGCTTCAGGACGAGAGGCAGCGCCGGGACTGGCAGGCCTTCCTGCTGTCCGGCCTGCCCGAGATGATCAGCGCCATGCACATGTGCCACGCGGTGCGGGCGATCGCCGACACCCCGCTGCTGGAACGGCTGCGCAACGGCCCGCGGCGCCCCGAGGACGGGCTGCTGGCCGGCCTCGACCCCGACATCGGCAAGGGGTTCCTGCGCTACCTGGTCGACCGCGGCGTCCTGGAGACCCGCGCCGACGAGTACTTCCTCACCCGGCTGGGCGACTTCCTGACCACCGACGTCTCGCTGGCCCGCCTGGGCGTGTACCTGGGCGCGTACGGCGAGGTCACCAGCCGGACCGGCGACCTGCTCTCCGGCAAGGCCGTCTACGGCACCGACGTGACCCGCGACGGCGCCCAACTCGGCGCCCACTGCGCCACCTTGTTCTCCGCCTTCCACACCCCGGTGGTGCTGGAGGCGATGCGCGGACGCGGGGTGCGCCGGATGCTCGACATAGGCTGCGGCGGCGGCCAGTTGATCGTGGACGCCTGTCTGCGCGATCCGTCCCTGACCGGCATCGGGCTCGACATCGACGCGGACGCCATCGCGGTCGCCAACGACCTCGCGCGTCAGTACGGCGTGTCCGACCGGGTCGAGTTCGTCGTCGCGGACGCCTTCGCGCCCGACACCTGGCCCGAGGTGTGCGCCGAGGCCGACGGACTGTGCATCATGAGCGCGCTGCACGAACACTTCCGCAAGGGCGAACAGGCCGTCGTGGACCTGCTGGACGAGATCGCGGCGAAGTTCCCGCAGCAGAAGATCCTGCTGGTCGGCGAGCCGGAGATCCGCCACGACGGCCGGGAGAACGACGACGACTTCTTCCTGATCCACGTCCTGACCGGCCAGGGCCTCCCGCGCGAGCGCACCTCGTGGCTGCCGGTGTTCGAGAAGTCCACACTCCAGTGCCGCCGGCTGTACCACCGGCCCGGCGCGGGTCCGCGCATGTGCTTCTACGACCTGGCGGCGCGGCCGAGCTGAACCGCCACGGACGAGAGCAGAGAGGAACGAGAGCGTGACCGCAGCAAGGACGCCGACCGCCGCCCCCCGGACCGACCTGGAACTCTTCGCCACCGACGCGCTCCTGGACCCGTTCCCGCACTACGCGCGGCTGCGGGACCTGGGGCCGGTCGTCCACCTGGACGAGTACGACCTGTACGGCCTGTTCCGCTACGAGCAGGTGCGCGCCGCCCTCGTCGACTGGGAGACCTTCAGCTCCGCGCAGGGCATCGCCATGAACCCGACCGCCAACGAACTCTCCGCGGACTCCGTCCTGTCGGTCGACCCGCCCCGGCAGCGCACCCTGCGCAAGGTCTTCGACGACGCGCTGCGCCCCAAGTACGTGCGCAAGGTCGCCGGTGACATCGAGCGGCTGGCCGGCGAGCTGGTCGACGACCTGGTACGGCGCGGCGAGTTCGACGGGGTCGCCGACTTCGCGTGCAAGCTGCCGGTGGAGATCGTCATGGACCTCATCGGCTTCCCGCGCGACGAGCACCGCGCGGACATCCTCCGGTGGGCGCTCGGCGCGTTCAACTTCATGGGCCCGCCCGGGGAACGGCAGGAGTCGACGTTCCCGGACGTGCAGGCCCTGATGCAATATCTGGTGACGGAGGCGACGCCCGACCGGCTGCTGCCGGGCAGCTTCGGCCAGATCGTGTGGGAGGCGGCCGACCGCGGGGAGATCACCGGCAACGAGGCGCTGATGGCGATGAGCGCCTACGCCTGCGCCGGCCTCGACACCACGATCGCCGGGGTGGCCGGCACACTGTGGCTGCTGGCGCTCCACCCGGACCAGTGGCGGGCCGTACGGCAGGATCCGCAGCTCGTTCCCGGCGCGTTCCTGGAGGGTGTGCGGCTGGAGACGCCGCTCCAGGCCTTCTCCCGCGTCACCACGCACGACGTCGAGATCGACGGCGTGGCGATCCCGCGGGGCGCGCGGGTGCTGCTCTCCTACGGCTCGGCCAACCGCGACGAGCGCAACTACCCCGACCCCGACCGGTTCGACGTGCGCCGCAACCCGGTGGACACCCTCGGGTTCGGGGTGGGTGTGCACACCTGCCCCGGGCGCACCCTGGCCTCGATGGAGGCACACGCCCTGTTCGGCGCCCTCGCCGAGCGGGCCGTCACCCTGGAACTCGCCGGCGAGCCCGTCCGGTCGCCGAACCACGTCACCCGGAGTCTGGACCGCCTTCCCGTCCGCGTCTCGTGAGCACCTCGTGAGCAACCGGGACACCTGTCCACCACGGCGTACGAGGAAGGGCTGATCGAGGTGCGAGCGGCACAGATCGTCGGGTACGGCGAACCGCTGCGGGTGGGCGAGGTGCCCGACCCCGCCCCCGAACCGGACGGCGTCGTCGTGGCCCTGCTCGCCACCGGCATCTGCCGCAGCGACTGGCACGGCTGGCGGGGCGACTGGGGCTGGCTGGGCGGCCGGATCGACCTGCCCCGCACACCGGGGCACGAGATCGCCGGGGAGGTGGTGGCCACCGGCCCCGACGTGCGCGCCGTACACGTCGGCGACCGGGTCACGGTGCCGTTCCACCTGGCCTGCGGGCTGTGCGAGCGGTGCCGTGCGGGGCAGGCCAACCTGTGCGACGCGATGGAGGTGCTCGGCTTCTGGCGCGACGGCGGCTACGCCGAGTACGTGCGCATCCCGCACGCCGACTTCAACTGCGTACGGATCCCGGACGGCGTCACCGCGCTCACGGCCAGCGCGATCGGCTGCCGGTACATGACCGCGTTCCACGCGGTGGACGGCCGGGGCCGGGTGCGGCCGGGCGAATGGGTGGCCGTGCACGGCGCGGGCGGCGTCGGGCTGTCGTGCGTGCAGATCGCCGCGGCCGCCGGAGCGTCCGTCGTCGCGGTGGACATCGACCCGGCCAAGCTCGTCCTCGCCGAGCAGCAGGGCGCCGTCCACACGGTGGACGCCGGCGCCGGACAGGACGTGCCCGCGCTCGTCCGGGAGATGACCGGCGGCGGCGCCCATGTCTCGATCGACGCCCTGGGCGTGCGCGCCACGGTGGTCAACTCGGTGCGTTCGCTGCGCAAACGCGGCCGGCACGTCCAGGTGGGGCTGACCGGCGCCGAGGACGCCGGGGAGATCGCGCTGCCGATCGACCTGATCACCCTCGGCGAGCTGACCGTGGTGGGCTCGCACGGCAACCCGCACACCGGCTACCCCCGGCTGCTCTCGCTGATCGAGTCCGGCCGGCTCGCGCCGCAGAGCCTCGTGCGCCGCACCGTGTCGCTGGACCGGGCCGGGGACGTCCTCGCCACGATGGACGACTTCGCCACCAGCGGGCTCACCGTCATCGACCGCTTCCGAGCGTAGGGGGCACCCGTGCGCACCTCCCGGGCCGTGGCTGCCCACGCCTTCCTCTCCCGTCCCCGACCGCTGCTGATCGGCGGCCGGTTCACGGCCGCCGCCGCGGGCCGGACCTTCACCACCGTCGACCCGTCCACCGGCGAGGCCCTCGCGGAGGTCGCCCACGCGGGCCCCGAGGACGTCGAGGCCGCCGTCGCGGCCGCGCGGGCCGCGCTCGACGGGGCGTGGGGCAGGCTTCCCGCGGCCGAGCGCGGCCGGCTCCTGACCCGCCTCGCGGACCTGGTCGAGGAGCACGCCGGGGAACTGGCCGAACTCGAATCCCTCGACGCGGGCAAGCCGATCAGCAGGACCCGCACCCTGGACGTCCCGGCCGCCGCGGCCCAGTTCCGCTACTTCGGCGGCTGGCCCACGAAGATCGAGGGCGAGACGATCCCGGTCGCGGTGCCGGACACGCTCTGCCACACCCGCAAGGAACCGGTGGGGGTGTGCGCGCAGATCGTCCCGTGGAACTTCCCGCTGCTGATGGCGTCCTGGAAGCTCGGCACGGCGCTCGCCGCCGGCTGCACCGTGGTGCTCAAACCCGCCCAGCAGACACCGCTGAGCACGCTGCGGCTGGCCGAGCTGATCATGGAGGCCGGCTTCCCCGACGGGACGGTCAACGTGCTCACCGGGGACGGCCGGACCGGCGCCGCGCTGGTCGACCACCCCGGCATCGACAAGATCGCGTTCACCGGCTCCACCGCCGTCGGACGGGAGATCGGCGCCAAGGCCGGCGCCCGGTTCCAGCGGGTGACGCTGGAGCTGGGCGGCAAGAGCCCCAACATCGTCCTGCCCGACGCCGACCTCGACGCCGCGATCGCCGGCGCCGCCGAGGGGATCTTCTTCAACACCGGCCAGGCCTGCAACGCCGCCTCCCGGCTGTACGCGCACCGGGACGTGTTCGACCAGGTGGTCGAGGGCGTACGGGAGCGGGCGCGCACGGCGCGCGTCGGCCCCGCGCTCGACCCGGCGACCGAGTACGGACCGCTGGTGTCGGCCGAACAGTACCGCCGGGTGCGCGGCCACCTCCTGGACGGCATCGCCGAGGGCGCCACGCTGCGCGCCGGGGAGGTGCCGCCGGCCGAACCGGAGGGCGGGTACTTCGTGCGTCCGGCGCTGTTCACGGACGTCACCGCGGACATGCGGATCTGCCGCAGGGAGATCTTCGGGCCGGTGCTCGTGGCGGCGCCGTTCGACACGGTGGACGAGGCGGTCCGGCTGGCCAACGACACGGAGTACGGCCTCGCCGCCGGGGTCTGGACCCGCTCCCTGGGCGCCGCGCACGCCGTCGCCGCCCGGCTGAAGGCGGGGTCGGTCTACCTCAACACCTGGGCGCCCGGCGATCCGGCCGCCCCGTTCGGCGGGCTCAAGGCGTCCGGCGTCGGACGGGAGATGGGGCGCGCCGGCCTCGACGCCTACCTCGAACCGAAGACCGTGTGGACGTCACTGGCCCCGTGATCCTCAGCGGTGGTCCGCGCCGGTCGTGGCCGGCGGTCGTCCCGGCAATCGTTTGTTCCCGGCAGATAAGGGTGTGCCATGTGCGGAATCGTCGGCTGGGTGGACTTCGCCCGCGATCTCAGCTCCGAACAGCGGACCGTCCAGGCGATGGTGGACACGATGGCGCTGCGCGGCCCGGACGAGGAGGGCGTGTGGATACGCCCGCGCGTCGCCCTGGGGCACCGGCGCCTGTCGGTCATCGACCTCGAAGGCGGCAAGCAGCCCATGGTGACGCCGGAGACGCTGCCCGACGGAACACCGCTGGCGGCGGTCAGCTACAGCGGCGAGGTGTACAACTTCACCGAGCTGCGCGCCGAACTCGCCGCCACCGGGCACCGCTTCCGCACCCGGAGCGACACCGAGGTCGTGCTGCGCGCCTACCTGGAGTGGGGCGCGGACTTCGTCGAGCGGCTGAACGGGATGTTCGCCTTCGCGCTCTGGGACGCCCGCAACGAGGAACTGCTGCTGTACCGCGACCGGTTGGGCGTCAAGCCGCTGTTCTACTACCCCACCCGTGACGGCGTCCTGTTCGGCTCCGAGCCGAAGGCGATCCTCGCCCACCCGGACAGCCGGGCGGTGCTCACCCTCGACGGGCTGCGGGACGTGCTGTCGTTCGTCCGGGTGCCCGGACAGACCCCGATGAAGGATCTCCACGAGGTCCGACCCGGCCATGTCCTCAGGGTGCGCGACGGCCACCGGTCCGAACAGCGGTACTGGGCGCTGGAGGCCCGGCCGCACACCGACGACCTGCCGGCGACGGTCGGCACGGTGCGCGCGCTGCTGGAGGACATCGTCGCCCGGCAGATGGTCGCCGACGTCCCGCTGTGCAGCCTGCTCTCCGGCGGGCTGGACTCCAGTGCGCTGACCGCCCTGGCGCAGCGCGGGCTCGACTCCCGCGGGGGCGGCAAGATCCGCAGTTTCTCCGTGGACTTCGTGGGACAGGTGGAGAACTTCGCGCCGGAACCCCTGCGGGAGGCCCCGGACGCGCCGTTCGCGGCGGAGCTGGTGCGGCACGTCGGCACCGACCACCGGGTCATCCTGCTGGACAACGCGGAGCTGGCCTCGCCGGGTGTGCGGTCGGCGGTCATGCGGGCCTGGGATCTCCCGTACGGCGAGGGGGACTTGGGGCCGTCGCTGTATCTGCTGTTCCGGGCGCTGCGGGCCGAGTCCACCGTGGCCCTCTCCGGCGAGTCGGCGGACGAGGTCTTCGGCGGATACCTGTGGTTCCACGACCGGCGGGCCGTGGAGGCCGACACGTTCCCGTGGCACGCGCTCGGCGAGCGGCCGGTGACCGAGCTGTCCACGGCCTTCCTGGACCCGGACCTGACGGCGGAGCTGCGCCTGCCCGAGTACGTCGCCGACCAGTACCGGACGGCGCTGGCGGAGGTGCCGCGGCTGGCCGGGGAGAGCACCGGGGAGCGGCGGATGCGGTGCGCGAGCCATCTGAACATCACGCGGTTCATGCCGATGCTGCTGGACCGCAAGGACCGGCTGAGCATGGCAGCCGGGGTGGAGGTGCGGGTGCCCTTCTGCGACCACCGGCTGGTCGAGTACGTCTTCAACGTGCCCTGGTCGATGAAGACGTACGACGGCCGGGAGAAGAGTCTGCTGCGCGGCGCGGTCGCGGAGCTGCTGCCCGAGTCCGTCGTGCGGCGCCGCAAGGCGCCCTACCCCTCCACCCAGGACGCCGGCTACGACCGGGCGATCCGGCAGGAGTTGGGGAAGATCGTCGCGGAGCCGGCCTCGCCGGTGCTGCCCCTGCTCGACCTGGACGCCGTCCGGCGCCACCTGGACGCGCCGGTCGACGGGGCCTCGTCGATGCTGGTGCGGGGGCTGCACCACGAGACTCCGGCCCGGCTCAACACCTGGCTCGACGCCTACGGGGTGACCCTGGAGCGGTGACGTGCGGTGAGGGTACGGAAACGCGCCGGTCACCGCGGCGGTCCGGTCCGGGAAACAGGCGGTTCCTACCGTGACCGCTCATGGACACCACGTCACGAGCGTCGACGACAGGCACGGCAGGGACCGCCGCCGACCAGGCAGTCAAGGAGACACTGGAGGACTACACCCTCCGTTTCGCACCGCGGAGTTACCGCCGCTGGACCCCCATGGTCGTGGCCACCACCGCCCTGGGCGGGATCGCCTACCTGGCCGACTTCTCCATCGGCGCGGGCATCGGCCTGACGCACGGCACCGGCAACGCGCTGGTGGCGATCGCGGTGGCCGCGGTGGTCATCTTCGTCACCGGTGTGCCGCTGGCGTACTACGGCGCCCGCTACAACCTCGATCTGGACCTGATCACCCGGGGCTCCGGCTTCGGCTACTACGGTTCGGTGCTCACCAGCGTCATCTTCGCCAGCTTCACCTTCATCTTCTTCGCCCTCGAAGGCTCGATCATGGCGCAGGGCCTGAAGCTCGGGCTGCATCTGCCGTTGTGGATCGGCTACTTGGTCTCCACCTTCATGGTGATCCCGCTGGTGGTCTACGGCATGAAGGCGCTCAGCAGGCTCCAGGTGTGGACCACGCCCGTCTGGCTGGTGCTGATGATCGCGCCGCTGGTGTACCTGATCGCCCAGGACCCGGGCACGGTCGACCGTTTCCTCGGCTACGCGGGCACCGACGGCGACGGCGGCGTCGACACCGCCTCCGTGCTCCTCGGCGCGGGTGTGTGCCTGTCGCTGATCGCGCAGATCGGGGAGCAGATCGACTACCTGCGTTTCATGCCGCCCAGGACCGAGGCGAACAGGCGCACCTGGTGGGCCGCGGTGCTGATGGCCGGCCCCGGCTGGGTGGTGCTCGGCGCGCTGAAGCAGGCCATCGGCGTCTTCCTCGCCGTCCACATCCTGACCGAGGTCGGGCCGGCCGCGGCGACCGAGCCCATCCAGCAGTTCCGCGGCGCGTTCGACGCGATGATGCCGTCCTGGCTGGTGATCCCGCTGGCCGTGGTCCTGGTGGTCATCAGCCAGATCAAGATCAACGTGACGAACGCCTACTCCGGCTCGCTCGCCTGGACGAACTCCTTCACCCGGATCACCGGGCACTACCCCGGCCGTATGGTCTTCGTGCTGGTCAACCTCGGTTTCGCGCTCGCGCTGATGGAGGCCGACATGTTCGGCTTCCTCAACGACATCCTCGGCTTCTACTCCAACTGCGCGATCGCCTGGGTGGTCACCGTCGCCACCGACATCGGCGTCAACAAGTTCCTGCTGAAGCTCTCGCCGCTCCAGCCGGAGTTCCGCCGGGGCATGCTGTACGCGGTCAACCCGGTCGGGGTGGTGGCCTTCGTCGCCGCCTCGGGCCTGTCGATCGCCGCGTACTTCCACGCCCTCGGCGACACCCTCCAGCCGTACTCCCCCGTCGTCGCCGCCGTCCTCGCCTTCGCGCTGACCCCGCTGACGGCGATCGCCACCAGGGGCAGGTACTACCTGCGGCGCGCCGACGACGGCATCGCCGAGCCGCTGCTGGACGCGGACGGCAACCCGAGCGCGGTCGTCCTCGACTGCCACGTCTGCCACCAGCCCTACGAACGCCCGGATCTGACGGCCTGCCGGACGCACGACGCCGTCGTCTGCTCCCTGTGCCTGAGCACCGACAGGATCGGCGACCACATCCTCCCCGCCCGGCCGCCGGCCGCCTGACCCGCGCCCGGACGCGTGGCCTCCGCGGGCGGAGGCCCGGTCTCCGGCCGGCCTGGTCACCGACCAGCCGGCCGCGGAGGCCGTCCGGCTCAGGGCGCGGTGGAGTCCCAGGCCGCCTCGATCATCCCGAAGACCTCGTCCGTGGTGGCCCCGGGGTCGTCCGCCCGGCAGGCCAGCGCGTAGGCGTCGATGACGAATCGCGCGGTCGCCCGGCAGGCCGTCGCGCTCCGGGACAGCCGGGGGTCGGCGGCCAGGGCCGCGGCCAGGGCCTGCGCGTGACGCAGGCTCATCGACTCCTCGTACTCCCGCAGCGCCGGTGATCCCTCGATCAGGCGCCGGACGGGAGCGCTGCCCTCCGCCGTGCAGTGCCGCACCAGGGCCTGGACCTCGCGGCGCAGCGCCGGGACGAGCGGCTCGTCGGAAGGCCGGTCGGCGACCGCCCGGACGAGGCGCTGCTCGAAGTCCTGGTCGCGCTCGAACACCAGGGCCTCTTTCGAGGCGAAGTGGGAGAAGACCGTGGTGACGGCCACGTCGGCCTCGGCCGCCACGTCACGGATGCCCACGGCGTCGTACCCGCGCTCCAGGAAGAGCCGCAGCGCGGTGTCGGCGATCTTCTGGCGGGTCGCGGCCTTCTTGCGTTCGCGGCGTCCGGGCGGTGCGGTCATGCCATGACACTATCAGGTAGGAAACCCTGACGGTTGTTAAACACTAACGGTTAGGTCTATCGTCCCCGGCATGAAGATGATCCGCTTCGCCGAGTTCGGCGGTCCCGAAGTCCTGCGCCTGGTCGAAGCCGAGGAGCCTCACGCGGGCCCCGGCCGTATCCGCGTCGCCGTACGAGCGGCGGGCGTCAACCCCGTCGACTGGAGGATCCGGGAGGGCCAGGTCCTGGGCGCCCATCCGGTCGAGCTGCCCGCCGGAGTCGGACTGGACGCCGCCGGGGTGGTGGACGAGGTCGGCGAGGGCGTCGAAGGGGTCGAGATAGGCGACCGCGTGTTCGGCGAAGGCGTCGACACGTATGCCGAGTTCGCCGTGCTGTCGGCCTGGGCCCGGATGCCCGAGGGCCTCGGCTTCGCCGAGGCGGCCGGGTACCCGTCGGTGGTGGAGACCGCGCTGCGCGTCCTGCGCGAGGTCGGCGTGCGACCCGGGCAGACGCTGCTGGTCAGCGGCGCGTCCGGCGGCGTCGGATCGGCCGTGCTCCAGATCGCCCGCGAGCGCGGCATCACCGTGATCGGCACGGCCGGGGCCGCGAACCAGGACTACCTGCGCGGCCTGGGCGCCCTCGCCACCACCTACGGCGAGGGCTGGGTCGAACGGGTGCGGCGCCTGGGCCGGGTCGACGCGGCCCTCGACCTGGCGGGCTCGGGTGTGATCCGCGAACTCGTCGAGCTGACCGGGGACCCGGGCAGGGTCGTCTCCATCGCCGACCTCGGTGCGCCGGGGCTGGGCGTCCGGTTCTCCGGGGTGGCCGGGAGCGTGCCGGACGCGCTCGCCGAGGCCGTCGACCTCATCTCCCGGGGCAGACTCCACATCCCCGTCGAGAAGTCGTACCCGCTCGCCGAGGCGGCGGCGGCACACGCCGACAGCCACACCGGTCACACCCGGGGGCGCCGGGTCCTGATCATCTGAGCCGGACCGAGCCGGCGGGACGCCGGCCGCTCGCCGCGGGACGGGGACGGTCGTTCGGCCGGGGCCGCCTCCGCCCGGCGCGGCAGCGTCCGGTCCGAGAGGCCCTAGCCTTCACGCGTCCACGGCCGCAGCTTCTCCGGGTTGCGGGTCACCCAGACGCGGGTGACGAGGCCGTCGGCGGAGACGTCGAGCGAGGCCACGGTGACGACGGCGCCGGCGCGTCGGGCCACCAGGCCCGGGGCGCCGTTGACGGACCGCGCCAGGAGTTCGAGCCCCGGCGCCCGGTCGGCGATGGCGACCATGTACGCGGCGATGCGCGCGCCGCCCGCGACCGGGCGCAGGACGGTTCCGACCATGCCGCCGCCGTCGGCGGTCATCACGGCGGCCGGGTCGAGGAGGCCGACGAGGGCCGTGATGTCCTTGGTCTCCCATGCCTCCTTGACGCGTCTCACCACGTCGCCGCCGGTCGCCGCCGGAGCCGGGACGCGCGCGTCGCCGACCCGTCGCCGGGCCGAGGACGCCAGTTGCTTGCAGGCCGCGGGGGTCCGGCCGAGGACGCCGGCGATCTCGGCGAACGGGTAGCGGAAGACATCGTGCAGGACGAACGCCACCCGCTCGGCGGGCGTCATCGACTCCAGGACGACGAGGAAGGCCATCGCCACCGACTCGTCCAGCACGATCTGGTCGGCGGGGTCCGCGGGGCCGGCGGAACCCGCCCCGCCCGCGCGGTCCCACTCGGCGCGGTCGGGCAGCGGCTCGGGCAGCCACGCGCCGATGTAGCGTTCACGGCGGGCCCGCGCCGAGCCGAGCAGGTCCAGGCAGATGCGGCCGGTCACCGTCGTCAGCCAGGCGCCCGGGGACAGGATCTCCTCCCGCCGGCTGCGCGACAGCCCGTACCAGCGCGCGTAGGCGTCCTGCACGGCGTCCTCGGCCTCGGTGACCGATCCGAGCAACCGGTAAGCCACGTTGATCAGTTGACGCCGCTCGCCGGCTGTCTCCTCCGTACCGGTCCCGACCCTCGCCATGCTCGCGGACGCCCCCCTCGCCTTACCTTTCGCCGCCCTGCGTCGTCGGGCTGGTGAGACCTTATCGACACTGCCCGAGGGCGGAAAAGGGGACTGTGACATGGCCACTCAGGTGACGGCGAACGAGCGGCGCGCCTCCTCGTTCCTGCGGATCGCGATCGCCCTGCAGACCCTGACCATCTTCCTCCAGGCGGTCTCCGCCGGACTGCTGCTGACCGCGCACTACGGAGAGACGCTGCACAGCGTCGGCGCCCGGGTGATGTACGGGGCGGCGATGCTCTACGTCCTCGCGGCGGTGCTGGCGTGGAAGCCGGGCGGCGGCCCGACCCGCCCCATCTGGCACGCGTCGGGCTTCCTCGTCCTCGCCTCGGTGCAGGTCGTCCTGGGCATCGCCCACGTCCCGTCGGTCCATCTCCCCCTGGGCGTCCTGATGTTCGGCCTGAGCCTGCTGGCCCTGGTCCGGCGGTGACGGCCGGCGGCGGCCCGGCGCGCGTAGCGGGCCGGGCCGGTCCTCACCCGTCCGCGGGGTCGTGGAGGGCGTCGGGGTAGGTGCTGATCTCGACGAGGTTGCCGTCGGGGTCGCGCAGATACGTGCTGAGGAAGGGGCCGCGGGCGCCGGTGCGGCGTACCGGGCCCTCCTCGGGGGTGATGCCGCAGGCTGCCAGGTGTTCCAGAACCTGGGCCTGCGGTGTGTCGGTGACCAGGCACAGGTCGGCACTGCCGGGGGTGGGGCGAGCGGCGTGCGGCAGGAGTTCGCCGCCGGCCCGGTGCAGGTTGATCTTGCTGGCGCCGAACGCCAGGGCGCGGCGGCCCTCGCCGAACGTCACCGGTTCCATACCGAGGACACGCCGGTAGAAGTCGACGGTCCGCTCGATGTCCGCGACGGTGAGCACCAGATGGTCGACGCCGGTGACGCGCGGCGCCGTCGAGGTCCGCGGCCGGGCGTGCGGGCCGAGCTGCCGGACGCAGGCGGCCCACGCGCCGGCGGAGAGCAGGTCGCGCGAGCGGGCGAAGAGTGCGTACAGGTCGGCGCCGTGCCGGGCGGCCAGGTCCGCGTGGTGCGCGAGCACGTCCAGTTCGTTGGCGGCGGTGATCTCCACGAAGGCGCGCAGGTCGGCGTCGGAGGGGGTGTGCTCGCCGCCGGTGAAGCGGTCGCGGAACACCACCGGCCGCTCCCGGCCGAGCAGCGGATACACGGCGGCCCGGTCGCAGCCCGCGTAGAGGCGGACGAGCGCCTCGGCCCGGTCGCCGACGAGGCCGGCCAGCGTCGCGCGCTCGGTGAGGGCGAGCAGGGACGCGTCGAACCCGTCGGTCCCGTAGGCGGCGTGGCACAGTCCGGCGGCCTGGACGTCGGGATCGGCGCCCCACTCGGCCAACAGCCGGGCGACGCGCGTCAGATGGGCCAGCAGGGTGCCGCCGGGGTGGGGCACGCGGTCGGCGCCGCGCTCGCGCAGGAAGTCCTCGACGTGGGTCCAGGGGGACACGGATGCGTTCCGGCTCGTCGTCACGTCACGAGTTATAGTCGTGACGTGAAGGCCGGAGCAACCCCTTTCGACGCCGTCCCCGCCGAGGAACTGAGATTCAACTTCCGTTCCGGCCGGCTGTGTCTGAACTTCGTCGCCACGGTGGGCGAGCGCTGGCGGGGCAACCACGAGCGGCTGCGGGAGCCGGCGGACCTGGCCCGCTGGTACCGGGAGGCAGGTCTGCTCGACGTGCCGCCGGCGATCACCCCGGCCGGACTCGACGCGGCCCGCACGCTCCGGGAGGGCGTCCACCGGATCGCGCGGGCGCTGGCCGCCGGGCGGGTGCCGGCCGGATCGGACGAAGCCCTGGTCAACGCCGCCGCCGCGGCCCCGCCCCTGGTCCCGGAGCTGCGCGCGGGCGTCGGCAGACTGACGCTGCCCTCGGTCGGCGGGCAGGAGGCGGCGCTCAGCACGGTGGCGCGCGATGCCGTCGACCTGGTCACCGGCGCCGGCGCCGGCCGCGTCCGGGAGTGCGCCGGTGACGCGTGCGCTCTGCTGTTCGTCGACACCAGCCGTCCCGGACGGCGCCGTTGGTGCTCCAGCACGGCCTGCGGCGGCAAGGACCGCGCCGCCGCCTACCGCCGCAGACGGGCAGCGGACCCGGACCCCGGCGGCGGCGGTCCGGGGCGGGCGGCCGGTCCGGACTGAGCCGTCGTCGCCCTGCTCCCCCCGCTCCGGCGGGAGTTGGGGACGTCAGAGGGCGTCGGGCCCGACCACCCGGAAGCGTTGGGCGACGACCAGGGTGTCGTCGCCGACGACCGCAGTGTGTCCCAGGAACTCGCTCACACCCTCGCCGCGGAAGAACTCCTCGTGCGCCGCCCGCCATTGGTCGACGCCCGAGTAGCCCCGTCCCTCGGCGCGGGCGAAGTCGTCGTCGATCTCCTTCATCGGAACGACCCGTACCTCGACCAGTTCGATCGTGACGGCCGCGCGCCCGTCGGAGTCGAGCACCGAGAACCGCCGGCCGGCCGCGGGCACCTCCTCCCCCGCGTGCTCGTAGATCTCCAGCAGACCCGTGAGCGCGGTCTTCTCACCGCTCAGGATCGCCGCGACCCCCCGGTCGCGTTCCGGTCCGGGAAAGGCGAGTTCGAGCGTCGGCAGATCGTCGTCGTGTCCCATCGGGCGAGCGTACGAAGACCGGTGGCGTCGATCAAGGGGCGGCCGGCGGACCCGGCCGCGCGTATCCTCGGCCGATGGAGAACAACGCGGTACGGCTGGCGGCGGAGGCCACCAGGACGGCTCCCGCTCTCGTCCTGCGGCCCTGGGGTCCGCGGGACGTCGGCGAGCTGGTCGAGGTGTTCCGGGACGACGCCCTGCGCCGTTGGACGAGCGCGGCCGTGGACGACGAGGCGGGCGCGGCGCGGTGGGTCCGGGAGCAGCTACAGGGATGGGAGACGGGTGAGCGCTACGCGTTCGCCGTCGTCGAGTCCGGGTCGGCGGACGCCGGGGGCGGGCTGGCGGGCCATGTGGTCCTCAAGGGCGTCGTACCGGGCGTCCCGTCCGCCGAGGTCGGCTACTGGACCGTGGCGCACGCGCGCGGCCGGGCCGTGGCGCCCCGGGCCCTGCGGGCCCTGACGGACTGGGCCTTCACCGCCCTGCCCGCCGCCCGCGGCGCCGAACTGACCCGCCTCGAACTCGTGCACCGGGTGGACAACACGGCGTCGTGCCGCGTCGCGCGGAAGTGCCGGTACGCCCTGGCCACGCCGCTGCCCCCGGCCCCGCCGGCCCACCCCGGCGCCGGCCACCTGCACGTACGGGAGCGCGACGACGCCCATGCCGACCGGTCCGAACACGTGTGACGCGTGACATGTGACATGTGACGGTGTCATATGACGTGTGACGGTCGGGGGTGCTGGAGTCGAGGGCGTTCGGGGCGGGGCGGTGGTGGGGCCCTCGGGCGGAACACCGGCGGACTCGGCCGCGGCGGCCCGGCGGGTGCCGAACGGGGCGGCCGCACGGAGGGCTGAAGGACCCGGCCGCAGGGCACCTGGGTGGCACCGGCCCGCGAGGGGTACGCCGGCCACCGGCCGAGCGCCGTTTCCGGGCTCGGCGCCGCCGCTGTGCGATGGTGGCCGTCACCCCTGGGAACCAGGTGGCGGACGAATCGATCAGGGCACTCGCGCGGTGAGGTCGGCGGGCGGAAGGAGCCAGTGCGATGAGCCGAGCGGAGCAGCGCTTCGAGTGGGCGGACCGTCCGGAGGACGGGGCGTCGGGCCCGTCCGGGCTGCTGGACCTGCTGGGCGTCGCCGCGGTGCTGCTGGAGGCAGACGGCCGGATCGACATGTGGAGCCCCCAGGCCGAGGAGCTGTTCGGCTACACCCGCGCCGAGGCGGTCGGCCAGTACGCCGCGCCGCTGCTGCTGCACCCCGAACACCAGGAGGCGGCGATCGGCCTGTTCGCCGAGGTGATGGCGACCGGCCGGGAGTGGGCGGGGGCGTTCCCCGTCCGGCACCGGGACGGCGGCACCCGGATGGTCGAGTTCCGCAACATGCGGCTGACGGACAACCTCGGCGACCACTACGCCCTGGGGCTGGCCACCGACCGGTCCACGGTGCGGGAGGTGGAGCGCCAGGTCGCGCTGTCCACCCGCCTGGTCGCCCAGGCGCCGATCGGGCTGTCCGTCCTGGACACCCGCCTGCGCTACCTGACCGTCAACCCGGCCCTGGCCGCGATGCACGGCGTGGCCGAGGCCGACCACCTCGGCCGCAGCTTCCGCGAGGTGCTTACGGGCGCGTCGTTCGTGGGGGTGGAGGAGATGATGCGCCGGGTCCTGGCCTCCGGCGACCCGGTGGTGGACCTGGAGGTGGTGGACCGTACCGCCGCAGACCCGGAGCACGACCGGGCCTGGGCGGTGTCGCTCTTCCGGCTGGAGGACCACCACGGCCACGCGCTCGGCATCGCCAACGTGGTGGTGGACGTCACCGACCGCTACCGGGCGGCCAAGGAGGCCGAGCGGGCCCAGCACCGCCTGCGCCTGATGGCCACCGGCACGGCCGGCATCGGCACCACCCTGGACGTGGAGCAGACCGCGCGGGAGCTGGCCGACGTGCTGGTGCCCGGTCTGGCCGACCTGGTCACGGTGGACCTCCTGGACTCCTTCCTCGAGACGGGCCGCACGGAGGTGGGCGAGGAGCCGGCGCTGTTCCGCGCCCTGGCGGTGAAGTTCGCCTACCCCTCCGACGCCGTACGGGCGCTCGTCCCGCCGGGCCACCTCACCGCGTACCACGCCGACCACCCGGCCGCCCACTGCATCCGCACCCGCCGGCCCCTCCTGATCACCCGGCTGCGGCACGGCGACGTCGAGCGCGTCGCCGCCGACCCCGAGGCCGCCCGGCTGCTGGCCGAGGCCGGGGTGCACACCGACATGACGGTGCCCCTCATCGCCCGCGACCACGTCATCGGCGTGATGGGCCTGGCCCGCGCCCGCAACCCGCAGCCCTTCGACGAGGACGACCTCACCCTCGCCTGCGAACTGGCCTCGTGCGCCGCCCTGAGCATGGACAACGCCGTCCTGCACCAGCACATCCGCAGCGCCGCCGAGACCCTCCAGCGCAGCCTGCTGCCCCGCCTCTCGCCCCGTCACCCCGGTCTGGAGGTCGCCGCCCGGTACCGGCCCGCCCAGGCCTTCAGCGAGGTCGGCGGCGACTGGTACGACGTCATCCCGCTGGACGGGGACCGCACCGCGCTCACGGTGGGCGACGTCATGGGCAGCGGCATCCCGGCCGCCACCACCATGGCGCGGCTGCGCACCGCCACCTCCACCCTCGCCGACCTCGACCTCGGCCCGGCCCGCATCCTCACCCACCTCGACAAGATCACGCACGGTCTCGACCCCTACATCGCCACCTGCGTGTACGCCGTCTACGACCCCCACCGGGCCCAGCTGCGGGCGGCCTCCGCCGGCCATCTGCCGCCGGTGCTGGTACGGGCCGGCCGGGCGCCGGAGCTCCTCGACCTGCCCAGCGGCATCCCGCTGGGGGTCGGCGGCGCCCCGTTCCAGGCCGTCACGGTCGATCTGCGGCCCGGTGACCAGCTGGTCCTGTACACCGACGGACTGGTCGAGACCCGCAACGATCCCATCGACGAACGCCTGGGCGACCTGCTGCGGCTGCTGTCATCGCCGTACGCCTCGGTGGAGGAGACCTGCGACCAGCTCCTGAAGCAGCTGCGCGACCCCGCGGGCCATGACGACGTGGCGCTTCTCATCGCCCGCGCACACCCGCTGACCGCGGCGGACGGACCCGGCGCGGCCCGGGTCTGACCGCTCCCGGACGGTGCGGACCGCTCAGCCGGAGACGGTGTCGCGCGGCGCGCCGTCGCCGCTGTCCGTCAGCGCCTCGGCGGCCCGGCCGCGGTAGGCGCGGTAGCGGCGCAGGTACGACCGTGCCATGGGGCCCGGCGGGACGCCGCGGGCGAAGGCGCGCATGTTGCGCCCGCCGGTGTTGTAGCCCAGGGCGAGGAGTTCGTCGCGGGAGTAGCGGCGCACGTGCCGCCGCGGCAGGCTCCGGTCGAGGTCGCGCAGGTGCAGGGCCGCCGTGTGGATCGCGAAGGCGGGATCGTCGCGGAGGTCCTGCCACCGCCGCGTGAGGCCGTGGGCGCGCCGCACCCGCTCGAATGTCGCCCGGTGCATGTTGGCGACGCCGAAGGACGCCCCGGGCTTCCACCACTGCCACAGCCGTTCCAGCAGCGGATGGTGCGGCTTGTACGCCTCGTTGTGGAGCACGGTCATCACGAGCACGGGTGACACCCCGGCGGCGTCGGCGCTGTGCGCCACGTGGGCCGCGTAGTCGGCCGGGTCGTAGCCGCCGGGCCGCAGCGGCGGCGTCCGCGCGCCGTCCCGGCCGCCCGTGCCCGCCGCCCCGGGGCCCCGTTCCGCCGCCGCCGTGCCCCGCTCGCTCATCCCGTCTGCCTCTCCTCACCGCCCGCCGGCGCCGCACCGCACCGTCCCGGCGGACCGTCCGCCGTCCTGGGACCCGCATGCCCCCGCCGCCCCGGCCTCAACCGCCGACCGGCCCGGGTACCGCCGTCCGGGGTGCCGTACGGTCCCGCGCGTCCCGTGCCGCGGTGTCGCGCCGGCGGGCGGCCCGGCGGGCGACGGGTCCCGTCGCGTACGCCGCCGCCGTCATCAGCGCGCCCAGCACCAGCCAGCCGAGCGTCCCCCGGTCCAGCAGCAGCCAGGTCACGGTCAGCGGGCCCAGGGTGCGGGCGACGGTCACGCCGGTGCCGAACAGGCCCTGGTACTCCCCCATCCGGTCGGCCGGCGCCAGATCGAAGGAGAGCTGCCACGATCCCGCCGAGTGCCACATCTCCGCCACGACCTGGAGCGTCGCACCGGCGACCAGGATCACGGCGGCGGGCCAGGCGGACCGCCCCGCCGACAGCGCGAACACCGCGCAGGAGGCGGCCGTCACGAGCCCGGACCGGCGCAGCGCCCCGACGGCGGTGTCCACTCCGGTCACCGATCCGGCCGTGCGCACCTGGAACAGCGTCACCGCGCAGGTGTTGAGGACGAACAGCGCGGACGCCAGCCAGGCCGGCGCTCCGGTCCGCTCGGTGATCCACAGCGGCAGCGCCAGGCTGAGCAGCGGCAGCCTCAGCAGCAGGACGGTGTTGAGGAGCGCGAGCAGGGCGTAGGGCCGGTCGCGGAGCACCGCGAGCCGCCGCCCGCCGCCGGCCGCGGCCGAGGACGCACGGGGCCGCCCGGCGGGCAGCCGCAGCAGGAGCCCTGCGCAGCCCAGGAAGCAGAGCGCGTCCAGCGCCAGCGCGCCCCGGTAGGCCGCCGGCGTCCCGGCGCTCAGCGCGATCCCGCCGAGCGCCGCACCCACCGCGAGGCCGCCGTTCAGCGTCGACTGGAGGCGCGCGAGCAGCCCGGTCCGTTCCCCGGCCGACACCAGGCGGCCCAGCAGCGCCTGGCGGGCCGCGGCGAGCCCCGACTGAGCCGCGGCGTAGCAGCAGGCCGTGAGGACGAACGGCGTGAATCCCCGGACCAGGAGGAAGCCGGCGACCGCGGCGGCGGTGCCCAGCGCCAGCAGCACCGCCGTACCGCGCGGCCCGTACCGGTCCGCGAGCCGTCCGCACGGCACCCCGACCAGCGAGCCGGCTCCCCATGCGAGGGTCAGCCCGAGCCCCACCCGTGCGGGCGCGAGTCCGGCGATCCGGGTGAAGTAGAGCGCCGAGGTCACGTAGAAGGCGCCGTCGCCGATGGAGTTGGCCAGCTGGGCGAGCGCCAGAAGGCGTCCCGGTCGAGGTGTCATGCCTGCGACGGTAGAGGCACGGTGGACCGCTGATCAGACCCAATCCGCAGCTGTTTGTCTGGTCCACCCGGGCGTACGGCGGTGCGGGCGGGTGACCGTGGACGGCGGAGGGCTCCTACGGGTGATCGGGTGGGGAGGGGCGTTCGGTGGCGCGGTAGGCGGCGAGGTCGGCCCGGCCGCCGGCGCCCAGGACCCCGGCGTCGGCGACCAGGCGGGCCGAGGACTGGCGGCGCAGTTCCCGCCGCGCCAGACGGGTGACCAGGGGCGGGAAGGCGGGGCGCAGGGGCTGGCACCAGCGCAGCCAGGGGGGTGCGTAGATCTGGCGGGCCCGGTGGGCGATGCCGGTGGCCAGCCAGTCGGCGACCTGCGCGGTGCTGTGCACGACGCGGGTGAAGCGGGGCTGGTTGCGCCGCAGGGCCTGGAGGACGGGGTGCTCGTCGATGCCGGTGACCATGTCGGTCGCGGTCCAGTGCAGATAGGCGATGCCGACGGTGATGCCGTCGGGTTCGATCTCGCCGCGCAGGGCCTGGGCGAAGGACTCGACACCGGATTTGGAGGCGCAGTAGGCGCTCATCATCGGCGCGGAGCCGAACGCGGCGGTCGACGCGATCTGGAGGAAGTAGCCGCGGGTGCGGGCTAGTTGGGGCAGGAAGGCGCGGGCGGTGTTGGCGGAGCCGGTGAGGTTGACGTCGACGACCCGCTGCCACAGGTCCGCCGGGGTGTGCGCGAAGGGCCCGGCGGCGGCGATGCCGGCGTTGGCCACGACCACACTCGCCTGGCCCAGTTCGCCGGCGATCCGGCGGGCGGCGCGGTCGAGGGCGGCGGGGTCGGTGACGTCGGCCTCGACGCAGACGGTCGGTCCCGGCAGCGACGCGGCCGCCCGGCACAGGGTCTCCTCCTCGCGTCCGACCAGCGCGACGCGCAGCCCGGCCTCGGACAGGCGCCGCGCGAGGGCCTCGCCGACCCCGCGTGCGGCGCCGGTCACGACCGCGACCCGGCCCCGCAGCGCCGGGACGGGGTCGGCCCGGCGCCGGCCGGCAGCGGGAGTCACGCGCATACGCCCTCGTTCCTTCGCGGCCGCCTGCCCCACCGACAGCGGCACCCCTACCGGCATACCCGGCCGGGGCCGCCCGGTCCGCGCCTGCCACCCGATCGGCGCAGCGATCCTCGCGAAGCTCCCCCGGAAACACCTGCGGCCGTCCCGCGTGCGGCGGGACGGCCGGAGGTGTCGAGTGGGCGGTGAGGAGAGCGAAGGGACTGGAATCAAGGAAGAGTTGAGAAGGAAGCCCCTTCATGGCCTCGCCACGAGCACGGTAGCACTCAGGCGGGGATCAGGTCGCGCAGATTTTCGGGTGTGACGACCCGCGAGCGCGGATGCAGTCCGTCGGGCCGCTCCAGGCCGATGTAGGTGACGGGACCCGCCGGCACCGTCCCGCCGTCCCACAGGGTGACGGTGGTCGCGTCGTCGGTCATGAGGCCGGCCAGGTAGCGGACGGTCAGCTGTTCGCGTTCGACGAGGCCGCGCAGCAGCGTCGCGACCGTCACCCGGTTGCCCTCCACCCGGTTCGCCGACGGCTCCCCGCGCAGGTACAGGTGCAGCCACTTGGCGCGCCACCGGCCGTCGGACCCGCGCAGGAACGCCAGCGGCAGCGCGACCCGGCCGGGGCCGCGCAGCTCCGACTTCATCCGGACGGTGCGCGGCTCGAACGGGCGCCCCTTCCGCTCGCCCTCGCGGAGCATGAACCCGAAGAACGACTCCTCGGCCTCCTCGAAGCCCTCCCCGGCGTAGATGTTGACCTGCGGGACGATGTACGTGCCGCGTACGGCGCCCAGCCGCAGGTCGATGAACTCCGAGGCGCCCTCGGGCGCGTCCGTGACGTCGCCGGAGTGCGCGCCCTCCTTCTCACGCAGGTTGGTGTACGACAGCCAGGTGACGGTCGTGTAGCGGGCGTCCAGCAGCAGCGCCGACAGGTCGTAGTCGGTGCTGCGTCCGGTCTGCTTCCAGTACACGAAGAAGCGCAGCAGTTCTCCTTCGACCGGGGAGAGCGAGCCGCGCGGCAGCACGCCGAGCCCGGCCGCGGTCGCCCGGCCGCTCAGCGGCAGCGCCACGTCCAGCGCGTCCGGGTCGATCAGCAGGTGGCCGGCGGCGGGCAGCCGGCGGCGCAACTCGGCGTCCAGGGCGGTGATCAGCCGCTCACGCTCGGGCGCGGGCACCGGCCGGCGGGTGTCGTCGGCGGTCTGGGCCCGGCCGCGCCGGTTCACGAACACCCGCCGCGCGCCGGTCTCGCGCGCACGGTTGTGCAGATGCTCGCGCACCGACAGCACGACCCGGCCGGAGACGTCGGGCGCGACCTGCTCGGCGGCGGCCACGACCGCGGCGCGCTCGTCCGGTGTGCGGGCCGAGCGCAGCAGCCGGTCCAGCGAGCGGAACAGCTTGCCGGGCGCGGTCCGCAGCAGCGCGACGGCGGCGGTGAGGTCGCCGTCGGCGAGCAGTTCCTCCACCCGGCCGTCCAGGGAGCGTGCGGTCTTCTCGCCGCGGGCGACGGCGAACACGTCGGCCGCGTGCGGCCACCGGGGGTACTCGTGCGGGTGCAGCCGCTCGCCGAGCCGCTTCCACATCTCGCGGTGCGCGGGGACGTCGGCGAGCTTGGCCGGCGCGGCGGCGACCACCGCGTCCAGGCCGGCGAGCAGGGTCCGGCGCACCGGGCGGGGCAGGGTCCGCAGCCGCGTCGGCTCCTGGAGGGTCACGTCGCCGCCCGCGACGGCGCAGGCCAGCCGGAGGACGTCGGTGACGGTGTCCAGCAGCGGGTCGTGTCCGGCCGTCAGGCGGGCGAGGTTGATCACGGCCCGGTTCTCCCGGACCGGGATCTCCTCGGGCTGCGGTCCGTCCGCGCAGTGCCCGGCGAGGTCCCGCAGGTCCCGCAGGCCGTCCTCGCCCAGGGGCGTACGGCTGGCCGCCAACGCGAGGTAGAGGGCGCTGAGTTCGTCCTCCGGGGTGCCGCCGAGGTGCAGGAGGGTCATCCGGTCGCCGGCCGCGGCGATCAGCTCGTCGTGGTGGGCGAGCATCTCGGCCCAGGTGTGCTGGTAGTGGCCGTACGACGGGAGGGTGAGCAGGTTCACGACGCCGGTGCTCAGCTGCTGGAGGGTGCCGGCGCGGGTCGCGTCGTCGGCGAGCGCCTGCGCGACGCACCGCGTCCAGAAGTCGTAGGTGTCCGGCACGTTGGCCGGGAAGTCGACGAAGTACACGTTGTGCCGGACGTGGTCGCCGACCATCTCGCGCACGGTGCGCAGCGTCCGCTGGGCGGTGCCGACGACCCTGCTCGCGGCCAGTCCCGACAGGTGCTCCAGCAGCTCCGTCGAGAGCTTGAAACCCGCGGACATCAGCGCGGCGTCGAACTGCCGTGCCGCCACGGCGCCGTCGCCGGCGGGTCCGCCGGGGGCGGGGACGCGGTGGGTGTGGCGGACGACCAGGGGGTCGAGTCGGTGAACCATGCGGGCATGCTCCCAAGCCGGGACGAACGACCGCACCCGGTTTTCCGGCGCGCCACGTCGGCGCCGCCCCGGCCGGACAGGCCCCGGTACCGCGACGGTCTTGCTAGTTCGGCACGGCGACCAGGCGCACGGCAAGGCCGGCGAAGACCGTGCCGCTGAACACGTTGAGCCTGCGGGCCATCCGGCGGCTGCGGCGCAGCCGCGAGGAGAGCCGGCCGGCGAACAGCCCGATGGTGGCGTCCACGGCGAGACCCACCAGCACCAAGGTGAGGCCGAGCACGGCGAGTTGGCCTGCCACGTGGCCGAGGTCCGGGTTCACGAACTGCGGCAGGAAGGCGACGTTGAAGAGGATCACCTTCGGGTTCAGCAGGTTGGTGACGGTCCCCTGCCAGAAGGCGCGCAGCTTGCCCGGGGCGAGGCTCGCGGCCGTGCCGTCCTCGCCGTCGGCGCCCAGGGCGGAGCGGTCGCGGAAGGCCTTGACGGCGAGGTAGAGGAGGTAGGCCGCGCCCGCCCAGCGCAGCACGTGGTAGAGCAGCGGCAGCGACAGGAACAGCGCCGACAGGCCGAACATGGCCGCCACCGCGTGCACCAGGGCGCCGAACGCGACGCCCAGCGCGGCCAGTACGCCGGTGGACGGGCCGCCGCGGCCGCCCATGGCCACGATGAACATCATGTCCGGGCCCGGAGTGACGCACAGGGCGAGGGCGGCGACCAGGAAGGCCGCGTACAGGGAGGTGTCCACCATGGCGGCCATGCTCGTCACCGGGGGTGGGTGTGTCCAGCCGATTCCATGCGCTGAGACGGCGGTTGGCGGCGGCGGTCAGCCGCGGCGGGGTCCGAGCAGGTTCCCGGCGAGGGCGTCCACCAGGTCGGGCGGGACGTCGGACCCGGTCAGGGCGCGGTAGACGAGGGGCCCGACGACGGCGTCGAGCGTGGTGTCGGGGTCGAGCGCGGGCGTGATCTCGCCGGCGGCGCTCGCGCGTGTGAGCATGTCCCGTTCCTGGTCGCGGCGGGGCCGCAGATAGCGCTCCTGGAGGCGGTCGGCGGTGCCGGGATCGTGCTGCGCCTGGGCGACGAGTGCGAGCAGCACCTTGCCGGCCGGGTCGTCGGTGAGGAAGCGCGCGAAGTCGCGGAGGTAGCCGCGGACGGTCTCGGCGGTGGGCTCCAGGGCGGGGACGGGGAGGCGTTTGGCGCTGTCCTCGATGAGGGTGTCGAGGAGGATCTCGACCTTCGAGGGCCACCAGCGGTAGATCGTCTGCTTGGCGACGCCGGCCCGGCGCGCGATCGCCTCGACGGTCAGCGCCCCGAAGCCGTGCTCGACGAGCAGATCGTCCGCGGCGTGCAGCACGGCGAGGCGGGCGGCCTCGTCGCGCCGGTTGCCGGAGCGCGGCCTACGGGACTGCGGACTGGCTGCGGACATGCGCAACACCCTACCCGCCGTCGCCTCGGGCCCATTGCCTAGACGCAACGGCGCGTCTAGTCTGGCGAGCCTCACCGCCGACACCCCACCATGGAGAGTGCACATGTCCGCTCTGTCCGATCCGTCCGCCCTGTCCGACCGTCAGGCCGCCGTCCCCGACCGGCACGCTCTCGTCGTCGGGGCCTCGCGGGGGCTGGGGCTCGTCCTCGTCGACGAACTGGCCCGGCGCGGCTGGCGCGTCACCGCCACGACCCGCCGGCCCGGCGGCGCGCTCCAGGCGAGCGCCGACGCCGGGAACGGGCGGGTGAGCGTCGAGTCGCTGGAGATGACCAGCCCTGAGCAAGTGGCAGCTCTGCGACAGCGTCTGACGGGCCGTCGACTGAATCTGCTGTTCGTGAACGCCGCGATCGACCGGGGCGACCTGCCGATCCACGAGGTCCCGACCGACATGTTCACCGAGGTGATGGTCACCAACGCGCTGAGCCCGCTGCGCGTCCTCGAAGCGCTCCGCGACCTGGTCCCGCCCGGCGGAACGGTCGCGGTGATGTCCTCCGAGCAGGGCAGCGTCTCGCTCAACACCGAGGGCGGCTACGAGCTGTACAAGGCCAGCAAGGCCGCGCTCAACCAGCTGATGCGCAGCTACGCCACCCGCCACGCGGGCGACGGCCACACCAAGCTGCTCATCGACCCGGGCCACAACCGGACCCTGCTCGGCGGCCCCGACGCGCCGCTCGCCCCCGAGGAGAGCGTGCCCGCCGTCGTCGACGTGCTCGAAGCGCGGGCCGGCGTCTCCGGCGATCTCTGCTTCCTGGACCGCCACGGCGCGGTCGTCCCCTGGTGAGGCCGCCGGGCTCGGGGACCCGGGCGGCCGCACCCCCGGGCGTCAACCGGCCTTGGCGGCCGAGGCCTTGTCGTCCTTGCCGCCCTCGGAGCCCTCGGCGGGGGCCGGCGGGCCGGCCTTCTTCAGCGGGACCTCGATCACGAGGAGGGCGGCGAGGAAGGCGAGCGCGCACAGCACCGCGCCGGTGAGGAAGATGTGCCCGGTGCCCTCCGTGACGGCGTGCGGGTACGCGGCCCCGACCCCCGCCGGGAGCCCGCGCGGCGCGCCCGCGCCCGCGCCGGTGTCGGCGCCGTCGCCGCCGGGCAGGTGGGCTCCCACGGACCGGGTGAACAGCGAGCCGAAGACGGCGACGCCGAGGGAACCGCCCAGGGTGCGGAAGAGGTTGACCGAGCTCATGGCCGCGCCCATGTCGCGCAGCGGGACGCTGTTCTGGGCGATGGTGCCGGCCATCTGCAGGGTGCAGCCCAGGCCGATGCCGACGAGCACCATGTAGAGGCCGGTCAGCGGGCGCGGGGTGCCGGTGTCCATGGTGGCCAGCAGGCCGAGGCCGGCGGTGAGGAACACGGTGCCGAGGACGGGGAACACCTTGTACCGGCCGGTGGCGGACATGACCTTGCCGGCGAGGGTGGAGACGATCACCACGGGGACCATCATGGGCAGCATCAGCAGCCCGGAGTTGGTGGCCGAGGCGCCCTGCACGGTCTGCTGGAAGAGCGGCAGGTACAGCCCCGCCCCGAACATGACCACACCGGCGACCAGGATCATCACCATCGCGAGCGGGTAGTTGCGGTGGCCGGTGAACACACCGAGCGGCAGCAGCGGTTCGGCGGCCCGCCGCTCCACGCGCACGAACAGCGCGAGCGAGAGCACGGCCACGGCCCCGAGACCGAGTATCCGCCACGAACCCCACGGGTAGGCGACCCCGGCCCAGGTGGCGGCCAGCACGATCGCACTGATGGAGACGGCCAGCAGGGCGATGCCCGCCCAGTCGATCCGCGCCCGGACGCGCCGCGCCGGCACGTGCAGGGTCAGCCACAGCCACACCAGGGCAAGCACGCCGAGCGGCAGGTTGACGTAGAAGGCCCAGCGCCAGTCCCAGTGGCCGGTGACGAAGCCGCCGAGGAGCGGGCCGCCGACGGTGCCGATCGCCATGACGGAGGCGGTCATGCCCTGGTACTTGCCGCGCTCGCGCGGCGGCACGAGGGCGCCGATCAGGGCGAAGGCGCCCGCGCCGATGCCGCCGGCGCCGATGCCCTGCACGACGCGGAAGGCGATCAGCTCGCCCATGGACCGGGACGCGCCGCACAGCGCGGACCCGGCGACGAACACGGCGATGGACGCCAGATAGGTGGTCTTGCGCCCGTACAGGTCGCCGAACTTGCCCCACACCGGGGTGGTGACGGCGGTGACGAGCGTGTAGGCGGTGACGACCCAGGAGATGTGCTCCAGCCCGCCGAGGTCGCCGACGATCGTGGGCATCGCGGTGCTGACGACCATGTTGTCGAGCATCGACAGCAGCATCGCGAGCATCACGCCGAGCAGCACCCAGCGGACGTTCTTCGGCACGGCCGGCTCGGCGGGCGGGAGGGGGGCGGTCGCGGACATGACGGATCGCTCCTTTCGGACGGGAGGAGGGAAGAGGGGGCCGGGCACTGCCTCACGACCACCGCACCAGAGAAAAGCACACCGAGACAATAAGTGCAACAACTCAACTTTTTAAGTCGCACCACCGACCGGTAGACTCCCGTCCATGCCCGACACCGAGTCCGCCACCGAAACCGCCACCGAGACCGGCACCGCGCCCGCGCCCCTGGGCCGCCGTGAGCGCAAGAAGGCCGCCACCCGGCAGGCCATCGCCGACGCCGCCCTGCGCCTGTTCCTGGAGCGGGGGTACGACGACGTCGGCATCCGCGAGATCGCGGACGCCGCCGACGTGTCGACCACCACCCTGTTCAAGCACTTCCCCGTCAAGGAGGCCCTCGTCTTCGACGAGGACGCCGACCAGGAAGCCCGGCTCCTCGCCGCCGTACGCGAGCGCCCCGCCGGGCGGTCGATCCTCGCGGCCCTGCGCGAGCACGCGCTGAGCCACCGGATGGCCACCGCCGACGGCGACCCCCGCTTCACGGCCTTCTTCGAGCTGATCGACGGCACCCCGGCCCTGCGCGACTACGTCCAGGGCATGTGGCTGCGGCACACCGCCGCCCTGGCCCGGGTCATCGCCGAGGAGAGCGGCCTGGCCGCGGACGACCCCGCCTGCACCGCCCTGGCCCACTTCGCCCTGGAAGCCCCTCGCGCCGCGCGCGGCCAGGGTGACGTCCGCGAGGCCGTCACGCGCGCCTTCGACCTGCTGGAGAACGGCTGGCACGGCCTCGGGAAGTAGCCGAGGCCCCGGCGCGGGGACGGGTCGTACGGGTCGACTCCCTCCGGCCGGGGCCTCGTCGTGCGATGCGCCCCTCCTGCTCGTGCTCTCTCCCGCGCGGCTCCCTCCCGCGCGGCGGCGGCTCAGCTCGCGGGCACCGTGTCCTCGAAGGCGGTGCCGGCCGACCGGTACGCCGCAATCTTGGCGCTGACCTGAGCGGGGGTGAGCACCTGGTCCTTGACGTGCAGGAAGTAGTCGACCTGCTCCTGGTAGGCGCGGGGTGTGGTGGAGGTCTGGCCGTTCAGGTCGATCAGCCACTGGTTGAAGTTGACCGACATCGGGCGCTCGGGCAGGTAGGCGGCGTCGTGGGTGCCGAACAACTGCCCGTCGATGTAGTACTTGATGGCGCTGTCGTCGATGGTCAGCAGCAGGTCGTGCCAGCCGTTGTAGCTCTGGCGGCCCTCGGTGTGCTGGTTGACCGCCTGCCACGGGTCGGGGTTGTAGGTCTCCCAGGAGGTGGTGTAGAGGATGTCGGAGGGCTCGCCCCAGCCGCCGTTGGGCAGGTACTCGAAGTCGTACTCCGAGTAGTCGTCGGCCATCGGCGCCTTGAGGTCGTTGATGGTGAAGAACGTCTGCACCAGGTGGTCGCCGTCGGGGCCGGAGACGGGCGCGTCGTTGAACCTCACCCGGGCCGCGTAGGTGCCGTTCTTGAACTTGGTCGCCTTGGTGAGGACTTCGGTCTGCTCGGTGCCCGAGGCAGTGCCGTCGGTGGAGGTCTCCAGCGTCATGACCGTGTTGCCGGCGCTGCTGCCGAAGGTGACGTTCGAGGGGTCCCAGGTGGCGCCCGGGACGCCGGGGCCGCCGGAGTTGGAGCGGACCGACCAGCCGTTGGCGGAGATCTTCGGGTCGGTGTACGAGCTGTAGCTGAAGTCGTCCCAGAAGGCGCCGGAGCCGCCGGGCGGCGGTGAGGTGGGGGGCGGGGTGGTCGGCGGGTCGGTGGGGGCGTTGCCGTCGGGGGCGGTGCCCCACACCAGGGCGCCGGCGCGGGTGGCGGTGACCTTGGTCCAGTCGCCGTAGGCGGTCTGGGCCGCGCCGAAGGAGTAGTCGTCGCTCTGGGTGAGGGTCTGCCAGTTCGCCTGGTAGAAGCGCAGTTGCAGGTCGCCGGTGTCGGCGCCCGGGGCGAGCGAGCCGGCGCCGGAGGTGAAGCCGATCTCCAGGTAGCGGTCGGCGGTCGCGGTGGGGTGGGCGAGGACGCCGAAGGAGCCGGTGACGTTGGCGCAGCCCTTGACCGCCCAGGAACAGGCGAAGCGGTAACTGGCGGCGGCCGCGTCGGCCTTGAAGTAGTAGCGGAGCTTGACCTCGCTCAGCGGCAGGGAGCCGCTGCCGGTGTTGCGCACCTTGAACCAGGGCTCGCTCTGGTCGGCGGTGGCGCCGGTGGCACTGGTGCGGTACTGCACCGCCAGGGTGTCGGCGGCGCTGGCGCTGCCCGGCAGGGCGGCCAGGGCGGTGGCGCCCAGGGCCGTGACGACGGCCGCGGCGGCGGCGGTGCGCAGCCGGCGGCGGTGGCCCGCCGGCCGGTTCTCGTTGCTGGTCACAGTGCGGTCCTCTCCGTGGTGGGATCGGTGGGGGTCATGCGGAGGGCGCTGTACCGGCCGGTGCCGCGCCGGTGCGCGGCGTGTCGGGGGTGCGGTGGCGGCGGACGCCGAGGGCGTCCAGTCGCCGGGTGTGCGCTGTGAGCCGCTCTGTGAAGTCCGCCCAGGCGGTGGGCCCGCTCCAGGCCCGGTCGGCCAGTGCGCACAGTCGGGGGTAGGCGAGGCGGTCGAGGTCGGCGGCGGCGGGCGCGAACTCGGTCCAGATCTGCGCCTGGGTGCCGAGCACCCGCGCCCCGTCCGCGCCGCCGGTGCGCGGCTCGGGGTCGCCGCCGTGGACGGCGCGCAGGTCGACGACCGGGCCGGGCTGGGCGAGCGGCCCGTCCGGGGCGTCGTCCTGGGCGTAGTCGAGATACGTGGTGCGGTGGTGGGTGAGGACGACGTCGTGGCCGCGGCGCAGCGCGGCGACCGCGTGGGCGGGTTCGCGCCAGCTCATCGCCGTGAATCCGGGCGGCAGCCGGGCGCCGTTCTCGGCCCAGCCGACCGGGCGCCGGCCGTGTGCGCGCACGTACGCGCCCGCCCGGCCCAGGAGCCAGCCGTGCAGCGCGGCGGGGGCGGGCAGTCCTTCGGCGGCGGCCCGGGCGCGGGCGGCGGGGCTGTGCTCCCACTCGGTGGTGGGGCACTCGTCGCCGCCGAGGTGGACGTAGGGGGCGGGGAAGACCTCCATCACCTCGGCGAGCACGGCGCGGCAGAAGTCGAGCACCTCGTCGTGCACGCCGAGGACGGTGTCGCACACGCCCCAGCGGGTCCACACGTCGAGGGCGCGGTCGGGGCGGTTGCCCAGGTGCGGGTAGGCGGCGAGGGCGGCCCGGACATGGCCGGGCATCCCGATCTCCGGGACCACGCTCACGCCGCGCCGGGCGGCGTGGGCGACGAGGCCGGTGAGTTCGGCGCGGGTGTACGCGCCGCCGTGCGGGCGGCCGTCGAAGCGGGTGGAGCCGTCGGGTCCGCGCATCGACTCGGCCCGCCGGGCGCCGACCGTGGTGAGGCGCGGGTAGGCCGCGACGGGCATCCGCCAGCCCTGGTCGTCGGTGAGGTGCAGGTGCAGGACGTTGAGCTTGTGCAGGGCGAGCAGGTCGATCTGGCGGCGCAGGGTCGCGGCGTCGTGGAAGTGGCGGGCGACGTCGATCATCAGGCCGCGCCAGTCGTGCCGGGGCACGTCGGTGATCTCCGTGCACGGCAGGTCCCAGCGCTCGGCGCGCGGGGCGGCGGGGGCGAGCGCCTCGGGCGGCAGGAGCTGGCGCAGGGTCTGGACGCCGCGGAGCAGGCCGGTGGGGGTGGCGGCGCGCAGCAGGACGGAGTGCGGGGAGACGGTGAGTCCGTAGCCCTCCTCGCCCAGGCCGCGCAGTCCCCGGTCCACGGCGAGGGTGACGGCGCCGGTCGGCGAGGGCGCCAGGGGCAGGCCGGTGGCGGGGGTGAGGAGGGTGCGCAGCAGGTCGGCGGCGCCCTGGGCGTCGGAGCCGGCGCGGACGGTGGTGGCGGCGTCGAGCGTGAAGTGTCCGGAGCGGGGGGCGAACCGGGTGGGCCGGGGCAGGAGGGTCTGTTCGCGGCGGGGTGAGGGCACGGGCGGCGGCCTTCCGGGTGGGGGCGCGGGCGGGTGCGGTGCGGGGGGCGGTGCGGAGGGGTGCGGGTGGGCGGGGGCGTGGCCGGGGTGGCGGAAAGGGGGTGTCGGAAAAGGGGTGTCGGCGGGTGCGGGGGAAGGGGTGTTCAGCCCTTGACGGCGCCGGCGGCTAGGCCCGATGTGACGTGGCGCTGGAGGAGCAGGAAGACGGCCAGGGCGGGCAGCGCGAAGAGGGTGGAGGCGGCCATGGTGGCGCCCCAGTCGGTGCCGAAGGTGTTCTTGAACGAGGACAGCCACACCGGCAGGGTCCGGTTGTCCTGGTTCTTGATGATCAGGAAGTTGGCGTAGGCGAACTCGTTCCAGGCGGTGATGAAGCCGAACAGCGAGGTGGCCATCAGGCCGGGGGCGAGCAGCGGCAGGGCGATGCGCCGGAACGCCCCGAACCGGGTGCAGCCGTCGACCCGTGCCGCCTCCTCCAGCTCCGGCGGGACGGTGGCGATGAAGCCGCGCAGCACGATGGTGGTGAACGGCAGCGTGACCATGAAGTAGACCAGGGTGAGGGTGACGAGCCGGTCGAGCATGTCGGTGTCGCGGGCGATGATGTAGACCGGGATGATCAGCGACTCCCAGGGCGCCATCTGGGCGACGAAGACGGCGAGGACGAACTGCCGCCGCCCGCGCCACCGCATCCGGGCCACGGCGAACGCCGCGCCGAGGGCGATGACGAGGGAGAGCAGCACCGCGCCGCCGGTGACCAGCAGGCTGTTGCACCAGAAGCGGGCGAAGCCGGCCGTGTGCACGGCGGTGCGGAAGTGTTCCAGTGTCCAGGTGTGCGGGACGAGCTGCGGGGTGGCGGACTGGATGTCGCGGGAGGGTTTGAAGGCGGTGGCGGCCATCCAGTAGACGGGGAACAGGCAGACCAGCACGGTGAGGGCGGCGCCCGCGTGCAGCGGGAGGCGGCGCAGCCGGCGTGCGGAACTCCGTTTGGTCACCGGGATGTTCGGGCGTACGGCGCTCACAGCTCGTCCTCCTGTCGGAACATCTGGCGGAAGTAGAGGACCAGCACGCCGGACATGAGCACCACGGTGACCATCGAGGCCGCCGAGCCGAGGTCGTAGCGCTGGCCGGCGAGGGCGGTCTGCACGGCGTAGACCGGCAGGATGGTGGTGGCGTCGCCGGGGCCGCCGCGGGTCATCACCCAGATCTGCGTGAACGCCTTGAACGTCCAGATCACTTCGAGGCACAGGACGAGCATCACGATCGGCCGGATCATCGGGAAGGTGACCGATGCGAGGACGCGGAGGGCGCCGGCGCCGTCGAGGCGGGCGGACTCGTGCAGTTCGGCGGGGACGGTGGTGAGCGCGGAGTACAGGGTAATGGCGGCGAACGGCACCGACTGCCACACCACCAGCAGGACGAGGATCGCGAAGGCGGCCGTGCCGTGGGCGAACCAGGGGTAGTGCGCGAAGGAGTCGAAGCCGAGGGAGGTCAGCGCCCAGTTGACGACGCCGAACTCGGAGTGGAACAGCCACTGGAAGACGGTGGTGGCCGCCACCACCGGCATCGCCCAGGCCAGAACGAGGGAGCTGAGGACGGCGGTTCGCCAGATCCGGCCGAGCCGCTCGGTCATCAGCGCCACCAGCAGGGCGATCACCATGATGAGGACGACGTTGACCGCCATGAACACGAACGTGCGGCGTACCACCGTCCAGAACCGGGGATCGGTCAGCAGCGTGCGGTAGTTGGCGAATCCGACGAACTTCGCGTGACCGGAGATGAGTTGACGCAGCCGGAAGTCCTGGAAGGAGATCAGGACGGCGCGGATGAGCGGGTAGACCAGCAGGTAGAGCATGCCGAGGACGGCGGGCGCCACCAGCAGGTACGGCCAGGGGCCGCCGCGGTCCCGGGAGGCGCGGGAGGCGGCCGGGGGCGGGGAGGTGCGGCCGGGCCGGCGGCCGGCGGGGCGGGGTACGGCGCGTTCACGGATGGCCGACACGGCTCCTCCATTCGTACGGGACGGGCGGCGGGACGCTGCTGAGATCAGGACGCGTCGTTCATCGCCCGGGTGATCTCCTCGGAGGTCTTCGCCGCCTCCCGCTCGAGGTCGCCGCCGGTGAGGACGGCCGTCATGTAGTCCTTGATCGGGTTCTCCGCCTCCACGGCGGCCCAGCCGGGCGTGTTCGGCGTGGCGTGGCCCTGCGCGGCGCCGACGGCCATCGCGGCGGCGCCGGGGTCGGAGGCCACCGCGGAGGCGAGGGAGGTCTTGTTCGGCACGTAGCTCATGGCGAGGGCGAGCTTCTTCTGCCAGGTGTCGCCGGTGAGTTCCTTGACGAAGGTGTAGGCGGCGTCCTGGTGCCGGGAGGCGGCCGGGATCACGAGGTCGGAGCCGCCGGTGAAGACCGCGCCGGGCTTGTCGGCGCTCTTGCCGGGGATGGGGAAGAAGCCCAGCTTTCCCTTGAGTCGCGGGTTCTGCTCGGTGACGACGTTGGCGCCGCCGGGGGTGGCGATGATCTGCGCCACCTTGCCCTTGGCCATCACCTCGGCCTGGGGCGGGTTGGCCTCGTCGGCGTCCTTGGGTCCCTTGCCCAGCGCCTGGAGCCGCCGGTAGAACTCCATCCCGGCCAGCGCCCCGGGGGTGTCCAGGGCGCCCTGCCACCTGCCGTCCCGCTGGACGGCCAGGTCGCCGCCCTCGTCCCAGATGAAGCCGGCCAGCGCGTACCAGGTCTGGCCGGTGAGGTAGATCCCCTGCTGGTCGCCCTTGTTCAGTTTCTCGGTCGCGGCGAGCCACTGGTCGCGGGTCTTGACGGCGGCCGGGTCGACGCCGGCCCGCTGGAAGAGGTCCTTGCGGTAGACGACGACGCGGTTGGCCGCGTAGTACGGGATGCCGTACTGCTTGCCCTCCCAGGCGCCGGGCTCGGCCAGCCCTTTGAGCCAGGTGTCGCCGCCGAGGTCGCTCCTGCGGTCGCTGAGGTCGAGCAGGCCGCCGCTCTGGGCGTACTGGGCGACCTGGGTGTTGCCGACCTCGATGACGTCGGGTGCGTCGTTGCCGGCGAGGGCGGCGGTGACCTTCTGGCCGATGCCGTCCCACTCCTGGATCTGGATCTTCAGGTGGATGTCGGGGTGGTCGGCGGCGAAGGCGGTGGCGAACTCCTTCTGGAAGGCGGCCGAGACGCTGTCCCGCATCAGCCAGACGGTCAGCTCGGACGTACCGCCCGCGCCGTCGCCGGCCGCGTCGTCGGAGCCGCTGGAACAGCCGCTGACGATCAGGGCCGCAGTGAGGACGGACGCACCGGTGAGCATGCGGAACTTCACGGGTCACCTCGGGGAAGCTCAGGAGGGCGCGGAGCAGGAAGGCCCCAACCAGTAACCTGACCAGTTGGCGAGTGGACAGGTGACCTGCTGGTGGCAGATGAAACTGGCACGGACCCATGAGGCCGTCAACCCCCCATTTCACAAAGGATTTTCGGTGACTCGGGCGTGGCAGAGTCTTCGTGGGCCCCTGACCTGAAGACATGAACTGGTTCTGACCAGTACGGTGTTGGGGGCACGGAGGTGACAACTGGTCACCTGTGCGGGCCGGTACGCACCGAGAGGGGACGACGCGGATGGGTGACAGGGAGCCGGGCACGGCGGGGCCGGGCGGTGTTCTCAAACGGGAGCGGGTGCGCGACGCGGTGCTGGAGATGGTCGAGGAGCGCCGGCCCGGGGACGCGATCCCCTCCGAGCGGACGCTGTGCGCTCAACTCGACGTGTCCCGGCCGACGTTGCGGGCAGCCGTGGACGAACTCGTCACCGCGGGGGTGCTCGTCCGCGAACACGGCCGGGGGGTGTTCGTCGCACCGGAGAAGATCACCCAGGAACTGGTGCAGGGCACCCACTCGCTCAGCGTGCCGCGGGCCGCGGGCACCTGGGCGAGCCGGCTGCTGGAGTTCACCACC
Source organism: Streptomyces similanensis (assembly GCF_039543625.1). NCBI lineage: Bacteria > Bacillati > Actinomycetota > Actinomycetes > Kitasatosporales > Streptomycetaceae > Streptomyces > Streptomyces similanensis. Next base: position 48,633 of record NZ_BAABKC010000021.1, on the reverse strand, counting down.
GTGCCCGCGGGTGCCCGGGTGGGCCGCAGGCTGCGCCTCTCCCCCGCCGCGCAGATCGTCTACGTGGCCCGGCTGCGTCTGGTGGACGCCGCGCCCATGGCCATCGAGCACCTGCACATCCCGGCCGACCTGGTGCCCGGCCTCACCGCCCGCGAACTCGAACAGGGCGACCTGTACGAGCACTTGAGCACCCGGCACGGCATTCACGTGAGCGAGGCCACCCAGGCGATCGAGCCGACCGTGGTGACCCGCGCCGAGGCGGAGGTGCTCGATGTGCCGGAGCTGTCCCCGGCCCTGCTGTTCGAACGCCTGACCACCGACACCGGCGGCCGCCCGGTGGAGTACGTCCACTCGCTCTACCGCGGCGACCGGTACCGCATCGTGTCGCGGCTGACGCTCGGCGCCGACAGCGCGCCCGCCCCGCCGCCGGACGGGCACCACCCGGGCATTCCGCCGGGCGACTTCCCGCACGGCGACCCGGTCACCGCCTCGACCCTGGGCGACGTCCAGAACCAGCGCTGACCCAGCCGCCCACCGCGCCCCGGGGCCGACCGGCGCCCCACCGGCCAACACCCCACCCCATGGCACCGCACCGGGCGGCACCGGGCGGCGATCGGTCCCCCGTGCCGATCGCCGCCCGGCGCCCCGCCGCTACCGCCGCGCCGCTACCGCCGGTCCGCCGGGCGCGCGTCCGCGCGGGCGGCCGCCGACGCCGCGAGGCGCAGCAGTTCGTCGACCGACCACTGGTCGTAGGCGTGCGCGCCGTACTTGGCGGCCAGGACCGCGCCGTCGGGTGCGACGAGGAGGTCGGCGGGAAGGCCCAGCCGGCCGCCGTGCGGGCTGCGGGCGGGCAGGCGCTCCCGGCCGCGCACCACGTTCCACGTGCCGCTGAGGACCGCCCACGCGATCGGCCCCCACACCCGGGGGTCGAGCAGGGAGCGCGGCGAGCGCTCGACGCCGAAGGCCGCGTACAGCGCCCGGTCCGGGTCGGCGACGACGGCGAACGGGAGACCGGTGGTGTGGGGCGCCAGTTCCTCGGCCGGCGAGTGGAAGAGCACGACCTCGCGCACCCCCGCCGCCTCGATCTCCGCGTGCCGCCGCACCACGGAACGCAGGTGCAGATTGCAGACGGGACAGCCGGCGAAGCGGCGGAACTGGAGGTGGAGCAGCCGTCCGGGGTCGGGAACGGCGACCTGGTCGCCCGAGACGGCGGTGAGTGAGCGTGCGTCGACGGTGGCGCCGGGCATCAGCCGGGCGCGGGATCCGCGCATGGACGTTCCCTTCGTAGGCGTATGCCGTACGCCTACCAGCGTAGGCGTATGCCGTACGCTGTCAACCGTCATGCCACGCCCGCGTTCCCTCACCCCCGACCAGCTCGCCTCGGCCGCGCTCGCCGTCATCGACCGCGACGGCCTCGCCGGGCTCTCGATGCGCGCCGTCGCCAAGGAACTGGGCATGAGCACCATGGGGCTGTACCGGTACGTACAGGACCGTGACGCACTCGAACGGCTCGTCGTCGAACGCGTCCTGGGCGCCGTGGACACCGCGCCGCCCGCCGCGGACGCGCCCTGGCGCGAGCGGGTCGCGGTCCTGGCGCGGCGCCTGCGCGACACCGTGGGCGCGCATCCGGAGGTCGTCCCGCTCACCGTCACCCACCGGCACCACTCCCTGGGCGTGCTGCGCTGGTCGGAGACCGTGCTCGCGGTCCTCACCGAGGCGGGCGTCCGGGGCGAGCGGCGGGTGGTCGCCCTGCGCGCACTGCTCAGCTACGTCATCGGGGCGATCCAGCTGGAACACCTCGGTCCCCTGTCCGGCCCCGGCACCACCGTCCTCGCCGGGCTGCCCGCCGACGCGTTCCCGCTCATGGCCGAGACGGCGCGGGCCGCCCGCGGGGTCGACGCCGACCGGGAGTTCCTGGAGGGCCTCGCCCTGCTGCTCGCCGGCCTCGGCGACTGAGCCGGCCGTAGCCGCAGCTCAGGACATGGCGCCGCTGACGTACCAACAAGTGCGAAGGTGTGGTCAGCGGGCGGCCAGGTGAGGAGGATGGGCGCCATGACGGATCACGGTTCCTCCATCGACCCCAACAAGCCCAGCATCGCCCGCGTTTACGACTATCTGCTCGGCGGCAAGGACAACTACGCCGTGGACCGGGAGATCGGCGACGTGTTCAAGCGCGACCTCCCCGGCTCGGTGGCGATCGCCTTCGCCAACCGCGCGGCTCTGACCCGGGCGGTCGGGGAGATCGTGACGACCACGGACATACGGCAGTTCATCGACCTGGGCAGCGGTCTGCCGACCGCCGACAACGTCCACCAGGTCGCGCAGCGGCACGCCCCGGAGTCCCGGGTCGTGTACGTCGACATCGATCCTCAAGTGCTCGTCCACGGTCGCGCGTTGCTGGAGGAGAACGACAGGACGCGGGTCGTCGCGGTCGACGTCCGGGACCCCGAGGGCGTCTTCGCCCACCCCGACACGCAGGACCTGATCGACTTCGGGCAGCCCGTCGCCGTCGTCTTCAGCGCCATCCTGCACCACGTCAACGACGAGGAGGACCCCGCCGCGATCGTCCGCTACTGGCGCGACCGTGTGCCCTCGGGGAGCCACTTCTTCGTCAGCCACTTCCGCTCCGGCAACAACGCGGAGACGGAGGAGGCCGAGAGGGTCCTCCAGCAGACCTTCGGCCGCGGCCGGTGGCGCACCGACGCGGAGATCGCGGCCCTGCTCGACGGCCTGGAGATCCTGGAGCCGGGGATCGTGCCCGCCTCCCTGTGGCATCCCGAGGTGGTGGACAACCCGCGGATCGGCGGTGGCGGCGAACGCGAACTGACCGTCTGGGAGCGTCTCATCGCCGCCGGACTGGCCCGCAAGCCGTAGGGCCCGCGCGGCGGAAGCCGCTGCGGCGGCGGCGCCCCGCGGCCGAGGGCTGCTTGGGGGGAGCCCTGCGGCCAGGGGCTGCTTGGGGGGCGGTGCGCCGCCGTGCCCGTCCGACGTGCCGGGAGGTCGGCGAGGACCTACGGTGTCGGTATGACTGCGGAGCGTTCGGCGCGGCCGCCGTGCGTGCGGCCGGCCAGGAGCCACGCGCCGCCGCCGTGCCACGCCGCGCCGTGCGCACCGGCGGCGCGCGCCCGCGCGCGACGCCACCCGGGCAGCGGAGCGGGGAAGGCAGTCCGCCGCCGCCGAACACGCCCGGCGCCCGCTCCCCGGGAGCGGCCGGCCCCGCACGGCCCGGCGGTGGTCCGCAGGCCGACAGTGGGCGGCGGAGCGGCGGTGGTCCGCGGATCGGTGCTGGTCGGCGGAGCGGGTGGGGTGTGTCGTTCCGGCCGCGTTCCGTACGGCCGGGCCGGGGCCGTGTTCCGGGGTTCCGGTGTTCCGGTGTTCCGCCATGGCCGCCGGTCCCGCTCCTGATGCCTCTCCGGCGGGGCCGGCCCGGCCGGGGAGGAGCCGCGCGGGGTGCGGTCCGCGCGCGCTTCCGCCTCCTCCCCGCGCTGGTCGCCGCGCTGCTCCTGGTCGGCGGGGTGGTGGGCGATCTGTTCGGGTCGCAGCCGTACATGGGTCTGCCGCTGCTGTCCGCGGCCCCCCTGGTCGCCAGCGCCCTGCTGTCCTTCCGCGCCAGCCTGTTCTTCGCGGTGTCGGCGTGCGCGGTCTCCGTCCTGCTCGACCTGCATCTGGGGCGCCCGAGGACGGCGCTGCTGGTCGACCTGGCCGACGTGCTGACCACCAGCTGCCTGGCGCTGGGGATCAACCGGATCCTGGCCCTGCAAGGGCGCCGGCTCGCGCAGGTGCGGGACGTGGCCGAGATCGCGCAGCGGGCGGTGCTCCCGGATCCGCCGCGCCGCGCGGGCCCGGTGACCGTGGCCGCCCGGTACGTGGCCGCGCAGACCGAGGCGCGGATCGGCGGCGATCTGTACGCGGTCCAGTCGACCCCGTTCGGCGTGCGCGCGATCATCGGGGACGTCAAGGGCAAGGGCCTCGGGGCCGTGTCCACCGTCTCGGTGCTGATCGGTGCGTTCCGCGTGGAGGCCGACCACGTGCCCACCCTGGGCGAGCTGGCGGCCCGGCTGGACGACGTCCTCGCGCGGGGGGCGGGCGAGGCGTCCGAGGACTTCACCACCGCCGTGCTGCTCCAGATCCCCCCGGACGGGCGCACGGCACACGTGTGCAACCGCGGGCACCCGCCGCCGTACCTGGTGGACGAACGGACCGTGTCCCCGCTGGAGCCCAGCACCCACGAACTGCCGCTGGGGCTGCGTCTGTGGGGCGCCGGGCCGGACGGCGGCGCGCCCACGGACGTCTTCCCGCTGGGCCCCGGCGCCTCCCTGCTGCTGATCACCGACGGGGTGACCGAGGCGCGTGACGAGCGGGGAACGTTCTACGACCCGGTGGACCGGCTCGCCCCCGGCCCGTACGCGACCCCCCGGCGGCTCGTGGACGCGCTGGTGCGGGACGTGGCCCGGTGGACGGGGGGCGGCAACCAGGACGACATGGCGGTCCTCGCCCTGACCCGTACCGCCGGGAGGAGTCGCGGGCCCGGCGACACCGCGCCGCCGACCCCCTGAGACGCGCCTCCCGCTCGGCTCAGTGCGCGGCGCGCTCCCCCTCGCGGCCGAGGATGTCCCGTGCCGCCGCGACGAGCGGGGCGTTGCCCTCGGCGGGCGTGCCGTCCGGGAGGAAGAGGACGTCCTCCAGGCCGATCCTGGTGTCCAGGCCCAGTCGGGCGGCCGTCCGCAGGACGGGCCAGGCGGTGTCCTCGTCGCCGTGCAGCAGGACGGGCGCCGAGGTCGCGCCCGTCAGCCGCCCGACCAGGTCGAGGGCGGCTCGCTCGGCCTGGTCGGCGGGGGTGCCGGTGACCTCGGCCAGCACCCGCAGCACCCGGTCGGCGAACGGGGACGCGAGGAAGCGGCGCGGCCCGTCGGTGCCGGAGAACAGCCCGGCCTCGATGCCGACGCCGCGCTCGGTGAGGGCCCGTGCCGTCGCGTCGGCGCCGTCCTCGTGCCAGTTGACCGAGGCGTGGTCGGGCGTCGTCGTCCAGGACTCGACGAGCCGGACACGGCGGCGGGCGTCGGGCTCGATCCACTCCCCCGTCGTCACCCCGACCGGGACACCGGGGCCGACCGCCTCGCGGACGGCCTGGAGCACGTCCCGGACCACCGCCGCGTCCAGGCTGTCGCGTCCCCGGTGGTCCTTGGGGTGCAGATGGACGTCCCGCGCTCCCGCGCCGACCGCCCGGCGCGCCTCGGCCGCCACCTCCTCGGCGGAGACGGGCACCCAGGGGCTGTCGGCGGGCCGGCGCACTCCGTTGGGACACACTTGCAGCATGTACGGCACTCTGCCACGCCAGGGCCCGGCGGCGAAGTAACCCGCGCCGGGCGGAAGTTCTCCACAGCAGCGGACACATGTCCGGACCGCTGCCACATCCGAGCGCGGCGTCGTCGGCCACATCACGATGGCCGTGAACCCCGCCGCCATTTACGGCGGCGGGGGCGCACCCGGGACACGGGCGGTCTACTTCTCCCGTGCTCCGCCGCGGGCCTGGTGGAAGGCCTCGGAGATGGTCTCCGCGGCGCCGGACAGGACGCCCTTGGCGGCGCCGTGCGCCCCCGACTCCTTCATCCGCCCCGGCAGCTCGGTCAGCCCGGGCGGTTTGCGCGGTCCCGACTCCAGATCGAGCCGGTTGCACGCCTCGGCGAACCGCAGATACGTGTCCACGCTCGCCACCACGATACGTATGTCGATCTTCAGTATCTCGATGCCGACGAGGGAGACGCGGATGAACGCGTCGATCACCAGCCCCCGGTCGAGAATCAGCTCCAGCACGTCGTAGAGGCCGCTGGAGCCGCCTCCTCCGCCACCGCGCTGCTGTGTCGCCACGGTCATCAGCCGCCAGCCCCTTCCGCTACCGCTACCACCTCTCGGATAGCCCCGGCCGCCGTTCTCAAACGGCGGCCGGGGCACCGGTGCGGACGAGATCCGCGGTCAGTCCCGCAGTTCCAGCACCCATTCGCCGAGCGAGCGGACCTGGAGGAGCGAGCGGGATATGCGGTGCGGTCCCGAGGACGCGGTGAGCTGGCGGTGCGGGAACAGGTTCTCGTCCAGTTCGAACACGTGGGTGAGGGCCGTCCCGACGATCACCAGCTCGCGCTCGGGCCCTTCGTGCCGTACGACGCCGTACCAGCCGCCACGGGTGCGCCCATCGAGCACCGGCGCCGCGTCGAGCGGCTGCGGCTCCAGCTCCCACTTCACGCCCTCCACGGCCCTGACCACCACGAAACAGGCGCCGCCCGGATCGACCCACACGGGACCGAGGGCGGGACGGCGCCGGAAGTCGGTGTCCGCGATCAGCGCGCTCTTGCCGTAGGGGTGGTTCAGGGCGACGGCGGCCACGTTCTCGTGCTCGCCGCCCGAGGTGCGCCGCACGGTCAGCAGCATGGGCGGCCCCTGGTAGCGCAGGACCGCGGAGCCCTCGCCCTCGACCGCGCCGGTGAGCAGCGGCGCCTCCTCCTCGGGCAGCAGGCTCAGCGCCCACTCGCCGGTGTGCCGTACGCGCACGGTCTGCTCGGCCTCGCCCGCGCGGAAGGCCACGACGGTGCCGCGGGTCCCGTGCTGCGCGCCGGTGAGCCAGTCGGTCTCGTCGCCGTACTCGTCGACGGTCTTGACTTCGAGGGTGTAGTCGGCCTCGGCGCCCGGGAAGTCGTAGCGGAACAGCATCGGGCGGCCCGGGCGCGGGTTGACCAGCGTGATCGTCTGCTCGCCGCGGCCTTCGTACACGCCGGCCGGTCGGCTCCCGGACTCCTTGGACAGCGCGGACGGGGAGACCTCGGGCCTCCGGTCCGGGGCGGAGTGGCGGGCGGGACCCGGGCTCGGGACGGCGTACGGGTCCGGGGCGGGGTGGTGGACGGGCAGGGGCTTGGCGGTCAGCTCCCAGTGGCCTTCGCCGTTCTCCACGACCAGCAGGAGCGGGCCGTCGGGCACCGGGACGGTCTGGTCCAGGCGGCCGGTCTCGTTGACGAGCATCTCGTGCCGGTCGAGGTCGTCGAGGTGGGCCGCCTCGTGGCAGTTCATGAGCAACCACTCGTCGCGGTCCGCGCCACCGTCGAACCGGACCCGTACGTCGGCCACCGGACCGGTGTAGGCGATCACGTCGGCGCCGCGGCCGGTGAGTCCCCGCGTGTCGAGCCGGCGGGCCGCGGAGAGCGGGAGCACCGTGATCGTCCACGCGCCGGCGTAGTCGACGTTCAGCCGCAGGGGGCGGTCCCGCGGAGGCTGGACCAGTGCGCGGCCGTGGAAGTCGGGCAGCTCGGTGTTGAAGACGGTCAGGTCCTTCTTGTTGCGGCGGTTGAGGGTCTCGACGCAGAAGTACTCGTCGCCCTCGATCCGGGCCTCCACGATCACCGGCCCCGGCGGCAGCGGAGTCGCCACGGTGACCACGCCGTTGCCGCGGCCGCTCTGGACGTGGGGCACGAAGCCGGCGCCGAGGGGGAGGGGATCGGGATCGGCGGGGGCGACGGGAGCCGCGGGGGCCGCGGGGGCGGCATGGGTGTCCGGGACAGCGGGGGCGGCGGGCTCGTCCCGCACCGCGATCCCGAAGTCGGTGGCCAGTCCGGCGAGTCCGGAGTCGTACCCCTGGCCCACCGCCCGGAACTTCCACGTCCCGTCGCGCCGGTACAGCTCCCCCAGCACGAACGCCGTCTCGTTCCGGGCGTCGGTCACGTCGTAGTGCGCCGCCACCGTGCCGTCGGCCGCCAGCACCCGCACGTCCAGGCCGGGCACCTGACCGAACACCCCGCCGTCGCAGGAGCCCGCGATCAACACCCGCTGCACCGCCGGCTCGACGCGCGGCAGGTCCACCTCCAGCCACTCGGCGCGCAGCCCGGCGCCCTCCCCCGCACCCGTGTGCCGTACGGCTCCCGAGGGGTGCGCCGACTGGTTGTAGAACACGAGGTCGGCGTCGCCGCGGACCTTGCCCGTCGCGTCGAGCAGGAGGGCCGAGGCGTCCACGACCGGAGTCCCCGGGACGCTGCGCCGGCAGACGGCTACCCGCACCAGCCCCTCGGGGACAGGTGTGTTGGCGCCTTTGGTGAGGTGCGTCATGAGGATCATGGTGACAGTGAAGACGGCGTGAAGTCGATGGTCCGACGCGAACACGTCGGGGAGCGACGGCGTCGTCAGGGGGCCGTCGCCCGGGGCCGGAGCCGGTCTCCTACGACAGCCACGCCTTGCGCACCAGCCGGGGCGTCCGCCGCACCAGCCAGGCGCAGGCCAGCCCGACGACGGCGCCGGCCGCCACGTCGCTGGGGTAGTGGGCGCCGCTCTGTACGCGTTCGACGGCGACGAGGCCGGCCGGAACTGCGCACAGGGCGCCCGCCAGCGGCGCGCCCGGCGCGACGGCGGCGGTGAAGGCGACGGCGGCCGCCGTGTGTCCGGACGGGAAGGAGGACGAGTCGGGGCGGTCCTCGACCTCGTCGTGCGGTATCCACTCCTCGGGCGGGCGCGGCCGGTCCGCGAGCCGCTTGCACAGGGCGTTGGACACCACCTGCGCGGCGGCGAGCGCCGTCAGCCCCGTCACGGCGGCCCGCCGGCCGCGCCACCCGCCGGCCGCGGCCATGAGCACGGCGGCGCCGCACCACAGTTTCGAGCGCTCCGCGCACTCCTCGACGGCCGACAACACCTTGGCGGCCCCGGCCGGTATACGGGACGCGGCCTGCCGGGTCAGCCTCCGGTCCGCGTCGAGGAACACTGTCACCGCTTCCATGACCAGCAGGTATCCCGATCAGGGGGCATCGACACCACCGAGCGGGTCTCCGGCCGTGCCGGTCCTGGTCGGTGTGCGCGGGCGCCGCCCGGCCGCGGGGCCGGGCGGCGGGGCGTTCAGTCGTGGGCGACGACCGCGACGGGGGCGGTCGCGTGGTGCAGTACGGCGTGGGTGACGTGCCCGATGTGGGCGCCCAGGGGGTTGCGGCGCACCCGCCGGCCCACGACCACCAAGGACGCCTCCTCGGCCGCCTCGACCAGGAGTCGGGCGGGACTGCCGGCGGCGGACCGCTCCTCGACCGCGACGTCCGGGTACTTCTGACGCCAGGGGCGCAGCGCCTCGGTCAGGCCGGCGGCCTCGCCCACCTCGACGGCCGTGTACAGCTCGGCGTCGGCCGGCACGGCGTAGCCGTAGTACGGGGGCGGGTACCAGCCGTGCACGACCCGCAGCGAGGTGCCGCGGCGCAGGGCGGCCTCGAACGCGAACTCGATCGGACCGGGGTCCGGACGGCGGGTGTCCAGGCCCAGGACGACGGGCCGGAAGGGGGCCGCGACGGACGGGACGCCAGCGCTGTCCTCGCTGTCCTTGTTGTCCTGGCTGTTCCGGCTGTCTTTGCCGTCCCGGGTGTCTTTGCCGCCCGTCGCGTGTTCCTGGCCGGCCCGGTTGCCGGAGCGGACGAGGACGACGGGCTGCCGGGTGTGCGCCACGACGGACAGGCTCACGGAGCCGACCAGGAAGCCGCCGAGGCCGCCCAGGGCGCGTGAGCCCAGCACCAGCAGGTCCGCGGTCCCGGCGGTCTCGGCGAGCACCTGGGCCGGGACACCGGTCAGTTGCTCGGTGGTGACGTCGAGGTCCGGGTGGCTTCGCCGGAGTTCCAGCGCGGCCTCGCGGGGCACCCGCTCCGTCCAGTTCAGGTGTGTGCGCTCGCTCACGACGGGCGCCAGGGCCATGGGTTCGGGTACCGGCTCCCACACGTGCACGAGTTGGACGGCCGCGCCGAGCAACTCCGCTTCGCGCGCGGCCCATTCGGCGGCGGCCCGGCTTTCCGGCGACCCGTCGAGACCGACGGTGACTGTGCGGGGCATGATCTCCACCTCCGTGCGACGACTGATCCGCTCCGAGCATGCGCGGTGCGTCGTCCGCGGGGCAGGGGCCGCAAGTCCCCATCAGGGGCCGCAGGTCCCCACCGGGGACCGAGCGGCCCACCCGGCGCGGCGAGCCGGCGAAGCCCCCGGCGGCCGTCTCACCCCGAGGCCGTGCCCTCCGCCGCCGTGGATCTCCCAGCCGTCCCGGCGTTCTGGGCCGCCCCGTGCTCCTCCGCCGCCGCGGACTCCGTCGCCGCCCGGCGGCGGGCGTAGTGGCGGGCGGCGCGGACGCGGTCGCCGCACCGCGTGCAGCACCACTGGCGTCTGCCGTGGGTGCGCAGCAGCAGCCGCGCGCACCCCTCGGCCGGGCAGACCGAGAGCGCCCCGGCGTCCGGCCCGCACAGCAGGGTGACGGCGTCGTCGGCTAGGCGGTGCAGGGCGCGGGCGACCGGCGCGTCCGCCGCGACCACGGCCTCCCGGCCCGGTGGGCCGCCGGCGGGCCAGCTGAGCACGGTGGTGACCGGCGCCGCCGCCAGCACCCGGTTCACCGACGCGACCCACTCCGGATCGGGCGCCCGACCGGTGACCGCCGCGTCGAACAGCCCGCGCACGGCCTGCCGCAGCCGGTGCAGCGCGGCCAACTCCCCGGCGGCCGGCCCCCGGACGTCCGGCGGAACGGCAGCGCCACCCTTACCGCCACCGACACCAGCACCAGCACCAGCACCAGCACCAGCACCGCCACCGCCACCGCCACCGCCACCGCCACCGCCACCGATGAGACGGTGATCGGCGAGCCACCGTGCGGCACGCTCCGGCGTGTCCAGTTCGTCGACCGGGGCGCCGCCCCGTGTGGTGAGCGTGTTGACGAGGGCGAGCGCGGGTGAGCGCTGCTCCCCCGGCGCCGGGGGAAGCGGGTCGGGGCGGTCCGGGGACGTGACGGCGGAGCGGGCGTTCCCTGTCATGCACCTCATGGTAACCGTTGACGTATTCCGTGAGCATCTCCTAGATTCCCTCACGCGAGAACAGGCTCTTTACCGTGAGACACTTCCTGCGGCCCTTCCCGCGAAAGGAGTTCGACGTGTCGTCGAGCCTGACCCTCCGTGCCGTCGGCGGACCGACCGCCGTGCTGGAACTGGGCGGCCTGCGCCTCCTCACCGACCCGACGTTCGACGAGGAGGGCTCGTACACCTCCCCCTCCGGCTCGGTGCTCACCAAGACCGCCGGTCCGGCGCTCGCCCCGGCGGAACTCGGCCGCGTGGACGCCGTCCTGCTCTCCCACGACCAGCACGCCGACAACCTCGACCGGTCCGGCCGCGCCCTGCTGCCCACCGTCCCGGTCGTCCTCACCACGCCCAGCGCCGCCGACCGGCTCGGCGGCAACGCGCACGCCCTCACCCCCTGGGCGCACACCGAACTCCCGCGCCCGGACGGCGCCCCGGCGCTGCGGATCACCGGTGTGCCCGCCCGGCACGGACCGGTCGGGTGCGAACCCGTCTGCGGCGAGGTCACCGGCTTCGTCCTGACCGCGCCCGACCTGCCGACCGTCTACGTCAGCGGCGACAACGCCTCCCTGGGGGCGGTGCGGCAGGTGGCCGACCGGTTCGGGCCGGTCGACGTGGCCGTGATCTTCGCGGGCGGCGCGCGGACGGCCGCGATGGACGGAGCCCTGCTCACCCTGGACAGCGCCCGGACCGCCGAGGCCGCCCGCATCCTCGGCGCCGCCCACTGCCTGCCCCTGCACTGCGACGGTTGGGCACACTTCACCGAAGGCCGCGACGACCTGAGCGCCGCGTTCGGGGAAGCCGGCCTCGCCGACCGCCTGACGCTGTTGACGCCGGGCCGGTCGGCCACCCTGTGACCGCGAGACGACCACGAGAGACGTGAACGACACCATGCTCATCCGGACGACCACCGAGAACGAACGAGAGCTGTTCCTGCGCACGCTGATGGCGGCGTTCGGGACCCACCTCACGCCGCCCGCCGAGGGCGAGGGCGCGTGGTGGGCGGCGCTGGAGGCGGACGACAGCCTGCTCGCCCTGGACGAGGACGGCGCCCCGGTCGGCACCGCCGGCGCCTACTCCTTCGAACTCACGCTGCCCGGCGGCCGGATGACGCCCGTCCCCGGTGTGACGACGGTGGGCGTCCTGCCCACGCACCGCCGACGCGGGGTGCTCACCGCCCTGATGCGGCACCAACTGCGGCAGTTCCAGGAGCGCGGCGCGGCGCTGTCGGTCCTGCTGGCCAGCGAGGCGGTCATCTACCGCCGGTTCGGGTACGGACCGGCCGCCTTCAGTCAGCGGCTGACCGTGGACAGCCACCGTTCCGCCTTCGCGGCGCCCGTCGAGGCGGCGGGCCGCATCGAGCTGCGGCGCCGCGCGGACAGCGGCGAGCTGCTGGCCGAGGTCTACGACCGCTACCGGCGCACCCAGCCGGGCGCCCTCTCCCGTCCGGCGCGCTGGTGGTCCGCCGGCGCGGGACAGCCTCCCGTCGCGCACACCCCGCGCCACATCGTCCTGCACCGGGACGCCGACGGCACACCCGACGGCTACGCCAGCTACTCCGTGGGCCCCACCGACCCCGTGACGCGGACCCGCACGCTCACCGTCGACGAGGTCATCGCGTGCGACGACACGGTGCACGCCGCCCTGGTCCGGTACTGCCTGGACCACGACCTGGTCACCACCACCGTCTTCGCCAACCTGCCGCCCGAGCACCCGGTGCGCTGGCGTCTGAAGGACTTCCGCGCCGCCCGCACCGGCCCGAGCCAGGACGGCCTGTGGGTGCGCCTGCTGGACATTCCCCGGGCGCTGGCCGCACGCCGGTACGCGGCCGGCGGCGACCTCGTCCTGGAGGTCCACGACCCGTTCCTCGCCACCACCGGCCGCTACCGGCTCACCACCGACGCCGAGGGCCACGCCGACTGCGCCCGCACCGACCGCGCCGCCGATCTCACCCTGGACGTCAGCGACTTGGGCGCGCTCTACCTCGGCGGGACCGCGCCCAGCACCCTGGTCCGCGCCGGACGCATACGCCCCCACCACGACACCGCCGCCCTGCGCGCCGACACCCTCTTCACCCGCCCCACCGGCACACCCCACTGCGTCCACTGGTTCTGACCCGACCGATCCCGGCCAGCCGCGCCCCCGCACCCCGGCACCAAGGTTCCTCCGTCCCGCACCACTTGATCGACAACGGCGCAGGACGCTGACAGGCTGGCCCGATGCACCCGAACACCTCCCGCGAAGCGGAACAGAGCCACCGACCGTCCCTGCGGATCGGTGCGCTGGCGCCCCTGACCCCGCCCGGTTGGGTGGAGGCCGGACAGCATCTGCTGGCCGGGCTCGAACTGGGGGTCAAGGAGGTCAACGGCCGGGGCGGAGCGGGCGGGACGCCGCTGGAGCTGGTGGTGCGGGACACCGCCGCCGATCCGCTGCGGGCCGCCGCGGCCGTGGACGAGCTGGCCGAGGCGGGTGTGGCCGCCCTGGTGGGCGAGTACCACAGCGTCGTCGCCCGGGCCGCCGCCGCCCGGGCCGACGCGCTCGGGCTGCCGTTCCTCTGCTCGTCGGCGGTGCTCGACGCGCTGACCGAGGAGCCGACGGAGTGGGTCGCCCGGCTGGCCCCGGCGCAGTCGCGCGGCTGGCGCGTCTACGCCGACTTCCTGCTCGCCGCCGGGCACACCCGGATCGCCGTCGTGGCCGGGCCCGGCGTCTACTGGGCGGCCGGCACCGGCATCCTGCGGGAGCACTTCGCCGCACACGGCGGCACGGTCGTCGGACTCGACCTGAGCGCGCTCACTCCCGCGGCGGTGTGCGACGCGCTCGCGGCGCACCGCGCGACGGCGGTCCTCGTGCTGGCCGGCATCCCGGAGCCGGCGGTGCCGGTCGTCCGGGCCGTCCGCGGCGACCGGCGCCTGGCCGGCGTCCTGATCGGCGCCCCGGCCGGGCAGCCGGAGTTCGCCGCGTGGGCGGCCGCGCTGGGCGAGGCCGGCGCCGGGGTGCCGTTCCTGCGCTATCTGCCCGAGCGTCTCACCCCGCTCGGCAGCCGCGTCGAGGCGGCCCTGCGGGAACGGCTCGCCGAGGCGCCCTCCTTCGTCGCCTTCGAGGGCTACGACGCGATCGCCGTCCTGGCCGACGTACTGGAGACGCACGGCGCGGACCGGGCGCGTATCGCCGCGTCCTGGCCACGGGTGTCGGTCGAGGGGACGCGCGGGCGGATCCGGTTCTCGCGCGCGCCGGGCATCGGCGTGTGGCAGTGGGCCTGGCCGGCGGTCCAGGTGGTGGACCGGGACCCGGCCCACCCCGGCCGCTTCCGGGTCCTGCACACCGGCTGAGAGCACACCGGCCGAGACCACACCGGCTGAAACAGGCCCGCCCCTGCGCCGTCAGCGCGGCCCGCGAGGCGGCCACGGGAAGAAGCCGCTGGTGCGGGCCGCGTACTCCGGCCAGCCGGGGCGGTCGGCCATGTGCTGTTCCAGGAGCCGCTTCCCGCTGCCCCTGGTCAGCAGCAGGGTCATCACCAGCGGCGAGACGACACAGAGCGCGGCCGGACGCCAGCCGCCGTCGCAGGCGACGAGGAACAGTCCCCACCACACGCAGAAGTCGCCGAAGTAGTTGGGATGCCGGGTCCAGCGCCACAGCCCCCGGTCCATGATCCGGCCCCGGTTGCCCGGATCGCGGGTGAAGCGGGCGAGCTGGGCGTCGCCGACCGCCTCGAAGAACAGGCCGACCGCCCACAGTGCCGTACCCGCCCAGGCCAGGGCGGACAGCGAGGCCGGAGCGTACTGGGCGGCCTGCACCGGCAGGGACACCAGCCAGACCAGGGCCGCCTGGAGGAGGTAGACCATGCGCAGCGCGTACCAGGCGCGGCTGCCCGGCGCGCGGGCGAGCAGGGCGGCGTAGCGCGGGTCCTCGCCGCGGCCGCGGCCCCGGCGGGCGATGTGCGCGGCCAGGCGCAGCCCCCACACCGCGGTGAGGACGGTGACCAGCGCCCGGCGGCCCGGATCGCCGGTTCCGGCCGACAGCGCGTACGTCACCAGGGCGACCGCCGCGAAGGCGGCCCCCCAGGCCACGTCCACGATCCGGTGCACTCCCGTGCGCAGGGCGACGGCGAAGGTGAGCAGGAGGACCGCGAGGGCGGTCGCCGCCGCCCAGCCGAGGTTCGCCGCGAACGTCGCCCACGCGAAGGCGGTCACCGCTCGCCCAGGCCGTGGTACCAGCCGGCCGCCTCGGCCGCCGTCAGGCCGCTGTCGCCGTCGGCGGTGGGCCGGGCGCACAGGATCTGGTCGACACCCATGCGCCGTTCCTCGAACGCCAGCGCGCCGCCCACCAGATACAGCCGCCACACCCGGGCGCTCTCCTCGCCGACCAGCCGGACGAAGTCGTCCCACCGCTCCTCCAGAGTGCGGTGCCAGGCGTCGACGGTGCGCACGTAGTGCTCGCGCATCGACTCCACCGACCGCACCTCCAGCCCGGCCGCCTCCAGCAGTCCGACGGTCTCGCCGACGGGACGCATGTGCATGTCGGGGGCGATGTACGCCTCGATGAACGCGCCGCCGCCCGGCGCCCGGGCGCCCCGGGACATCTGCTGCACCAGGACGCGGCCGCACCCGCGGACCATCCGGTGCAGCGCGGCCGCGAACGCCGGGTACTCGGCGTCGCCGACGTGCTCGCCCATCTCGATGGCGCTGACCGCGTCGAAGGCGCCGCCGCAGATGTCCCGGTAGTCCTGGCACACCACCTCCACCCGGTTCTCAAGGCCGCGCTCACGCACCCGCGCGCGTACGTACGCGGCCTGTTCGCGGGCCAGGGTGACGGCGGTGACCTGGGCCTTGTGCTGTTCGGCCGCGTACAGGGCGAGCGCGCCCCAGCCGCAGCCGATGTCGAGCAGCCGGGCGCCGGGGACGATGCCGAGCTTGCGGCAGACCAGCTCCAGTTTGGCGCGCTGCGCGTCGGCGGGGGTGACGTCGAGGTCCCCGGCGGTCCAGTAGCCGCAGGAGTAGGCCAGGGTGTCGTCGAGCAGGAGCCGGTAGAAGTCGTTGGACAGGTCGTAGTGGTGGCTGATCGCGGCCCGGTCGCGGGCCTTGGTGTGCAGGCCGCCGCGCAGCCTGGCCTGGGCGGCGGGGGCGGGCGGCCGCGGGCCGAGGGCGCCGAGCCGGACCGCCTGCCCGACCGCGCGGGCCCGGTCGGGCAGCGTACGGCCCGGGGTGTGCGGGCCCCGCTCCCGCGCCGCGGCCCACATCGCCCGCAGTCCGGTGCGCAGATCGCCCTCGATGTCGAGTTCGCCGGTGACGTACGCCTGGGCGAGGCCGAGTTCGCCGGGCTGCCACAGCAGCCGGCGCAGCGCCCGCCGGGAGCGTACGACGACCACGGGGGCGTCGGCCGGGCCGGACTCGCTGCCGTCCCAGGCGCGCAGCCGCACCGGCAGCGGCCCGCCGAGCGCGTCCTCGGCGAGGGCGGCCAGCCGGTGTGCGGCGCCGGTGCGGGCCGGGGTGCGGACGGATGTCATCGCTCGGAGCCCTCCTTGGTGAGCAGGTACTGCTGGACGTCCAGGTAGCCGGAGCGGAACCCGGCCTCGGAGTAGGCGAGGTAGAAGGTCCACAGCCGGCGGAAGACGGCGTCGAAGCCGAGCGCGGCCACCTCGTCGCGGCGTTCGGTGAACCGCTGCCGCCACAGCCGCAGCGTCTCGGCGTAGTGCGCGCCGAGGGCGTCGCGGGCGGTGACGGTCAGGCCGGTGTGCTCGCGCACCGTCTGCTCGACGGCCTCGGTGGAGGGGATCAGTCCGCCGGGGAAGACGTACTTCTGGATCCAGGTGTGGGTGTCGCGGGCGGCGAGCATACGGGCGTGCGGCATGGTGATGGCCTGGAGGGCGACCCGTCCGCCGGGCGCCAGCCGTTCGTCCAGGGTGCGGAAGTACACCGGCCAGAACTCCGCGCCGACGGCCTCGATCATCTCCACGCTGATCACCGCGTCGTAACTGCCGCGCGCCTCCCGGTAGTCGCACAGCTCGATGCGCACCCGGTCGGCGACGCCGGCCTCGCGCACCCGCCGCAGGGCGAGTGCGCGCTGCTCCTGGGAGAGGGTGAGGGAGGTGACGTGCGCGCCGCGCAGGGCGGCGCGCAGGGCGAGTTCGCCCCAGCCGGTGCCGATCTCCAGCAGCCGGGTGCCCTCCTGGACGCCGGCCAGGTCGAGCAGCCGGTCGATCTTGCGGCGCTGGGCGGCGGCCAGCAGCGGCCACTGGGCCGGGAAGCCGCGGAAGACGGCGGCGGAGTAGGTGAGGGTGTCGTCGAGGAAGAGGGTGAACAGGTCGTTGGACAGGTCGTAGTGGCGGCTGATGTTGTCCCGGGCGCCGTCGGGTGTGTTGCGCTGCGCGGCCGGCTGGCGTACGGCCCACAGCCGGCGCAGCCGTTGCAGCGGGGCGGGGACGAGGTCGGCGGCGTGGGCGGCCAGTACGGTCAGCGCCCCGACCAGGTCCGGGGCGTCCCACTCGCCCGCCATGTACGACTCGCCGAAGCCGATCAGGCCGCCGGCGCCGATCCGGGCGTGGAACGCCTTCGGGTCGTGCACCTCTATCAGCGGGCCGCCCAGACCGAGGGTGGTGCCGTCGGCGAAGCGGACCCGTAGCGGCAGCCGTCGCAGGGCGTTGCGCAGGACGGCGGCGGTGGTCGCCCGTACGGGCCAGGACGTGCCGGGGACGGCGGCGACGTCGGGCCAGCGGTGCGGGTCGGCCGGGGCGGCGGCGGTGCTGTGGCGGGTGGTGGGCCGGGACGGGGCTGTGGTCATGTGGCACTCTCCGGGGTGCGGCGGCCCGGGCGCGGCTGCACCGGCAGGCCCCGCAGATACAGGCGGACACCGTGGAAGCGGATGGCGGCCGACACCGCGAGCGTCGAGAACGGGTGACGCAGCGTCAGCCGGAGCAGAGCGGGTGCGGTCGCCGGGCGGCGGGCGCCGGTGACGGTGGCCGTGAAGGGCGGGCTGCCGGGCCGGTCGAGTTTCACGGTCAGGCGCAGGCGTTCGGCGGGTGGCGGGAGCCGCATGGCGTAGTGGCCGTCGACGGGGAAGAACGGCGAGACGTAGAAGTCCTTGGCCACCGAGGCGGTCCCGGTGTCGGTGGGGTGCAGCAGGTAGGCGTGGCGTTCGCCGTAGGTGTTGTGGACCTCGGCGACCACGCAGCGCGGGGCGCCTTCGCGGTCGTGACACCAGTACAGGGTCAGGGGGTTGAAGACGTGGCCGAGGACCCGGGCGTGGGCGAGCATCATGACCCGGCCGCCGTCGAGGTCGATGCCGTGTCCGGCGAGGAAGCCGTCGAGCGCGGCGCGCAGGGTCGGGGCCCGTCCGGTGAAGTGGTCGTGGGGGCTGAAGCGGGCCAACGGGCGCAGCAGGCGCGGGAGTTCGGGCAGGTGGTCGAGGTCGACCAGCCAGAGGTAGGTGCGGTGGCGCAGGACGTGGCGGACGGGCGCCCGGCGGACGTGGCGGACCGTGCAGGAATACAGGGCGGGCGGCCGGGGCGACGCGTGCCGTGCGGGCGGGGCGGGGGTCACCACGTCACCCCCAGCGCTGCCGCCGCCTCGACGCCGCTGCGGCAGCCGTCCTCGTGGAACCCCCAGCCGTGGTAGGCGCCCGCGAACGCGGTGACGGAGGTGGTCAGTTCGGGCAGGCGGCGCTGGGCGGCGACCGACTCGGGCGTGTAGACGGGGTGTTCGTACGTCATCCGGGCCAGCACCCGGTCCGGGCGGACCCGGTCCTCGCCGCCGAGCGTGACGACGAAGGTGTCCGCGGCGTCCAGGCGCTGGAGGCGGTTCATGTCGTAGCTGACCCGGACCCGGTCGGCGCTCGCCCGGCAGGAGGGCATGAGGTAGTTCCAGGAGGCGCGGGCGCGGGGCGCGTCGGGCAGCAGCGCGGTGTCGGTGTGCAGCAGGGTGGTGTTGCGGGAGTAGCGGAAGGCGCCGAGCACCTCCTTCTCCCGCGGGGTGGCGTCGGCGAGCAGCCGCAGCGCCTGGTCGGGGTGGACGGCGACGACGAGCCGGTCGTGGGCGGTGGTGGTCCCGTCGTGCGCGGTGACCTCGACGCCGTCCGCGTGCCGCAGGACCGCGCGGACCGGGGTGGCGGCGCGCACCTCGTCCAGACCGGCCGCGACGCGGTCGACGTAGGAGCGGGAGCCGCCGGTGACCGTGCGCCAGGCGGGCGACCCGGCCACCGCGAGCATGCCGTGGTGGGCGAGGAACCGGAACAGGTAGGCGGCCGGGTAGCGCAGGGCGGTCTCGGCGTCGCAGGACCACACGGCGGACACCAGCGGGGTCATGAAGTGGGCGCGGAAGTAGGCCGAGAAGCCCTTCCGGTCCAGGAACGCGCCGAGGGTGAGGGTGTGGTCGGCGTCCCCGTCCGCCAGTTGCCGGCGGGCGGCGCGGTGGAAGCGGGGGACCTCGGCCAGCATCCGCAGGTATGCCCCGCGTACGGCGTCGCGCGGCTGGGCGAGGAGTCCGCGCGGGCCGCGGGCGCCGGCGTACTGGAGGCCGCAGCCCTCGCAGCGCACCGACATGCTCATCTCCGACTCCTGCGTGGCGACGCCGAGTTCGGTGAACAGCCGCAGCAGCTGGGGGTAGGTGCGGCGGTTGTGCACGATGAAGCCGGAGTCGACGCGGTGCACCCGGCCGTCGGAGGCGGTCAGTTCGTGGGTGTGGGCGTGTCCGCCGAGCCGGTCGTCCGCCTCGTACAGGGTGACGTGGTGGGCGCGGGACAGGATGTGGGCCGCGGTGAGTCCGGCCACGCCGCTGCCGATGACGGCGGTGCGGGGGCGCCCGTCGCGGGCGGCGGCCCGGCTCCCCGCCCGGCCCGGTGTCGTCCCCTCGGACGGTGGTCGCATGGGTGGTTCCCTCCCCGGGTGTTCATAGGTGTGCGGCCACCGGCCCGGACGGTCCGCGGGCCGGGTGGCCCGTGGACCGGTCCGGGCCGGGCGCCCGCCGGTTTCCCTGCCCCTCGTCGGTCAGCTCTTCGGCATGAGGACGGTGTCGATGATGTAGACGGTGGCGTTGGCGGTCTGGACGTTGCCGCAGACGACCTTCGCGGAGTCGTTGACCGTGTACATCTCGTCCGAGCCGGAGGTCGTCAGCTTCGACTTCTCCAGGGTCTCGAAGGAGCCCTTCTCCAGGTCCTTCGGCATGAGGCGCTTGCCGACGACGTGGTAGGTGAGGATCTTCGTCAGCTGGGCCTTGTCGTTGAGGACCTTGTCCAGGGTGGCCTTCGGGAGCTTGGCGAAGGCGTCGTTGGTGGGCGCGAACACGGTGATGTCCTGCGCGTTGTTGAGGGTGTCGACCAGGCCCGCCTTCTTCACCGCGGTCACCAGGGTGGACAGCGCGGGATTGTGGGAGGCGGCGGTGGCGACCGGGTCCTTGGCCATGCCGTCGAAGGAGCCCGCGCCGTCCTTGGGCACCGCGGAACACGCCGCGCCGAACGGCTGGTCCATGGCGCTCGCGGTGTTGCCGGAACCGCCCATGTCGTCGCTGCTCGGCGAGGCGGACGTCTTGGCCGAGGAGTCCGACTTGCCGGAGTCGCCGCTGTCGTTGGAGCAGGCGGTCAGGGCGAGGGGCAGGACCGCCGCGGCGGCGAGGCTGACGGCGAGACGGCGGGTACGGGTGGTCATCGTGGTTCTCCTGTGGAGGGTAACGGCGTGCTGTCGGGGCGGAGGCGACGAAGGCGGTGACCCGGCCGCACGGGGCCGGCCGGGGTCCTCGCCTTCGTTCCTCACGCGGGGAATCCGGTGCCGTGGCCTGGCCAGATGGGTCACAACCCTCGATCGGGTGAAAGAACTTCTCGCGGCAATCCGGTCCGGCCGCGGCGACGTATTACCCCATGGCCCTGTGACGGATTCCTCATCGGACCCCTGGTGCCAGGGGTCGCCCCGGGGCCTGGTCAGGGGCGATCGTGGGCGGCATGAACGATCACCGCGAGGCGTCCGCCGACCCCGTGCCGGCCGTGAGCGAGGAGGCGGGTGAGGTCCGCAGGTTCTGGGCCGGGCTCGGTCTTCCGGGACTGATCGACGTCCACACGCACTTCATGCCCGAGCGGGTCCTGCGCAAGGTCTGGGACTACTTCGACGCGGGCGGGTCGCTGGTCGGCGGGCGCGAGTGGCCGATCACGTACCGCGAGGAAGAGGCGGAACGGACGGCGCTGCTACGGGGGTTCGGGGTGCGGGCGTTCACCGCGATGCTCTACCCGCACAAGCCCGGCATGGCCGAGTGGCTGAACGGCTGGGCCGCCGGCTTCGCCCGCCGCACCCCCGACTGCCTGCACACCGCCACGCTCTATCCCGAGCCCGGGGTGGAGAGGTACGTCCGCGATGCCGTCGAGGCGGGGGCGCGGGTGTTCAAGGCGCATGTGCAGGTGGGGGCGTACGACCCGGCCGACGAGCGGCTGCGGCCGGTGTGGGGGCTGCTGGCCGAGGCCGGTGTCCCGGTGGTGATGCACTGCGGCTCGGGGCCCGCGCCCGGCGAGCACACGGGCCCCGGACCCGTCGCCCGGCTGCTGGCGCGCCACCCGCGGCTGCGGCTGATCGTCGCGCACCTGGGCATGCCCGAGTACGAGGACTTCCTCGGCCTCGCCGAGCGCTACGAGGAGGTGCGGCTGGACACGACGATGGCGTTCACCGACTTCTCCGAGGAGTTCATGCCGTTCCCCCGCCGGGCCCTGCCGAGGCTCGCCGCGCTCGGCGACCGCGTGCTGCTCGGCTCCGACTTCCCCAACATCCCCTATCCCTACCCGCATCAGCTCCGGGCCATGGAGCGGCTGGACCTCGGGGCGGACTGGCTGCGGGCCGTCTGCCACGACAACGCGGCGAAGCTGTTCGCCGTGGCCTGAGGCGCGGGCCAGGGATCAGCCGGCGGGAAGCGCCGCCCGGCGGCCGGTCAGCTCCGCAGCCAGATCCGCAGGGGACCGATCGCCTCGAAGCCGTGGCGGACCGCCGCGGCCAGGTCCTCCCCGTGCTCGTAGCCCACCACGGGCAGGCCGGGGAAGAGCCGGTGCGCCGTGTGCAGCACGCCCGGCCAGGCCGCGGCGGCGCCGCCGTCCGACGCGAAGACGTTGGAGATGCCGAGCACCCGTTCGCTGCGGCTCGCCACCGCGCCGGCGGTCACTCGGCCGTCGGCCGTCCGTCCGGCGAGCACGAAGGTGGCCGGATCGTCGAGCAGCTCGGGCCGGAACAGATCCGCGTCGCCCGCGCCGCCGTCCCAGGCGAGCGCCCAGGCGCGCAGCGCCCCCGGAGCGCGGACCACGTCCCAGGCGAGTTCCGGCGCGCCGGCCGGGGCCCCGGCCGGGCGGTGGATCCACCGCGCGTCGCACAGCACCCGGAAGCCCGCCGGCGTCAGATCCAGGTCGGCGAAGCTGTCCTTGACGCTCGCGCCGGGCGCCTCGGCGTCGATCCGGGCCAGCAGTCCGGCCGCGTCGGACTCCGGCGCCAGCGTCACCGCGTCGGGGTAGTACGGCGGCGTACGGACCGCGGCGGTCCACGCCTCCCGGCCGAACGTGCCACGCACACCGTGCGTCCGGCTCATCACAGCGCACCACTCGGCGTTGTTGCGGGCCGCCGCCTCGACCAGGAACCGCTTCGTCGTCGTCACGAGAGCGGATCATGAACGGTCGGGGCCCGCGCCGTCGAGGGGTTTTCGCCCGGGCGGGGCCTTGGGGCGGGGGCGCAACGGGCGGCGTCAAACAGGGGGGGGGACGATGGCCGACGCGGGGTGGTGAGCGGGCAGGGGGCGTGCCGGGGTTGCCCTTGACGTGCGGGTCAGGGATTAGCGTCTGCGGGCCCGGTGCCGCCCGCGGCGGACATCCGGCCGCCGGGCGCACGCCGCAGCCCGTCCGTCCCTTCGCCTGTCGAGAGGCCGCCCATGACCACAGCCCTGCCCCGGACCGTTCGTGAGGTACGGCTCGCCGCCCCGCCCCGGGGACTGCCCGCCCCCTCGGACCTCGCCGTCGTCGAGACCCCGTTGCCGGCCCCCGCGCCGGACCAAGTCCTGGTCCGCAACCGCTGGTTCCTCGTCTTCGGCGGCCTGCGCACCCTGCTCGGCGGCGAGGCGAGGAACACCCCGGTACCGGGACTCGTCCGCGGGGACACGCTGTACGGCCCGGCGCTCGGCGAGGTGGTGCTCGCACCGCCGGGCAGCGCGCTGCGCCCGGGCGACCTGGTGACGCATCTGCTCGGCTGGCGCGAGTACGCCCTCGTCCCCGAGGCGCAGTGCACCGCCGTCGACCCCGCGCTGCCCGACCCCGTCGCCCAGCTCTCCTCCGGCGCCGCCGCCTACGGGGCGCTGACCCGGCTCACCGGGGTGCGCGCGGGCGACGTCGTCCTGGTCACCGGCGCCGCCGGCGGCGTGGGGTCCCTGGCCGGGCAGATCGCCCGGCTGCTGGGCGCCGCCCGGGTCATCGGCACCACCGGTTCACCGGAGAAGGCCGCACGGCTCGTCTCCGAGCTGGGGTACGACGCCGTCCTGACCGCCGGTTCCTGGCGCGAGGCCCCGGACGCCGCGAACCCCCGGGCGGCGTACCGGGCGTTCGCCGCGCAGCTCGCCGAGGCCGCGCCGGACGGCATCGACGTGCTGCTGGACAACGTGGGCGGCGCGCAGCTGGCCGCGGCGGTCGACGCCGCCCGGCAGGGCGCGCGGTTCGCGCTGGTCGGGGCGCTGTCCGGGCAACTGGCCCAGGAGGGCGCCGGGGCCACCGCCCCGCTGGAGATCGACGCCTTCCGGCTCATCCTCAAGGGGGTGTCGCTCAGGGGGTACCTCGGCGTCGACCACCCCGACGTGGAGGCGGAGTGGCTGCGGCGGTTCGCCGACTGGCTGCGCCGCGGTGAGATCCGGTTCCCGCTCACCCGGATCGCGGGCATAGAACGCGCGCCGCTGGCGTTGCGGGAGCTGACCGAGGGCAAGCTGTTCGGCACGGTCGTCGTGGAGCTGCCGGGCCACGGCTGACGGCGGGCGGGCCTGGCGGGCAGGAGGCGAACGGCATGCGGATCGGCGACGCCGCGGCGGCGGTGGGCGCGACGCCCCGGGCGCTGCGCTTCTACGAACAGCGCGGACTCCTGCCCGCGCCGCGCCGGACGGGAGCGGGGCAGCGGGACTACGGCCCTGAGGAACTCGCCGTCCTGCGCGTCATCCGCCGACTCCTCGCCCTCGGGCTCACCGTGGAGGATCTGCGCGGCATCGCCGATCGCATTCCGCTGCTCGCCGCCGACCCGCGGCCGCGCTGCGGCTCCACGGCGGCGCAGACGCCCGAGACCGGAAAGACGCCCGGGGCCGGAAAGACGCCAGAGGCGGGGGAGACGCCGCAGGCGGGGGTCGTCGGGGCGGCGGTGGTGGAGCGGCGGATCGCGGCACTCGACGCGGACATCGAGCGGCTCACCCGGCTGCGCGACGCCCTGAAGGCCGGTCTCGCCGACCGGCACGGGTCCGACGGGCCGCGGTGCTCCCGGGCGACCTGAAGCGCTCGGACGCCCCGGCCGGCGGGGCGTCGTCGCGGGACGCGTCACGGGGGGTGTGAGCGGCGGGTACGGCCCGCCGCTCACGGCACGGACGGACGGCGGCCCGCTACGGGACGCGGGCCACGGCGGCGTAGATGCCGCTCTCCTCCTGCTGCGGGAGCGGCGCTTCCCGGGCCCACTCGGTGGCGGTCACCAGGCCGGGCTCGACGAGTTCGAGGCCGTCGAAGAAGCGGGCGACCTCCGGCCGGGTGCGGAAGCCGAGCCGGATGCCGCCCTTGGCGTACTCGGCGGTGACCTGCTCCGCCAGCTCCGGGAACAGGTCGGAGGCGGCGTGCGACAGGACGAGGTAGCTGCCCGACGGGAGCGCGTCGACCAGTCCGCGCACGATGCCGTGGGCGTCCTGGTCGTCGGGGACGAAGTGCATCAGCGCGATCAGCGACAGCACCACGGGACGCTTGAAGTCGAGTATCTCGCGCGCGTGTTCCAGGATCTCGTCCGGCCGGCGCACATCGGCCTGGATGTAGTCGGTGGTTCCCTCCGGGTGGCTGATCAGCAGCGCCTCGGCGTGCCGCAGCACGATCGGGTCGTTGTCCGTGTAGACGATCCGGGCGGCGGGCACGGCGCGCTGGACGATCTGGTGCAGGTTCGGCTCGGTGGGGATGCCGGTGCCGATGTCCAGGAACTGGTCCAGGCCCTGGGCGGCGAGCCAGGCCGCCGCGCGGTTCATGAACGCGCGGTTCTGCCGGGCGGCGTCGTGCGCCTCGGCCGGCAGCGCCCGGCCGACCGCCTCGTCCACCGGGTAGTTGTCCTTGCCGCCCAGCAGCCAGTCGTACACCCGGGCCGGGTGTGCCTTGCTGGTGTCTATCCGGGGAAACGGGAGGTCGGGGGTGCCGGTCGCCATGGCGGACTCCGTCGTGCGAGTGGATCAGCAGAGGTCGATCACCGCAGTTTCGCACACGATCCGCCGCTCCAGTAGGCGCAGTTGGGGCCCCGCGCCATCAACCGGCGCGCGGGCCGGGCGGATCCGGGCGGACCGGTGCCGGGGGCGGTCGGTCAGGGGAGGATCGCGTCGACGTAACCGCCGTCGACGCGCAGCGCGCCGCCCGTCGTGGCGGACGCGAAGTCGGAGCTGAGGTACACCACCATGTTGGCGATCTCCTCGGGTTCGATGAGGCGTTGCAGCAGGGACTGCGGGCGGTGCTCCCGCATGAAGAGGCGCTGGGCCTCGTCCCACGGCAGGTCGCGGTCGACGAGCTGGTATACGAAGTCCTCCACGCCCTCGGTGTGGGTGGGTCCGGCGATGACGGAGTTCACCGTGACCCCGGTGCCCGCCGCCTGCTTGGCGAAGCCGCGGCCGACGGCGAGCAGGGCGGTCTTGGACATCCCGTAGTGGATCATCTCGGCGGGCACCACCACCGCCGAGTCGCTGGCGATGTACTGAATCCGGCCCCAGCCCCGCTCGGCCATCCGCGGCAGGAAGGCGCGGGTGAGGCGTACGGCGGCCAGCACGTTCACCTCGAAGTAGCGGCGCCACTCCTCGTCGGTGATCTCCAGCGGGTCCTTGGCCCCGAAGATGCCGAGGTTGTTGACGAGGATGTCCACCTCCGGCAGGAACTCCCCGACCGCGGCGGCGCCGTCGTCCGCGGCCACGTCGGCGGGGACGGCGACGAACTCGCCGTCCGGCGCCTCGCTGCGGAAGCGCTCGATCGCCTCGTCCACCCGGCGCCGGTCGCGTCCGTTGACCCCCACCCGCGCACCGGCCCGGGCCAGTCCCGTCGCGATCGCGGCGCCGATGCCCTGGGTGGAGCCCGTGACGAGAGCCGTCCGTCCGGTGAGGTCGATACGCATGCCTTGTCCCTTCGCGGTGTGCGGTGTTCGCGGTGTACGGATGTGCGGGTCTTCACGCTGTGCGGGTGTGCGCGGTGTGTGGGTGCGCCGGCCGGGATGACCGGTGCGGCCTTCCGGTTTCCCCGGCCGCGGTCCGGCTCCCCTCCTGCTTTCGTGACCGCCATCATCGTCCGGTCACGGGACGAGCGGAGCGAGGCGCGCGGGGGCGGCGGTGCGGGGCGCGGCCGGGGCTGTCCGGCCGCAGGGTGGCCCCGCTGATCGGGACTGGCCGGTGCCCGTAGCAGAGAGATAGGTTGGGCGGATGTCCGCCGTGCCGGTGATTCTGCTGCTGTCGGGGAGCCTGCGCGCCGGGTCCACGAACGAGACCGTGCTGCGCACGGCGCGGGACGTGGCGTCGGCCGCGCGGGTGCGCGCCGTCCTGTACGACGGCCTGGCGGGACTGCCGCACTTCAACCCCGACGACGACACCGAGCCGTTGCCGCCCGCCGTGGCCGGACTGCGCGCGGCGATCGACGCGGCGGCGGGGATCCTCGTGTGCACGCCGGAGTACGCGGGCACGCTGCCGGGCGCGTTCAAGAACCTGCTCGACTGGACGGTCGGCGGGACCGAGATCTGCGACAAGCCCGTCGCCTGGGTCAACGCGGCGGCCCCGGGCCGGGGCCGGGGCGCGGAGGCCACGCTGCGGACCGTCCTGGGCTACACCGGCGCCCACATCGTGGAGCCGGCCTGCGTGGCGATCCCGGTGGACAGAGGGGCGATCGACGCGGACGGCCTCCTCACCGACCCGGAGGCCCGCCGCCGACTCGGCTCGGTGCTGGGCCTGTTGGCCGCTTCCGGCAGCGGACGGCCGTAGGGCCGCGTCCGGCGGATTCTCCTCGCCGCCGCCCGGCCACCGACGAGGACGGCGTCCTGGGTGAGGGCCGGCGGCCCCGGGGAACGTCTCCTACCGCGAGCTCCAGCGACCGCCCACGGACACGACGGGTTGCGGCGCGGGCTGCTCGGTCGGTCCGCGCGGGAGGGCGCCGCCGCCGGCGGGCGCCGGTGTGCCGGCGCCCGATGTGTCGGCATCAGGTGTGCCGGCGTCCGGCGTCCGGGCGGTAATTCCCTCGCGCCGCGGCCGCGACGGAGCGAGACTCGGTTCCATGACTGACATGGGGGCGTTCCGGGACGCGGTCACCGTCTGGGCGGCGGGCGGCCCCGCCGCCCCCGCGCACGAGCTGGCGGTGCGGCTCGCGGTCCGGGTGGCCGTACTGCTCGAAGGGCCGAGCGACGTCGCGGCGGTCGACGCGCTGGCCGAGCGACGCGGCCGGGACCTGGCGGCCGAGGGGGTCTGCGTCCTGCCGATCGGCGGCGCGATGAGCGTCGGGCGCTACGCCCCGCTCCTCGGCCCGTCCGGCCTCGGCCTGCGCCTCACCGGGCTGTGCGACGAGGCGGAACGCCCCTACTACACGCGCGGCTTCGAGCGGGCCGGTGCGGCGCCGCACGGCTTCTCCGTCTGCGCGGCGGACCTGGAGGACGAACTCATCCGCGCGCTGGGCATGCCCCGGGTGACGGAACTCGTACGGGGCGAAGGCGACTTGCGGGCCCTGGAGACGTTCCTGCGCCAGCCCGCGCAGCAAGGCCGCCCCCCGCAGCGGCAGTTCCGGCGGTTCCTCGGGACGAAGAAGGGCCGCAAGATCCACTACGGCCGTGTCCTCGTCCAGGCCCTCGACCCCGACCGCGTCCCGGCCCCGCTCGACGACCTGCTCGCCGTTCTCTGATCCGACTCCCCGGCCGACCCCCGCCGGACCCGCGACCGCCACGCCCCGCGCGCCACCAGCCGCTGTCGCCCCGCGCGCCACCAGCCGCTGTAGCCCCACGCGCCACCACCCGGCACGCCGCCCCGCGCGCCCCGCCGCCGTGCCCGCCGCGCCACGACCCACCGCCGTCGTACGCCGCCGCGCCCCGCCTCTCCCCTTCCGCGTCCCGCCGCACCACCCCCTCCGCGCCCCGCCGCACCTCTCCGGGACCGTCCACACCCGCGCACCAGCATGTTTACCTTCGCAATGCTTGCCTTTGCCAAGGTTTTGCGCCGAGAGGCCCGATTTGGACGCCCGAGGCAATCAACCGCCTTTATGGTTGCTACAAGCAACGATTACGGAGGTGTGATGGCCGAGCAGGCGCAGTACGAAGAACTGGCGCGTCAGCTCAGTGCCGTCGGGGCCGTGAAACGGGACATGGCGCGAATCCTGCCGCCCGACTGCCCGGCCGGCTCCGCCGCCGTGCTGACCCTGCTCGGCCGCCACGGCGACATGCGCATGAGCAAGCTCGCCGAGCTGCTCGCCGTGGACATGTCGGTGACCAGCCGGCACGTCGCGCACGTCGCCGCCCGCGGCTGGATCGAACGGCTGCCGGACCCGGCGGACAAGCGCTCGCGCCTCCTGCGCCTGACGCCCGCCGGTCTGCACCAGATCGACGAGCTGTCCCGTCGCACCACGCACCTGCTGACCGAGCGGCTGAGCCACTGGACCGACGACGAGGTCGGCCAGCTCATCCGGCTGATGGGCCGGCTGCGCGACGACTTCGGCGACTGCCGGTCCGCCCCGGTGCGGCTCCTCGCCCCCCTGGCCGAGCAGTCCGTGCCCGTGGCTCCGTAGACGCCGAGACCACCCGTACACCCGCAAGCACGTAAGCAAAGGAAGTCCATGGCAACGACCACACCAGCCGGTGTGCGGGCCCACGCGCGGCGAGGGGGCGACGCCCACTCCCCGGACGACGCCCCGATGACGCACCGTCAGATCATGGAGGCGCTGTCCGGGCTGCTGCTCGGGCTGTTCGCCGCCATCCTGTCCTCGACGATCGTCACCAACGCCCTGCCGACGATCATCAAGGACCTGGGCGGCGGCCAGTCGGCGTACACCTGGGTCGTCACCGCGGCGCTGCTCGCCATGACGGCCTCGGTGCCGCTGTGGGGCAAGCTCTCGGACCTGCTCAGCAAGAAGGCGCTCGTCCAGATAGCCCTGGTGATCTACGTCGCGGGCTCGGTCATAGCGGGCCTGGCGCAGAACCCGGCCATGCTGATCACCGCGCGCGTCGTGCAGGGCCTGGGCGCGGGCGGTCTGTCCGCGCTGGTGCAGGTCATCATGGCCGCGATGATCGCGCCCCGGGAGCGCGGCCGCTACTCCGGCTACACCGGCGCCACGTTCGCCGTCGCCACCGTCGGCGGCCCGCTGCTCGGCGGTGTCATCACCGACACCTCGTGGCTGGGCTGGCGCTACTGCCTGTTCGTCGGCATCCCCTTCGCCCTGATCGCCCTGCTGGTGCTCCAGAAGACGCTGCACCTGCCGGTCGCCAAGCGCCAGGTCAAGGTCGACTGGGGCGGCGCCTTCCTGATCACCGCCGCGGCCTCCCTGCTGCTGCTCTGGGTCACCTTCGCGAACGACAAGTACGACTGGGTGTCGTGGCAGACGTTCACGATGGTGGGCGGCGTGATCGTGCTGGCGCTGCTGTTCGTGTTCGTGGAGACCCGGGCGAGCGCGCCGATCATCCCGCTGCGCCTGTTCCGCAACCGCACCATCGCGCTGGCGTCGCTCGCCTCGCTCTTCGTCGGTGTCGGCATGTACTCGGGCACCGTGTTCTTCTCGCAGTACTTCCAGCTGGCCCGCGACAAGTCCCCGACGATGTCCGGCGTCATGACGATCCCGATGATCGGCGGCCTGTTCGTCGCCTCCATGGTCTCCGGCCAGATCATCACCCGCACCGGCCGCTGGAAGGCCTGGCTGGTGGCCGGCGGCGCGTGCCTGACCGCGGGCCTCGGCCTGCTCGGCACGATGCGCTACGACACCCCGTACTGGCACCTGTCGATCTACATGGCGCTGCTCGGCGTCGGCGTCGGCATGACGATGCAGAACCTGGTGCTCTCCACCCAGAACCAGGTCGCCCCGCAGGATCTCGGCGCGGCGTCCTCGACGGTCAGCTTCTTCCGTACCCTCGGCGGCGCGGTCGGCGTCGGTGTGCTCGGCTCGGTGATGTCCACCCGCATCAGCCACCACGCCAAGGACACCCTCATGTCTCTGAGCCCGCACGCGCGGGCCGCCGCCGCCAAGGCGATGAGCGCCGACGGCGCGCTGCCCGACATGGACGCGCTGCCCCGCGCGGTGCGCACCTGGCTGGAGGGCGCCTACGGCCACGGCATCGCCGACGCCTTCCTCTACGCCGCGCCCTGCGCGTTCATCGCCTTCCTCGTCGTGCTGTTCATCAAGGAGGTTCCGTTGCGTACCACCGGTGCGCTGGCCCAGGCGGCCCAGCAGCAGACCCCCGCCGCCGCTCCGGCAGTCGCCGGGGCAGACGTCCCGGCGGCGGAGGCCGCCGTGGCCGACACGTTCACCCCGGCCGCGCAGCGGGTGCCCAGCTGGGCCGGCGCGGACTCCGGCGCCGAGGCGGGTCCGGAGGGCACCCAGCGGCTGTCCGCGGTGGCCACCCTCGCTCCTGAGGGAGCGGGTTCCGGTGCGGGCGGCGGGATTGCGGTGCGCGGGTTCGTGCGGGGTGCGGAGAGTGCTCCGGTGGCGCGGGCGGCGGTGACGCTGATCTCGCTGGCGGGCCGTCAGCTGGGCCGTTCGGCCGCGCGGGCCGACGGCGCCTACACGATCGACGCGCCGGGCGCGGGCTCGTACGTGCTGATCGCCTCCGCGGACGGGTTCCAGCCGCAGGCCTCCACCGTCGTGGTCAACGACGAGCCGGTCGCCTTCGACATCCTGCTCAGCGGCACCAGCGGCCTCACCGGCACGGTCCGCTCCGCCGACAGCGGACTGCCGGTCAAGGACGCCATGGTGATCGTCACCGACGTACGCGGCGACCTGCTCGCCACCGGGACCACCGGGGAGGACGGCGCGTTCTCCTTCACGGAGCTGGTGCCGGGCGCGGTCACCGTCGCGGTCAACGCCGCCGGCCACCGCCCCCGCGCCCTGCCCGTCGAGATCGGCGGTACCGGCGTCACCCGCGTCGGGATCGACCTGGACGCCGGCGCGCAGCTCCAGGGCGTGGTGCGGGCCCCGCACGGCCCCCTGGCCGACGCCCGCGTCACCCTGGTCGACGCGGCGGGCAACGTGGTCGCCACCGCCACCACCGGCACCGACGGCGCCTACGCCTTCAGCGACCTCGGCAGCGGCGACTACACCGTCATCGCCACCGGCTACCCCCCGGCCGCCACCGCCCTGACCGTCACCGGCCACGGCGTCGACGGCCACGACATCCACCTCGCCCACCCCGGCGAGTAACCCACAGCCGGCCCGCGGCCGGGGCGCGTCCGCGAAACGACGCGCCTTGGCCGCGGGCCGGCCACTTCACGACATCACGACCGAGTCACGCCGCACCGCCGCAGAGCGGTGCCGCGGGGCTCCGCAGGGAGAGAGAAACGGGATGGGACTGACCGCGAGGATCCGCACCCGGGACGGATGGGCCGTGTCGCACGCGGTCGTCACGGTGACCGACATGACCGGCGCCCAGGTACTGCGCGCCGAGGCCGACCACGAGGGCGCCGTCCGCGACACCACCCACCTGGCGCCCGGCGCCCACACCGTCATCGTCACCGCCGTCGGCTACCAGCCCACCGCCGCCAGCGCCCTCGTCACCGCCAGCGGCCGCGCCGAGATCGGCACCCTCACCCTGGCCCGCCAGGGCGGCAGCGAACTGCCCCCGCCCGGCCCCTGGACCGTCGACCCCGCCCACTCCTCCGTCGCCGCCGTCGCCCAGCACCTCGGCATCTCCAGCGTCCACGGCCGCTTCACCGACTTCACCGCCACCCTCGACATCGCCCCCGACGACATCACCAAGTCCCGCGTCGAAGCCGTCATCCACGCCGCCTCCATCGACACCGGCAACACCCTGCGCGACCAGCACCTCACCTCCCCCGACTTCCTCGACACCCAACACCACCCCCACATCACCTACCGCTCCACCCACCTCACCGCCGACGGCCCCGACCACTGGACCGTCCACGGCGAACTCACCATGCACGGCATCGCCCGACCCGTCGACCTCCGCCTCGCCTACCTCGGCACCGGCGCCGACCCCTGGGGCGGCACCCGCGCCGCCTTCCGCGCCACCACCGAACTGCGCCGCGAGGACTTCGCCATGAACTACAACCAGATCCTCCAGGCAGGCATCGCCGCCATCGGCACCACCCTCAGAATCGAACTCGACATCCAGGCCGTCCAGGGAGACACCCTCCCCACCGCCTGAGCGAGCGGGGGCGACGCGTCCCGCGTACGGGCCCGGCCTCCCCGGCTCCGGCGCGGGCGTGGGCTAACCTCACCGGGCACCTGTCCGTCGCCGCCGTACGCACGAGGGAGCAGCGCCCATGCCCGAGGCCGAGCCCGCCGGCGCGGGCGCGGACGGCACGGACACGTTTCCGGCCGTCTGCGCCCACACCCACCTGTTCCCCGGCGCCCGCTGCCGGGTCCAGGGCCTGTCGGACCCGGGCGCCTTCGCGGCCGACCCGTCGCCCCTCGACGTGGACCTGCGCTTCTCCGACGGCGTGCTCACCGCGGCGCAGCTGCGCACCGGGACCCCGGCGGGCGCGGTGCTGGTCGTCCCCGCGTACACCACCGCCGCCGGCACGTCGGTCGACGGCCGCACCTGGCGGGTCCGGGAGCTCCTCCGGGCGGGTGACGAGGTCGAGATCGCCGTCGCCGGTCTCCTCTCGCCGTGACCGCGGCGGCTTCACTCAGGCCAGGGCCGCCAGGAGCTCGCGTTCCCTGTCCTGGGTGAGGCCCGCGCGGCGGGGCCGGTGCAGGCCCTCCTCGCGTTCCCAGCGCAGGGTGTCGGTGAGGAGTCCGGTGCGGGAGCGGTGGCGCAGGCCCGCCCGGACGGCGGCGGAGCCGTCGCGCGCCGCCCAGCCCTCCGAGCCCGGTTCGACCAGCCACAGGGGCAGGGAGCCGGGGCCCATGTACTGGACCACTCCGTGCGCCGTCAGCAGCTCGGACGGCACCGTGACGACCGGCCCGGTGTGTCCGCCGACCAGGCGCGACAGCTCGACCCAGTCGGCGAAGGGCATCGTGGGGCCCAGCGCGTTGTGGACGCCGGTGGTTCCGCGTTCCGCGGAGTCCAGGAGCCAGGCCGCCAGGTCGCGTACGTCGATCACCTGCGTCGGGGCGTCGGGGGTGTCGGGGACGAGGAGCGGCGCCTCGGGGTCCCGGGCGGCGCGGGTCACCCAGTAGCCGGAGCGGCCGGTGTGGTCGCCGGGGCCGCCGATGAGCCCGGCGCGGGCGATCAGGTGGCGGTCGGGGAGGGCCGTACGGGTGAGGGTCTCGCAGGCGGACTTGGCCTCGCCGTACAGCTCCTGTCCGGCCTCCTCCCGGTCCGTGGCCGGCAGCAGGGCGGCGGACTCGTCCGCGCCGGGCTCGCCGTGCGAGCCGTAGGCGCTGACCGAGGAGACGTGGCTCCAGTGCCGTGCCCGCGCGCCCAGCTCCGTGAGCGCCCGCCGTACGAAGCCGGGCTGCCAGGACACCTCGACCACCGCGTCCCAGTCCTGGCGGGGCAGGGACGCGTACGCGTCGGGGTCGCGGCGGTCCGCGGTCACCAGGTGCGCGCCGCGCGCCACCGCTCCGTTGCCGCCGCGGGCCAGACAGGTCACGCGGTGGCCGCGCTCGACGGCCTGCCGGGACACCTCGCGTCCCAGCCAGGCCGTACCGCCGAGGACCAGAATCTCCATGTTCTCCATGCCCGAAGCCAACCAGTGCGGCGCGCTCGCTCCAAGGGGCTTCTGCCAGGGGCAGAGCGGGGTCCGCGGCGGGGCGCGGTGTCAGCAGGGCACGCGGAACGTGTTGCCGGCGCGGGTGAGTTGGGCGGCCTCGGTGCGGGAGGCGACGGCGCCGTCGCGGCCGAGGGCGCGGGGCGCCGCCGTGGCGGTCTCGCCGAGACGGGCCGAGGGGGCGGCGGAGTTGGCGGCCGTCACCCGGTCGCGTTCGGCGGGGGTGAGCCGCGGGTGCGCCCGGACGAACGCCACGAAGCTCTCGAAGTCGCGGGTGTGGCGGACCGGTGCGGTGAAGCCGGCGAACGCGGTGAACCCGTCGGCGCCCAGCAGGGTGTACGCGGTCGCGGCCAGCCGGTAGCGGCGGTCCGGGTCCAGGGGCCGGCCGTCGACGAGGACGTCGGCCGGATCGACGCGGTCGCCGACCGGGCCGGTGGCGTCGAAGGCGTAGCGGACGTTGGCGGACACGGCGAGCGGCGCGAAGCGCAGGGTGCCGTCGGCCGCCGTGGTCCACTGCTGTTCGAGGGCGTCGTGCAGTTGCCTGCCGTCGACCGTGACGGTGAGGATCGGGTCGCCGTAGCCGATGGCGTTCCATGCCTGGCCGAAGGTGACGGCGCCCCCGGACGCGCTGTCGAAGGCGAGGTCGTGGTTGATGACGCTCTGGCCGACCTGCGGCGCGGCGACGATCAGGGCGAGTTCGGCGGGGGTGTTGGGCTGGTCGTTGCCGTCGTTCATCGGGCCGAGCGGCTGCCGCCCGGCCCACAGGGCCCAGTCCGCCGCCAGGTCGCCCATGGTGCTTTCGCCGCTGTTGTCACGGGCGCGGGTGAAGGAGGCGGTCTGGCTGCCGAGGGGGGTGCGGGCGCGCTCGGCGGCGTATCCCGTCCAGTAGTCGGCGACTTCCTTGAGTTCCGGGTCGGGGGTGACGTCGCGGGTGTTGGGGTGGTTGGTGGAGGTGGTCAGGGCGCGGACGACCTTGCCGGTGCGCGGGTCGAGGCGCAGGCTGATCTCGTTGATCACCTGGCCGTGGCAGCCGGCCTCGACGAACGGGCGGGGCACGCCGTCGGGGTCGGGGACCATCATGTTGAAGCGGCAGTGCCAGTGGCCGGTGACGATGGCGTCGATGTCCGGGGAGACCTGGCGGGCCAGGTCGTAGGCGGGGCCCGAGGGGTTGCTGCCGGAGTCGAAGTCGCTGCCGGCGACCGCGCCGTCGTGCATGCTCAGCACGATCGCGTGGACGCCGCGGGCCTTCAGTTCGGCGGCGGCGCGGTTGGCGGTGGCCACCTCGTCCAGGGAGGACAGGGCGGGCTGGTAGGAGGTGGAGCCGGTGTCGGTGCCCACGGCGGTCAGGTGGATGAACCCGATCGGCAGTCTGCGGCCGTGCCCGGCGTCCACCCACTCGATGTTGTACGGCGGCAGCACGGTGCGGCCGGTGCGCGACCACACCATGTTGGCGCTGTAGTAGCGGAAGTCGGCGCCCCGGAAGCGGTGTCCGGTGGAGTCGGGGAAGGCGTCGTCCCGGCCGGCGCGCGGGAAGGGCACGCCGTCCTCCATGTGCGCGGTCAGGAACTGCGGGGACTTGTCGAACTCGTGGTTGCCCGCGGTCGCGAAGTCCAGGCCGAGCCGGTTGAGCGCCTCGATCGTCGGCTCGTCGGCGAGGCTCTCGGCGGCGAACTCCCAGCCGGAGAAGAGGTCTCCGGGTGCGAAGAAGAGGGAGTTGCGGCGTCCGTCGCGCAGTCGCTCCAGGTGCGTCGCCAGGTAGGCGACCCCGCCGACGCTGTACGTTCTGCCGCCGGCGCCGGTGATGACGGCGGTGCCGCCGGGCGCCGCCTGCAAGTAGCCGTGCAGATCGGTGATGTTGAGCAGTTGTACGTCCACCAGGTCGTCGGCGGTGGCCGCGTCCCGTGCGTCGTCCGTGGCGTGGGCGGGGGTGCCGACCGCCGCCGTGGTGACGGCGGCCCCGGCCGCGGTGAGGAAGGTGCGTCGTCCGAACTCTCGCGCCATCAGGCCCTCCTGGGTCGTCGCAACGGCCCAGGAGTCAAGCACGGGCGCGGGGCGCGGCGACAGAGTCGAGGCGGACCGGGGGTGAATTTCGGCGATCGTTCACGGGCCGTCCGCCTGGCGGCGGGAGTGCCGTTCGGCCGGTGGCGGAAAACTGATGCCGCCCTGCTCCCCCCGAACCATCCCAGGACGGAATCCGTGACTGCATCGATCGCCCGCCGCCGGCGCCGTGGTCTCGCCCTCTTCCTCGTCGCGGGGCCGCTGCTGGCCGCCGGCGCGCTCACCGTGCCGGCTCACGCGGCCCCGGCCGACGACATCCGCGTCAACGAGGTGGTGACCACCGGGGACGTCAACGACTCGATCGAGCTGTACAACAAGGGCGCCGCCGCGGTCGACGTCTCGGGCTGGATCCTCAAGGACGACGACAACGGCTCCCGGTACGCGATCCCCTCCGGCACCACGCTCGCGCCCGGCGCCTTCCGCGCCTTCGACGTCCACGCGCAGTTCGGTCTCGGCTCCAGCGACCAGGCCCGGCTGTTCCTGGCGGACGGCAAGACCCTGGTCGACAGCTTCTCCTGGACCAAGCACTCCGCCCCGTCCTGGTCGCGCTGCCCCGACGGCACCGGCGCCTTCAAGGCGGCCGCGCTCACCCTGGGCGGCCCCAACGACTGCGGCGGCAGCGGCGGCGGGACGACCGCTCCGGTGGCCTGGCCGGGCAGCGCCACGGTCACCACCGCGGACGGCGCCGACGTCTTCGGCGAGGACCTCAGCGGCCTCTACCAGGAGGGCGGCGTGCTGTGGGGCGCCCAGAACAGCGGGAAGCTGTGGCGCCTGGTGCGGGACGGCTCCGGCGGCTGGAAGCCCGACACGTCCGGCGGCTGGTCGGCCGGCAAGACCCTGCGCTACCCCGGCGGTTCCGGCAGCCCCGACGACGAGGGCGTGACCCTCACCGGCTCCGGCTCGGCCGCCGGAGTGTTCGTGGCCACCGAGCGCGACGGCGCCGCCTCCGGCACCAGCCGGCTGTCCGTGCTCAAGTACGACGTGAGCGGGACCGGTTCGACGCTGACCGCCGCCAAGGAGTGGAACCTCACCGCCGACCTCCCCCCGGTCGGCTCCAACCTGGGTCTTGAGGGCGTCACTTGGGTGCCGGACACCTATCTGACCGGGGCCGGCTTCAAGGACGCCTCGACCGGTGCGGCGTACGACCCGTCCCGCTACGGCGCGCACGGCGCCGGGGTGTTCTTCGTCGGCGTCGAGGGCACCGGCATGGTCTACGGCTACGTCCTCCAGGACTCCGGCGCCTTCACCCGCGTCGCCTCCGTCAGCAGCGGCATGAGCGGCGTGATGGAACTCCAGTGGGAGCCGCAGGCGTCGCGGCTGTGGGTCGTCTGCGACGACACCTGCCACGGCGAGCACCGCACCCTGCGGGTGGACGCCACCGGCGCCTTCGCCACCACCGCGGTCTACGACCGTCCCAGCGGCATGCCCGACTACAACAATGAGGGCTTCGCCCTGGCCGGCGCCGACGAGTGCGTGGCCGGCGCCAAGCCCGTCTACTGGGCCGACGACGCCGACGACGGCGGCCACGCGCTGCGCCGGGGCAGCATCACCTGCTGAGGCACGGCGGAGGCGGCAGCGGTGCGGGCGCCGCCGCCTCCGGTACGGCGCGGAACGCCTCGATCACATAGGCGGCGAAGCGGCGGGAGGCCGCGGGCCGGGCGGCCTGCGGCACGTCCTGAAGTCCCCGGTGCGCCATGAGCATCAGGACCAGGTCGTCGACGACGAAGCCGGGGCGCAGACGGCCGGTCCGCTGGGCGCGGCGGGCCAGTTCGGCCACCGCGCGCAGGGCCGGTTCCCGGTCGGCGGCGAAGTCCATGGCCTCGGGGTGGGCGGTCATGAAGGCGTCGGCGAACCCCCGGCTGAGCGCGTGGAGTTCGCAGACGCGCTCGATCAGGCTCCGGAACCCGTGCCACGGGTCGGGCTCGGCGAGGGCGTCGTGGACGATGCTCCGGCACACGCGCCGCTGGTCGGCGTAGGCCGCCGCGATCAGGTCCCCTTTGGCCGGGAAGTGCCGGTAGAGCGTGGCGGGACCGACGTCCGCGCGCCGGGCGACCTCCCGCACGGGCGCGCCAAGGCCCGCCTCGCCGAACACCGCGCGGGCGGCGGCCAGGATGCGGGCCCGGTTGTCGCGGGCGTCGGAGCGCGCGGGGTGAGGCAAATGGCCGGTCATCGTCTCTCATTTTAACCAACCGGGCGGGTGCGCCGACTACGGTCCGACAGCGATGGTGGCCGACCGACCGGAGGAGCGGGGATGCGAGCCGTGGTGATCAGGACGTTCGGGGACGCCGACGGACTGGAGGTGGTCGAGGTGCCCGCACCCGTCCCCGGGCCCGGGCAGGTGGGCATCGCCGTGGCGGCGATCGGGGTGGGCGGGGTGGACGCCGTGATCCGCCGGGGGCAGTTGGCCGCGTACGGCTTCCGGGAGGGGCATCTGCTGGGCAGCGAGGTGGCGGGGACGGTGACCTCGGTGGGCGCGGGGGTGGACGCTTCGTGGACGGGGCGGCGGGTGTGGGCGTTCACCGGTCTGTCCGGCGGGTACGCCGAGCGGGCCGTCGCCGCGGTCGAGGACGTCCTCGCGCTGCCCGAGGGGCTGACGTGCGCCGACGCGGTGACGCTCGGCGGCTCGGGCCCGGTCGCTCATTTCGCCCTGGAGCGTGCCCGTTTCGCGCCGGGTGAGTCGGTGCTGGTGCGCGGTGCGGCGGGCAGCATCGGCGTCACGGCGGTGCAGCTCGCGGCCCGGGGCGGTGCGGGCGCGGTGGTGGTCACCACCGCGTCGGCCGAACGGGGCGACCGGCTGCGGGACCTGGGCGCGACGCACGTCCTGGACCGCTCCGGTGGGGGCGGCGGCCCGGACGCGCCGTCGGGTTTCGACGTGGTGATCGACGTCGTCGGCGGTCCCCGGCTGCCGTATTTCCTGGACCGGTTGAACGCCAACGGGCGGTTCGTGGCCGTCGGCGTGGTGGGCGGGCAGCCGCCGGCCGACTTCGGCACGCGGCTGCTGGCCGCCTTCCGGAAGTCGCTGTCGTTCGCCACGTTCAGCTCGGACAGTGTGCCAGGGCCCGAGCGGCGGGCCGTGCGGTCGGCCCAGTTCGCAGAGGCGGCGCGCGGCGTCCTGCGCACGGTCGTGCACGAGGTGCTGCCGCTCGGCGAGGCGGTGTCGGCCCACCGGAGGATGGACACGGGCGAGGTGTTCGGCAGGATCGTGCTGACGCCCTGAGCCGGCGGCCTCCCCGAAGACGCTCATGCGCCGCACTCCGACGCACTCCGTCTCACTCCGTGTCGGTCTCGCGCAGCCCGACCGCGTCATGGCGCCAGAACGGCTCGGAATAGACCAGTGTTCCCGTCATCCAGGGCTGGTGGTCCGGGAGGGCGAGGACCTGGAAGGCGCCGTCGGGGATGCGCAGGGACGGCTTGCGGAAGCCGAGGCCGCCGCCGGGGACGAAGCCGTGACGCGCGTAGTAGCCGGGGTCGCCCTCCAGGAAGATCAGGGGGACGCCCCGCTCGGCGAGGGCCGCCGCTCCGCGCCGGACCAGGGCCGTGCCGACACCGCGCCGCTGGAAGGCGGGCAGCACGGCGAGCGGGCTGAGCACCTGCACCTCGACCAGCCGCCGGGGGGCGTCGAGCAGACTGCGGGTGAACATGATGTGCCCGGCGATCCGCCCGTCCTCCTCGGCCACCAGGGAGAGCCCGTCGTCGGGTGTGACGGTGTTCCGCAGGGTGTCGACCAGGTCGGCCACGACGAGGCCGTGATCGCCGAACGCCCGCAGGTGGACGTCCCGTACGGCCCGCCGGTCGGCCGGCAATTCTTCGCGCAGTTCCATGCCCGGAGGGTAGGAACCCGGACCGGAGGCGCGCATCCCGTTTTCGGCGCGCTCCCGGCCCTGCCGGCCGGTCAAGCGTCGGAGACAAGGGATTCAGAGGCTTAAGCAAAGCCTAAAGGAAAGTCGGTTCAACGTCTTGACCGAGGCATGGCGGGCGGGCATGGTGCGGGAGAGCGCTCTCCCGCACCTCGCGCTCCGGGTCCGCACCGCCCGCGGCGCGCACCCGGCGAACGGCTCCCTCCGGGTCGGACCCAGCCCGCCCCGCACCCCGCCCGGAGGGGCCGCACCCGCACCGAGCCGACTCTCCAGGAGCATCCGTGTTCAGATCCCCCGCCACCGCCGCCTCTCCCCCACGCCGGGCCGCCGTCCCCCTGCTGGCGCTCGGCGCCCTGCTCGCCTCGTCGCTCACCGTCGCCGTCGCGCCGGGCGCGCACGCGGCCGACGCCCTCCTGTCCCAGGGCAAGGCCGCCACCGCCTCCTCCCAGGAAGGGGACGGCTACGCGGCCGGCCTGGCGGTGGACGGCAACCTGACCGGGACCCGGTGGGCCAGCCAGTGGAGCGACCAGCAGTGGATCCAGGTCGACCTGGGGCAGCAGTCCACCCTCAGCCGCGTCGTCCTGACCTGGGAGTCGGCCTACGGCAAGAACTACGAGATCCAGGCCTCCGACAACGGCGCCGACTGGCACACCCTGAAGACGGTGACCGGCGGCGACGGCGGCACCGACGACCTCGCCCTCTCCGGGACCGGCCGTTACGTGCGGATGCAGGGCCTGGCCCGCTCCGGCGGATACGGCTACTCGCTGTGGGAGTTCCAGGTCTACGGCACGCCCGGCGGCGGCACCACCCCGCCGCCCTCCTCGGGCGGCGCGGTCAAGGTCGAGGGCAGCCAGGGCAACTGGCGTCTGACGGCGGGCGGCCAGCCCTACACCGTCAAGGGAGTGACGTGGGGCCCGGCGGTCTCCGACGGCCCCAAGTACCTGCCGGACGTGAAGGCGATGGGCGCCAACACCATCCGCACCTGGGGCACCGACGCGTCCAGCAAGACGCTCCTGGACGCGGCTGC
This sequence comes from Streptomyces similanensis, assembly GCF_039543625.1. Taxonomy (NCBI): domain Bacteria; kingdom Bacillati; phylum Actinomycetota; class Actinomycetes; order Kitasatosporales; family Streptomycetaceae; genus Streptomyces; species Streptomyces similanensis. Next base: position 7,814 of record NZ_BAABKC010000021.1, on the reverse strand, counting down.
GGCCAACGGCATCCGCGTCATCAACGGCTTCTGGCTCCAGCCCGGCGGCGGTCCGGGCGCGGGCGGCTGCGTCGACTACGTCACCGACACGACGTACAAGAACAACTCGCTGACCGAGTTCGCCAAGTGGGTGGAGGCGTACAAGAGCCACCCGGCGACGCTGATGTGGAACGTCGGCAACGAATCGGTGCTCGGCCTCCAGAACTGCTACAGCGGCAGCCATCTGGAGGCGGAGCGCAACGCGTACACCAGCTTCGTCAACGACGTCGCCAAGAAGATCCACAGCATCGACCCGGACCACCCGGTCACCTCCACCGACGCGTGGACCGGCGCCTGGCCGTACTACAAGCGCAACGCGCCCGACCTGGACCTGTACGCGATGAACTCGTACAGCAACGTGTGCAAGGTCCGCCAGGACTGGATCGACGGCGGCTACACCAAGCCGTACATCATCACCGAGACCGGCCCGGCCGGCGAATGGGAGGTGCCGAACGACGCCAACGGCATCCCGGACGAGCCGACCGACGTGCAGAAGGCGGACGGCTACACCAAGGCGTGGAACTGCGTGACGGCCCATCAGGGCGTCGCCCTGGGCGCCACGTTGTTCCACTACGGCACCGAGCACGACTTCGGCGGCGTCTGGTTCAACCTGGTGCCCGACGGGCTGAAGCGGCTGTCGTACTACGCCGTGAAGAAGGCGTACACCGGCTCGACGGCGGGCGACAACACGCCTCCGGTGATCAGCAACATGGCCGTCGACCCGGCCTCCAGCGCCCCGGCCGGCGGCGAGTTCACCGTGCGCGCCGACGTCCGCGACCCCGACGGCGACCCGATCACGTACAAGGTGTTCCTCAGCGGCAACTACGCCAGCGGCGACAAGGGACTCGTCGCGGCGAAGTGGCGGCAGACCGGGAACGGGACGTTCGCCGTCACCGCCCCGCAGAAGCTCGGCGTGTGGAAGGTGTACCTCCAGGCCGAGGACGGGCACGGCAACGCCGGCATCGAGACCAAGTCCGTCAAGGTGGTCGCCCCGCCGGTGAGCGGCACCAACCTGGCGCTGAACCGGCCGGCCACCGCCTCCTCCTCCCAGCAGTCCTACGGCGACTGCCCCTGCACCCCGCAGCTGGCCGTCGACGGCAACACCGCCACCCGCTGGGCCAGCGACTGGAGCGACCCGCAGTGGTTCCAGGTCGACCTGGGCGCGTCCAAGCCGCTGCGCAAGCTCCAGCTGGTCTGGGACCCCGCCTACGGCAAGTCCTACGAGGTGCAGGTGTCCGACGACGGCAGCACCTGGCGCTCGGTGTACTCCACCGCCTCCGGCGACGGCGACGTGGACACCCTCGACGTCTCGGCCACCGGCCGCTACGTGCGCCTGAACCTCACGGCCCGCGGCACGAGCTGGGGCTACTCCCTCCACGAGCTGGGAGTCTACAGCTGACCGCTGTGCCCCGCACGAGCGCACCACCCGCGCACACGTGTGCGCGGTCCCTCTTCCCACCCCACGGGCAGGAGAACCCCATGAGATCGAGTCCGCGAAAGCGCCTCCCCGCACTCCTCCTCGGCACCGCCCTCCTCGCGAGCGTCCTGGGCGTCGGCACCATCGCCTCCGCCGCCACCGACACCGGCGGTGACACACCCGCGGCGGCGAGCGCCGTCCACACCGGGCACACGATGGCCGTGTCCACCCAGGCGTCCGGCGACGACCCGGACGGCGACGGCTACATCCCGGCCGTGCCGCAGGTCACCGGTGTGACCCCGTCCACGGCCACCCCGCCGGCCCGCTACTTCCACGAGTTCCAGGCCAACTGCTCGGTCACGCACACCGCCCCGGACGACCCGATCGTCTTCCCGGGCCAGCCCGGCAAGTCCCACGACCACACGTTCATGGGCAACACCTCGACCAACGCGTACAGCACCACCGCCTCCCTCGACGGCGGCGCCACCACCTGCAAGGCGCCCGCCGACGCCTCCGCGTACTGGATGCCCTCGCTGTTCAAGGGCGACCAGAAGATCCTGCCCGTCGGACCGCAGACCATCTACTACAAGGCCGGCGTCACCGACTACACCAGCGTGCGTCCCTTCCCCAAGGGGCTGCGGTTCGTGGTGGGCAACCCGATGCAGAGCGCCGACGAGTTCCGCCACCTCAAGGGCTTCGTCGAGGGCTGGGAGTGCGGCGACAGCTACTTCAACGTCGACATACCGGCGAGCTGTCCCAACCGGGCCGACGTGCAGCTCAACATCCGTTTCCAGGCGCCCAGCTGCTGGGACGGCAAGTACCTCGACACACCGGACCACCAGAGCCACATGGCCTATCCGGTCGTCAAGCCGGGCACCAACGACAACATGTGCCCGGCCGACCACCCGGTGGCGCTGCCGATGATCGAGTTCAAGATGGCGTTCCCGGTCAACGGCGACATGTCCCAGGTGCGCCTGGCCAGCGGCCGCGGCTACTCCTTCCACTACGACTTCTTCAACGGCTGGGAGGACCGCACGCTCAAGGCCATGGTCGACCACTGCATCGTGGGCGGCCTCCAGTGCGACGCCCGCGGGTACGACCAGACGCACCCGGAGGCGGGCGCGGCCCTCAACGCGGACTACCGGCTGCCCTGACCGCCGGCCCGTTCCGCCCGGCCCGGCCCGCCCCGCGCGCCCGCGCCGGGCGGGCCGGGCCCTCGGCCGTCTCCCGCCGCGGGAGACGGCCTTCACCGGCACACCATGGGGTGGGGATGAACGACGACATCAACGACGGCTTCGAGGACAGCGCCGGACCCGGCACGGGAGAGGGCGCCGGACCCGGCATCGAGGACGGCCTGCTCGACCGGCTGATCGACAAACTGAGCCCGGAGCAGAAGACACGGCTGCTCACCGGCGCCACGACCTGGCGCACCGCGGCGGAGCCGGACATCGGGCTGCGGCAGCTGGTCCTGTCCGACGGGCCGGCCGGGGTGCGCGGGGAGAGCTGGGACGAACGGCGCACCTCCGCGCTGCTGCCCTCCGCCTCCGCCCTCGGCGCGCTGTGGGACGAGGAGCTGCTGGAGCGGCTGGGCGGGCTGCTGGCCACCGAGGCCGTCCGCAAGGGCGTGGACGTCGTCCTCGCGCCCACCCTCAACCTGCACCGCAGCCCGCTGGGCGGCCGGCACTTCGAGTGCTTCTCGGAGGACCCGGAACTGACCGGCCGCACCGGCGCTGCCCTGATCCGGGGCGTGCAGGCGCACGGGGTCGCGGCCACGGCCAAGCACTTCGTCGCCAACGACTCGGAGACCGACCGGCTCTCCGTCGACGTCCGGGTCGCCGAACGGGTGCTGCGCGAGGTGTACCTGGCGCCGTTCGAGGCCGCCGTCGAGGCCGGGGTGTGGCTCGTCATGGCCGCCTACAACAGCGTCAACGGCGCCACCATGACCGCCAGCGACCTGCTCGGCGACGTCCTCAAGGGCGAGTGGGGCTTCGACGGGGCCGCGGTCTCCGACTGGGCCGCCGTGCGCAGCACGGAGGAGCCGGCCCGCGCCGCGCTCGACCTCGCGATGCCCGGCCCGCACAGCCCGTGGGCCGAGTCGCTGGCCGAGGCGGTGGCCGACGGGCGGGTGCCGCGGGAGGCCGTGGACGACAAGGTACGGCGGCTGCTCCGGCTCGCCGACCGGGTGGGCGCGCTCGATCCGGGCGCGCCCCGCCGCGGCCCGGCGGTCTCCGCGCGCGGTGCCCGCGCCCTGCTGCGCCGTGCCGTCGCGGCCGGCTCCGTGCTGGTGCGCAACGCGGAGGGCGTACTGCCGCTGGACCCGGCCGCGTTGTCGACCGTCGCCGTGCTCGGGGCGCACGCGGCGACGCCCCGCGTCCAGGGCGGCGGCAGCGCCGGCGTCCATCCCTCGGGCGTGGTCAGCCCGCTCGACGGCATCCGCACCCGGCTGCGCGGCCGGGCCCGGGTGCTGCACCGGCCCGGCCCGTCGCTCGGCCTGCCGCCGGCTCCCGTGGACGCCGACCGGTGCACGGATCCCCGGTCGGGCGCGCCCGGGGTACTGGTACGGCTGCTGGACGAGCACGGCCGCGAACTGCACGCCGAACACCGTTTGTCGGGACGCCAGTTGGAGCCGACGCTCGTGCCGGGAGCGCACACGGTGGAGATCAGCGCGCTGCTGCGGCCCCGGAGCGCCGGTGAATGGGCCTTCGGCGTCGGCGGGTTCGGGCGCATGTCGCTCCGCGTCGACGAACAGGTGCTGCTGGACGACGATTTCCCGTGCCGTACCGACGATCCGGCGGTGGTGCACGTCACCCCGCCCGTGCACACCGTCCGGGCCGTCCTCGCGGCGCGGCGGCCCGTGCTCCTGACGGCCCGGCGCGAACTCGCGGCCGGTACCGGCCGGGCCACCGTCCTGGCCGCCGCGCCGCCCGAGGAGGATCCCGGGGCGGCCCTCGCCGCCGCGGTCGACGCCGCCCGGCGGGCGGACGCCGCGGTGGTGTTCGTCGGCACCACCGAGCACAGTGAGACCGAGGGGCAGGACCGCACCGGTCTGTCCCTCGGCGGCGGGCAGGACGCACTCGTGCGCGCGGTGGCCGCGGCCAATCCGCGCACGGTCGTGGTCGTCAACAGCGGCGGCCCCGTCGAACTTCCCTGGCGCGAGGAGGTGGGCGCCGTGCTGCTGACCTGGTTCCCGGGCCAGGAGGCGGGCGGCGGCGTCGCCGACGTCCTCTTCGGCCGGGCGGAGCCCGGTGGCCGGCTGCCCACCACCTGGGCGGCCGCGCTGGCGGACGCCCCCGTCACCGACACCCGCCCGTCCGCCGACGGCGTCCTGGAGTACACCGAGGGCCTGCACATCGGCTACCGGGCCTGGCTGCAGGCCGGGCGCACACCCGCGTACTGGTTCGGCCACGGCCTCGGCTACACCACCTGGGACTACGAAAGCGTGGCCGCGCCGGCGCGGGTGGCCGCAGGCGCGGCGTTCACCGTCCGGGTCGGGCTGCGCAACACCGGCCGGCGGGCGGGGCGCGAGGTGGTCCAGGTCTATCTGGCCCGCCCCGGTTCGGCCGTGGACCGGCCGGAGCGCTGGTTCGCCGGCTACGCCGCGGTACGCGCCGAGCCGGGCGCGACGGCGACCGCCGAGGTGGTGGTGCCGGCCCGTGCGCTGCGGCACTGGTCGCCGGCGGACGCCGGCTGGCGCACGGAGCCGGGCGCCTACCGGCTCCTGGTCGGGCGCTCGGCGGGCGACGTGCGGTGGGAGGACTCGCTCACGGTCACCGAGGCCGGGTGAGGTGAGCGCGGGGCCGGGCGTTACGGGGGGACGCCCGGCCCCGGCGGGACCGGTGACCGTGGACGCGGAACGCCGGTCCGGTGCCGCCCTCCGGGTGCGGCACGGCCGCGGCCCCGTCCGCCGGGTAGGGTCCGGCGGACGGGGCCGCGGTGCGCGGGCGCGTACGGTCCGTACGAGGTCCGTACGGAATCAGAGCGGGCTCGGAACGGGCTCCGTACGGGAGGGGTCAGGCGGTGGCATCGCCCTGGCGGTGGGCGCGGACGATCTCCGCGTAGCGCCGTCCGCTCGTCTTGACGGTGCGCTTCTGGGTGGCGTAGTCGACGTGGACGAGGCCGAAGCGCTTGTCGTAGCCGTAGGCCCACTCGAAGTTGTCCAGCAGCGACCAGGCGTAGTAGCCGGCCAGCGGGGCGCCCTTGCGGACGGCGCGGGCGCAGGCCGCCAGGTGCTGTTCCAGGTAGCGGGTCCGGCCGGGGTCGTCGACGGCGCCGTCGGGGCCGACGGTGTCGGGGAAGGCGGAGCCGTTCTCGGTGACGTACAGGCGGCGGACGCCGTAGTCGTCGGTGAGCCGCATCAGCAGGCTCTCCAGGCCGTCGGCGTCGACCTGCCAGTCCATGCCGGTGCGCGGCACGTCGGGCAGCCGGACCTCGCGGGCGTACGGGACCGGGCCGGTGGGGTCGTCCTCGACCGTGACCGGGAAGTAGTAGTTCAGTCCGTGCCAGTCCATCGGGGTGGCGATGGTCTCCAAGTCACCCGCCTGTTCGGGCAGTTCGACTCCGTACAGTTCGCGCATGTCGGCGGGGAAGCCGCGGCCGTGGATCGGGTCCAGCCACCAACGGTTGGTGTGACCGTCCATCCGGGCGGCCGCCGCGACGTCCTCCGGGCGCGTGGAGGCGGCCGCGACGGTGGAGTGATTGGTGACCAGGCCGATCCGCGCGGCCGGCACCGCGGCGCGGATCGCCTGGGCGGCCAGGCCGTGGCCGAGCAGCAGGTGGTAGGAGGCGCGGACGGCGGTGGTGAGGTCGGTCAGACCCGGCGCCATCCGGCCCTCCAGGTGGCCGATCCAGGCCGAGCACAGCGGTTCGTTCAGGGTGGCCCACTGGGTGACCCGGTCGCCGAGGCGCTCGGCGACGACCGAGGCGTAGCGGGCGAGGTGTTCGGCGGTGGCGCGTTCGTTCCAGCCGCCGCGGTCCTGGAGGGCCTGCGGGAGGTCCCAGTGGTAGACGGTGACGTTGGGGGTGAGACCGGCCTCCAGCACGCCGTCGATGAGCCGGTCGTAGAAGTCCAGACCCTTGGCGTTGACGGGACCGCCGCCGTCCGGCACCACCCGGGGCCAGGCGAGGGACAGCCGGTAGGCGTCCGTGCCCAGCTCCTTCATCAGGGCCACGTCTTCGGGCCAGCGGTGGTAGTGGTCGCACGCGATGTCGCCGTGGTCGTCGTTGTCGACCTTCCCCGGGGTGTGGGAGAAGGTGTCCCAGATGGACGGCGCGCGGCCGTCCTCGGCGGCGGCCCCTTCGATCTGGTAGGCCGAAGTGGCGGTGCCCCAGGCGAAGTCGGGGGGGAAGGCGGCGAGGTCGATCGGGTCGGACACGGGAGGCCTTTCGAAAGAGGGGGCGGGAGGGGTTACTTGACCGCGCCCGCGGTGAGTCCGGCGACGAGGTAGCGCTGGAGGAGGAGGAAGCCGGCGACGACGGGGACGCTGACGACGAGGGAGGCGGCCATGATCTGGTTCCAGTACACGTCGTTGAGGGTGGAGTAGCCCTGGAGTCCGACGGCGAGGGTGCGGGTGGTGTCGTTGGTCATGACGGAGGCGAACAGCACTTCGCCCCAGGCGGTCATGAAGGCGTAGACGGCGACCGCGACGATGCCGGGGATCGCGGCGGGGACCACGACGCGGAACAGGGCGCCCAGCGGGCCGCAGCCGTCGACCAGGGCCGCTTCGTCCAGGTCCTTGGGGACGGAGTCGAAGTAGCCGATCAGCATCCAGATCGAGAACGGCAGCGTGAAGGTGAGGTAGGTGAGGATCAGTCCGCCGCGGGAGCCGAACAGGGCGATGCCGGTGGTGTTGCCGATGTTGACGTAGAGGAGGAACAGCGGGAGGAGGAAGAGGATGCCGGGGAACATCTGGGTGGACAGGACGGTGACGGTGAAGACGCGTTTGCCGCGGAAGGAGTAGCGGCTGACGGCGTAGGCGGCGAACACCGCGATGACCACGGATCCGGCGGTGGCGGCGCCGGCGACGACGAGGGAGTTGGTGAAGTACCGGGCCAGGGGGATGGTGGACCAGATGTCGATGTAGGGGCGGATGGTCAGGCCGCTGGGCAGCCAGCGGAACTTGCCCGAGACGTCCTGCAAGGGTTTGAGGGAGCTGGAGACCATCACGTAGACGGGCAGGAGGACGAAGGCGGTCAGCAGGGTGAGGAAGACGCGGCGTGACCAGTGGAAGGAGCGGGGCGGGGCCATCGGGGAGCGGGCCGGGCGCCGGGCGGTGACGGTGGTGGGAGCGGTGGTGGTGGGGGTGTCAGGCATCGGCTGTCTTCCTTCCGCGGGAGGTGAGCAGGAGGTAGAGGCCGGTGA
>NZ_BAABKC010000020.1:0-59886 GCF_039543625.1 Streptomyces similanensis | reverse complement strand
CCTCCACGCGCCGCCCCCGCGGTCCGCGCTCGCGGTCGGGCGCCAGGGTGCGCAGCCGCGCCGCGGCGGCCAGGGCGACCGCGGCGGCGGTGTCCTCGGCGACCTCGGCGGCCGGGCGGTCGCCGTCGAGCGCCTGCCGCGCCTCCGCGCGCAGCGCGTCCACGGCGGCGACGCGCTCCAGGACGTACTCCACCGACGGGAAGAGGCCGAACACCCGCCGCTTCTCGGCGCGCAGGTATCCCTCGGCGGTCAGCTGCTCCCGCACGGCCACCAGGGTGTGCCGGGCGTGCAGCGTCACCCAGGTCCGCCAGCGGCGCGGGCAGGACTCCCGGACCAGGTCGAGCAGGCCGTCCAGCACCGGGTCGCCGGTGCGCGCGTCCAGGTCGACGGGGGTGGCGATGCCGTCGTCGTCGACCAGCAGCCCGCGCCGCACCAGCTCGGTCAGCGCGCCGGCCCGCACCAGGTGCGGCAGCTGGGCGGCGCCGGCGACGCGCCGGGCCGAGGTGTCCCAGGCCAGCAGGCAGAGGCGGGCCGGAAGCGAGAGCCGGTGCGGTGGGAGCGGACCGAGGGACACGGGCGGATCTCCTTGGCACGGTGGGCGCGGCGCCCACGCGGATATGTCGTTGACAGGCCGCTCGGGCCGCTCGTACGGTTGCAGCGTTCCTGTTGCCGTCGATTGGAGAAGGACGTTGCTCGTCTGAGGTCCTGAGACACCGCGTCACACCCCACGGGGTGTGTGCGTCGCGTCCGACCTCGGCGTTCGAGCCGTCCTCCCGGAAGTCCGGCCCAGGGCTCTTCTCCTGCCCCGTGCCTCCTCTCCTACACGGCCTCCCCGCTCGCGGTGTCTCGACACGTGTCCGCCCCAGACCGCATCCAGCACCCGCGAGGCGCTCATGTCAGCATCCATCACCTGCACCGCCCTGTCCTTCGCCTGGCCCGACGGCACGTCCGTCTTCACCGGCCTCGACATCGCCTTCGGCCCCGGCCGCACCGGGCTCGTCGGCGTCAACGGCACCGGAAAATCGACCCTGTTGAAGCTGATCGCGGGCGAGCTGCCGCCCGCCGACGGCGTCGTCCGGGTGGCCGGCGAGGTCGGCTACCTCCCGCAGAACGTCACCCTCGGCACCGGCCTGCGGGTCGACGAGGCCCTCGGCATCGCCGGGCGGCGGGCCGCGCTGCACGCCATCGAGGCGGGCGACGCGGCCGAGGAGCACTTCGAGGCCCTCGGCGACGACTGGGACGTCGAGGAACGCGCCCTGGCCACGCTCGGCGAGCTCGGTCTCGGCCACATCGGCCTGGACCGCACCGTCGGCGAGGTGTCCGGCGGCGAGTCGGTGCTGCTGCGGCTGGCGGCGCTGCTGCTGCGCCGCCCGGACGTCCTGCTGCTGGACGAACCGACCAACAACCTCGACCTGTACGCGCGCCGGCGGCTGTACTCGGCCGTCGCGGCCTGGCCCGGCGTGCTGGTCGTGGTCAGCCACGACCGCGAACTGCTGGAACTGGTGGACCAGATCGCCGATCTGCGCGCCGGCCGGGTCACCTGGTACGGCGGCAACTTCTCGGCGTACGAGGAGGCCCTCGCCGTCGAACAGGACGCCGCCGAGCGGATGGTGCGCGTCGCCGAGGCCGACCTGCGCCGCCAGAAGCGCGAACTGACCGACGCGCAGGTCAAGTTGGCCCGCCGCAAGCGGTACGGGCAGAAGATGTGGGACAGCAAGCGGGAGCCGAAGATCGTGATGGGCGCGCGCAAGCGGGCCGCGCAGGAGTCCGCGGGCAAGCACCGGATCCTGCACGAGGAGAAGCTGTCCGCGGCCAGGGAACGCCTGGACGAGGCGGCGGAGGCGGTGCGCGACGACGACGAGATCCGCGTCGAGCTGCCGTACACGGCGGTGCCGCCCGGCCGTGACGTGCTCACCCTGCGCGATCTGGAATCGGCGTACGGCACGCGAGTGTCCGGCGGGCTCGATCTGCGCGGTCCGGAGCGGGTGGCGCTGGTCGGGCGCAACGGCGCGGGCAAGACGACGCTGCTGCGCACCATCGCCGGTCAGCTGCCGCCGGTGTCCGGGGAGGCGGTGGCGCACGTGCCGCTGCGGTTCCTGCCGCAGCGCCTCGACGTCCTGGACGACGAGCTGAGCGTCGTGGAGAACGTGGCCCGGTTCGCGCCGGACGCCACCGGCAACCACGTCCGGGCCCGGCTGGCCCGCTTCCTGTTCCGGGGCGCGCGGGCCGACCAGAAGGCGGCGACGCTGTCCGGCGGCGAACGCTTCCGGGCCGCGCTGGCCGCGCTGATGCTGGCCGAGCCCGCGCCCCAACTGCTGCTGCTGGACGAGCCGACGAACAACCTCGACATGGCGAGCGTGCGCCGGCTGACCAGCGCGCTGGAGTCCTACGAGGGCGCGCTGATCGTGGCCGGCCACGACCTGCCGTTCCTGCGCTCCGTCGGCATCACCCGCTGGCTGCTGGTGGAGGAGGGGGAACTGAAGGAGACCAGCTGGGAGGAGATCGCGGCCGCCGAGTAGCGTGCGGTCCTCGGGGCATGCGTCCGAACGGGTGATGCCGCGCGTGTCCCGCTTGGTCCGGGCGGGACACGGGGTCCGCTCACGGTCCGTCATGCGGCCTGATGGGGCGGCCGGAAGGAGTTTGCCGGGCGGCCTTTACAGCGGTCTTAACCTACGGGTTCGTAACCTACGGTTTCGTAGCCTACGATCCCGTAGGTTGGCCGGCACCGCTCGCCGGCCCGTTCGACCGTCCCCCGCTTGGCTGTGCCGGCTCCCGCCCGGCTCGCACGTCCCCCTGGAGTACCCATGACGATCACCTCCCCCTCTCTCGGCAGCCCGTCCGCCGTCTGGACCGACGCCCGGCTGCTGTACGCGCTGGAGGAAGTGGTCGAGAAGGAGCTGAACCGGCATCTGAAGGTCGCCAAGGACTGGATGCCCCACGAGTACGTCCCGTGGAGCGACGGCCGCAACTTCCCCGGCATCTTCGCCGACGGCGAGGCGTGGGACAAGGAGCAGTCCAAGGTCACCGAGATCGGCCGGATCGCCCTGGTGGTGAATCTGCTGACCGAGGACAACCTGCCCAGCTACCACCACGAGATCGCCAGCCTCTTCGGCCGCGACGGCGCCTGGGGCACCTGGGTGCACCGCTGGACGGCGGAGGAGGGCCGGCACGGCATCGTGATGCGGGACTACCTGCTCGCCTCGCGCGCCGTCGACCCGGACAAGCTGGAGCGGTTCCGGATGGCCCACATGAGCGAGGGCTTCGAGTCCGACAACCGGCACTCGATGCTGCACTCGATCGCCTACGTCGCCTTCCAGGAACTGGCCACCCGCATCTCGCACCGCAACACCGGCCACCAGTCCGGCGACCCGGTCTGCGACCGCATGCTGGCGCGCATCGCGACCGACGAGAACCTGCACATGGTCTTCTACCGCAACCTGCTCGGGGCCGCCTTCGACCTCGCCCCCGACCTGACCATGCGGGCGGTGCGCGACGTGGTGGTCGACTTCCGCATGCCCGGCCACGGGATCCCCGGCTTTGAGCGGGCGGCGGCGCAGATGGCCATCGGCGAGGTCTACAACCTGCGCATCCACCACGACGACGTGCTCCAGCCGGTGCTGCGCTTCCTGAAGGTGCTGGACATCGACGGCCTCGGCCCGGAGGGCCGCCAGGCGCAGGAGGAGCTGGGCCTGTACATGGGCGGCCTGGACGCGGAGGCGGCCAAGTTCGACGAGCGGCTGGCGGCCCGCAAGGCGCGCATGGCGGCCCGCGCCGCCGGCTGAACGCCCCTCCCCCACGGCCGCGTGCCGCCGGGCCCGACGGCTGTCGTGCGGCGGCGCGCCGCCCGCCCCGAGCGGCGCGCCTAGCGCGCGGTCCGGCGCAGGCTCAGCCGTTCCTTCTCGGACAGGCCGCCCCAGACGCCGAAGCGTTCGTCGTTGGCGAGGGCGTACTCCAGGCAGGCCGGGCGCATCTCGCACAGACCGCAGATGCGCTTGGCCTCGCGCACGGAGCTGCCCGGCTCGGGGAAGAAGAAGTCGGCCCCGGTCTGCGCGCACAGCGCCTGGGCCTGCCAGGCGGGGTCGGCCGGGGTGATCGTCTCGATGTGCATGTCCGAAAGCGTCGCAGGCGGCGAAAAACGTTCGATCAACGCCGGATCAACGCGCCGCCCGCGGTCCCCCGGCCGCCTCGATGATGGCCCGGCGGCGACGGCGGCGCACGGCGGCGCGCCCACCCGCGTGCTGCGGCGGCGTTCGTCCGCGGGCGGTGCGAGACTCGGCAGAGCACACGCGGAGCGGACCGCGGGCCCCTGCCGAGGAGGGCGACGATGCTCACCACCCGTTTCGTCGACGGCGCTCCCAGCTGGATCGACGTCGGCGCCCCCGACCTCGACGGCGTCCGCGCCTTCTACGGCGCCCTGTTCGGCTGGGAGTTCCGCCCGGCCGGACCCGAAGGCGGCGACTACGGCTTCTTCCGGCTGGACGGCCGTACCGTGGCCGGCGGCGCGCGGATCCGGCCGGACCAGGGGCCGCCCTCCTGGACCGTGTACTTCCGCACTCCCGACGCACGGGCGAGCGCCGTCGCCGCCGAGCAGGCGCACGGCGGTGTGCTGCTCCGGCCGGTCGACGTCATGGACGAGGGCCGTATGGCGCTGCTCGCCGACCGGGCGGGCGTGCGGTTCGGGCTCTGGCAGCCGGGGCGGACCGAGGGCCTGGAGGTGACGGGCGCGCCCGGCGCGCTGTGCTGGGCCGAGCTGTACACGCCGGACATCGCGGCGGCCGCCGCCTTCTACCACCGGGTGCTGGGCCTGGAGACCGCGGCGGCGTCCTTCCCCGACGGCACGTACACCCTCGTCAATCCGGCCGAGGGCGGGGAGGACGCCGCGTTCGGCGGCTTCGTGCCGCTCGCCGAGGACCCGACGGAGGCGGCGGCGGGCGCGTACTGGATGCCGTACTTCGCCGTGCCGGACGTGGACGCCGTGACCGGCCGGGCGGCGGAGCTGGGCGGCACGGTCCGGCTGCCCGCCACCGACATCGCGGACGTCGGCCGCGTCGCCCGCCTCGCCGACCCCTGCGGCGCCCGTTTCGCGGTCCTGCGGCCGGCTCCGCGACGACGCGGGTGAGCGCGGCCTACGACGCCTCGGGCGCGGGCCGGTCCTCCCGCTTGGCGCGGCCGGGCCGGTCCGCCCGCTTGGCGCGGCTGGGCTGGACCCGTTTGGGCTCGCCCGGCATCTTCGGGTACTCGGGCGGATAGGGCAGGTCGGCGAGGCCGTGGTCGCGTTCGTCGCGGTCGGCCAGCTCCAGCAGCGCGTCCAGGGCGAAGGCGTGGTCGTCCATGTCGGCGTGCACGTCGCCCACCTCGGCGAAGCGGGCGGGCATCGTCGTGATGTCGAAGTCCTCGGGGTGCGCGACGCCCACCTCCTCCCAGCGCAGCGGCGCGGAGACCGGGGCGTCGGGGCGGGGGCGCACCGAGTAGGCGGAGGCGATGGTGCGATCGCGGGCGGTCTGGTTGTAGTCGACGAAAATGCGGGCGCCGCGCTCCTCCTTCCACCACTTGATCGTCACCCGTTCGGGCATCCGGCGCTCCAGTTCCCGGCCCACCGCGATGGCGGCCCGGCGCACCTGGGTGAAGGTCCAGCGCGGCTCGATGGGCACGAAGACGTGCAGTCCGCGCCCGCCGGAGGTCTTGGGCCAGCCGCGCAGTCCGCCGAACTCCGCCAGCACGGCGCGCAGTTCACCGGCGGCGCGGACCGCGTCGGCGTAGTCGGTGCCGGGCTGCGGGTCGAGGTCGACGCGCAGTTCGTCGGGGTGGTCGACGTCGTGGCGGCGCACCGGCCAGGGGTGGAAGGTGAGGGTGCCGTACTGGGCGGCCCACACCACGGCCGCCTCCTCGGTGGGGCACATCTCGTCGGCGCTGCGCCCGCTGGGGAAGGTGATGTGGGCGGTCGGGATCCAGTCGGGCATGCCCTTGGGCGCGCGCTTCTGGTAGAACCACTCGCCGGTGATGCCGTCCGGGTAGCGCTCCAGGGTGGTGGGGCGGTCGCGCAGGGCGCGCAGGATGCCGGGGGCGACCGCCTGGTAGTAGCGGGCCACGTCCAGCTTGGTGTAGCCGCGCTCCGGGAAGAAGACCTTGTCCGGACTGGACAGCCGTACGGTCCGGCCGGCCACGTCCAGTTCCACCGCTTCGCCCATGCGTGCCACGGTAGGTGCAGCGCGCGGCCCCCGCACACCGGACCACCGGCCGTGAACGGGCGCGGAGGATCGCGGGCCCGCACAATCGCTTGCATGGAGCTGCCCGTGATGCCGCCCGTGAAGCCGATGCTCGCCAAGCCGGTGGCGAGGATCCCGCCGGGCATGCAGTACGAGGCGAAGTGGGACGGCTTCCGGGCAATCGTGTTCCGCGACGGCCCCGAGGTGGAGCTGGGCAGCCGGACCGGCAAGCCGCTGACCCGGTACTTCCCCGAGCTGGTGGCGGCGCTGAGGGAGCGGGTGCCCGAGCGGTGCGTCCTGGACGGGGAGATCGTGATCGCCCGCGAGGGGCGGCTGGACTTCGACGCGCTGACCGAGCGGATCCACCCCGCCGACTCCCGGGTGCGCACGCTGGCGCGGCGGACGCCGGCCTCCTTCGTCGCCTTCGACCTGCTCGCGCTGGACGACGCCTCGCTGCTGGACGTGGTGCTGGAGGACCGGCGGGCGCTGCTGGTCAGGGCGCTCCAAGGGGTGACGGCGCCGGTCCACGTGGCGCCCGCGACGCGGGACGTCGAGGTGGCCGGGCGGTGGTTCGAGGAGTACGAGGGCGCGGGCCTGGACGGGGTGATCGCCAAGCCGCCGGGGCTGCCCTACCGCCAGGACGAGCGCGCCATGTTCAAGATCAAGCACGAGCGGACGGCCGACGTGGTGGTGGCCGGCTACCGGCTCCACAAGTCGGGGCCGGTCGTCGGTTCCCTGCTGCTGGGCCTCTACGACGACGGGGGCCGCCTCCAGCACGTCGGCGTGTCGGCGGCGTTCGCGATGAAGCGGCGGGCCGAGCTGATCGAGGAGCTGGCGCCGCTGCGCATGGACGACGCGGCCGGGCACCCGTGGGCGGCCTGGTCGGACGAGGCGGCCCACACGTCGGCCCGGCTGCCGGGGGCGCCGAGCCGCTGGTCGGGCAAGAAGGACCTGTCGTGGGTGCCGCTGCGGCCCGAGCGGGTCGCGGAGGTGGCGTACGACCACATGGAGAACGGGGCGCGGTTCCGGCACACGGCGCGCTTTCGCCGCTGGCGCCCGGACCGCGCCCCGCACAGCTGCACCTACGCCCAGCTGGAGGAGCCCGTCCGCTACGACCTGGCCGAGATCCTCGGCCGGCCGCCCGGCGACGCGGACGTCACGGCGACATGAGGATCTTGACCGCGCCGTCCTGCTTGTGCTGGAAGATCTCGTAGGCGTGCGGCGCGTCGGTGAGCGGCACCCGGTGGGTGGCGAAGTCGTCGACGCCGAGCACGTCCTCCTCCGTCAGGTGGGGCAGGATGTCGTCGACCCAGCGGCGGACGTTGGCCTGGCCCATCCGGATCTGGAGCTGCTTGTCGAACATGGTGAGCAGCGGCAGCGGGTCGGCCGAGCCGCCGTACACGCCGGAGAGCGAGATGGTCCCGCCGCGGCGCACCAGGTCGATGGCGGTGTAGAAGGCGGCGAGCCGGTCCACGCTGAAGCGTTCGGCGAGCGGTCCGCTCAGGGCACGCGGCATCACCGCGGCGGCCTGCTGCACCATCCGGGCGACGGCGCTGCCGTGCGCCTCGGTGCCCACCGCGTCGATCACCGAGTCGGGGCCGCGTCCGTGCGTCTCGTCGCGGATGGCGGCGACGAGTTCCTTCTCGCTGTCGAAGTCGCGCAGGTCGTACGTCTTCACCCCGCGTCGGCGGGCCCGCTCCAGCCGCTCGGGCACCAGGTCCACGCCGAACACCTGCTCGGCGCCGCGCAGCCGGGCGATCCGGCAGGCCATGTCGCCGATGGGCCCGAGCCCCAGGACGGCGACGCTGCCGCCGGGCGGGACGTCGGCGTAGGCGACCGCCTGCCAGGCGGTGGGCAGCACGTCGGAGAGGTAGACGAAGCGGTCGTCGGCCGGGCCCACGGGCACCTTGATCGGCCCGTAGTGGGCCTGCGGCACGCGCAGGTACTCGGCCTGCGCGCCGGGGACGGCGCCGTAGAGCCGGGTGTAGCCGAACAGGGCGGCGCCCATGCCCTCACTGGTGACCTGGGTCGTCTCGCACTGGGTCTGGAGGCCCGAGGAGCACATGAAGCAGTGGCCGCAGGAGATCTGGAACGGGACGACCACCCGGTCGCCGCGCTTGAGGTTCGGCACCTCGGGACCGACCTCCTCGACGATGCCCATCGGCTCGTGGCCGAGGATGTCGCCGGGCGTCATGAACGGGGTGAGCACTTCGTACAGGTGCAGGTCGGAGCCGCACAGGCCACTGGAGGTGATCCGGATGACGGCGTCCGTCGGCTCCTGGATCGTGGGGTCGGGGACCTCCTCCACCCGGACGTCGCGCTTGCCCTGCCAGGTCACTGCCTTCATCGTGTCGCGCCCCTTCGTCCCGTTCCGTCACCTTCGCGAGCGGCCGGGTACCCGGAGCCGAACGGGCGAACCGCGCAGGTGCGGCGCGGAGGCGTCCGGAAGGGCGGAGGAAGGGCGGCCTCTCCCCCTGACGGGCCGGTGCGGCTGGTTCAGAGCAGTCCGTGGGCCGAGCGCAGGGCCCCGCGCGCCTGGGCCGCCAGACCGTCCGCGCCGCACGAGACGGCCAGCGCCAGGCCCCGTTCGAGTTCGGCGGCCGAGCGGGAGGCGATGCCGAACTCGACCCGGGCCGCGGCGTGTTCGTACTGACACGGGGACGCTTCGAGGTAGGCGACGGCCTGGGCGGCGAGCCGGACCGCGCGCTGGCCGGTCTCCAGGACGGCCGCGCAGCGCAGTGCCTCGCCTATGGCGGTGTCGGTGCCGAACCGCTCGGCCTGGCGGCGGACGTCGGCGGCGAGCCGGGCGGCCCGGGCCGGGTCCTCCGCGGCCAGGGCGCGGGACAGATCGGCGGCCCAGGGCACCATCACCGGGTTGTGGTGGCCGCGGACGGCCGCCGCCTTCTCGGCGGCCTCCAGTTCGTTGACGCCCTCCTTGGTGCGGCCGGTGGCGAGCAGCAGCCTGCCGCGCACGCTGCGCGGGTCGGGGATGACGATGGTGGCCGGGTAGGGCGGGGCGAACTCGTAGCGCTCGGCGACCGCCTGGGCCTCCTCGACATGGCCGCGGGCGAGCAGCGTGTCGACCAGGTTGCAGGTCGCCGTCCAGTACAGCGGCAGTCCCCGGCCGACCCGCTCGGCGATCCGCAGCGACTCGCGCAGGGACGCCTCGGCCTCGATGAGCCGGCCGCGCCTGCGGTGGGCGAGTCCGACGTAGGCGTGCGCGAGGGCGAGGTGACCGCCGCTCCAGCCCGCGGTCTCGTAGGCGCGCAGAGCCTCGTTGTAGAGGGCCTCGGCCCGGTCGAGACGGTCGCTGTAGGCGTACGCGCTGGCGAGCATCAGGGGCAGTTCGACGCCCCACTCGGTGTCGGTCCAGCCGAGGCCGGGAGCCAGACGGCCGTTGACGAGGGCGCGGTCGCACAGCTCGACGACCTCCTCGGCGTTCTCGCCGCGGGCCATGGCGTCGAAGCCGCGCAGGATGAGCAGCGCCCGCTCGGAGCTGTCGCGTCCGGTGCAGCCGGCGGCGAGCTCGGCGAGGCGCTCGGAGCGGCGGGGCGAGATCGTCTCACCGGCGTGCAGGCCCTCCCACATGTACTGCATGGCGTGCAGCTTCAGCCGGGTGGGACCCGGTGCGTGGCGGGCGGCCTCGGCCTCGACCGTGCGGACGGCCTCCTCCAGCTGGTTGTTGTGGAGCTGGGCCTGCGACAGCCGGCGGACGGCGTCCACCCGCGCCTCGCCCTCCAGGCCGGGCATGCTCAGCGCCAGGCGGAGGTGCTCGATGGTGGTGGCGGGCTTGGTCAGCAGCGTGGCGCAGCCCAGTTCGTAGAGGACCTGTGGGTGCGCCTCGGGTGTGGGCGGCTCCCGCAGGGCCCGCTCCAGGCAGCGGCGGGCCGCCTCCGGGGCGCCGACGGCGAGGTGTTCGCGGGCGGCCTGCCGCAGCTGGTCGACCAGTTCCTCGTCGTCGTCCGGGTGGACCTCCAGCAGATGCCGGGAGGCCGCGGCGGCGCCGCGCCCGGATTCGGCCACGACCTGGGCGGCGATGCCGTGCATGGCGGTGCGCAGCGCGTCCGGGATGGAGTGGTAGGCGGCGGTGGCGATCAGCGGGTGCACGAACTCCAGGTCGCCGTCGCCGCCGCGGGCGGTCGCCGGGTCCGGCTCGGTGAGGATGCGGGCGGCGCGCAGCAGTTGGGCGCAGCGCACCGCCTCCTCCCGGCTCATGGTGGCGAGTTGGGCGACCAGGTCGACGGAGATGCCGGTGCCGAGGATGGCGGCGGCCCAGGCGAACCGGGTGGCGTCGATGCCCAGTTCCTCCAGGCGTGCGACGAGGCCGCCGCCGCGGGCGGAGCGGTTCAGGTCGCGCAGTTCGGCGGCCCGGGACTCGACCGGTTCCAGCTCGCTGTCGCGGACCTTGGCGAGGAGTTCCACGGCGTCGTAGGGGTTGCCGCCGGTGACGGCCCACACCTCGCGGCAGAACGGGGCGTCCGCGTGGGCGCCGAGGGCGGTGCGGGTGAGTTCGGCGGTGGCGTCCGGGGACAGCGCGCGCAGGTCGCTCACGCCCGCGGCGGCGGCGACCGCGTCCAGCAGCCGGGCGCTCTCGCCGCTCACCTCGCCGGACCTGCGGGTCACCACGAGCAGCACGGACAGGTCGTCCAGGCTCTCGGCGAAGGCGGCGAGCCAGCGCAGGGACTCCTCGTCGGCCCAGTGCGCGTCGTCGATCAGCAGCACCAGCGGCCACTCGCGCCCGGCCAGCCTGCGTACGGCGTTGACCAGACCGTCGCACACGGCCTGCGGGTCGGCGTGGCCCTCGCCGGGTTCCGCTATGCCGAGGGCGGGGCCGGCGATGCCGTACCAGTCGCCGAGGTATTCGCGGGCCTCCTCGGGCAGCAGCGACAGCAGGGCGGGCTGCAGCAGTTGGCGTACCACGTTGAACGGGACGGAGCGCAGGATCTCGCCGCCGCGGGCCGACCACACGGCGCAGCCGTGCTCCTCGGCGATGCGGCGGGTCTCGGTCAGCAGGGCGGTCTTGCCCAGTCCCGCGTCGCCCTGGAAGACCAGCAGGCCGCCCGCGGACGCGCGGTCGGCGCGCAGGGTTTCCACCGCTCGCCGGACGGCGGTGACTTCCTCGTCGCGCTCCCACAGGCAAGCCGGGGCGGCCGCATCCGGCCGTGCCTCCGTCATTCCGCTACCTCCCCAAGTCGCCCGAACGCCGTACGAATCCCGAGCGTATCCCTCCGGGAGGCCCAGCGGAGGCCGCTCCACGCACGTGTTGCCGTCACGGGTGACGTCGGGTACGGGCGGGCGACGGGGCGGGGCCGCGACCTGCGGGGAAAAGGGGCGGAAAGTCAACGGGCGTGAGTTGGCGCAGATTTGACGGTGTGTAGGCACATTCATGGTGCGGTGGTGTGCTGGTGCGCGGTGGGGCGGGCGGTGGCGGTGGCGGTGCGTGGCTGGCGCGCCGGGCCGGGGCCGGTGGGGCGCGGGGCGGGGCTCACGGGAGGGGGGCGGCGGTTCGTGCACCGGGCTCCCGGGGCGGGAACCGGTGGCGGGCCGGGGACGGGGGCTGCCCCGACGGGGCGATGGCTCCTACAGTGGGGCGGGGCCCCGCGGCGCGGGGAGCGTCGTGTGCGGCGGGGCGAGGGCGTCCTCGTCGACCGGGGGCCTCTCATACCTCTTTCACGGACGCCTCATACGGTGGGGACATGACGCAGGTGACTCCTCCCGGGTGGTATCCCGACCCGGGGCAGACAAGTGACGGCCCCGCCACCGAGCGCTGGTGGGACGGCGGGGCATGGACGGACCGGACCCGCCCGGCCGGGTCGGCCGCCGCGTGGGGTCCGCCGGCGCAGCCGCCCGCCGCCGGCCCCCACCCGGCGTACCAGGGCGACCCGGGCCGACCGGGGCATCCGGCCCAGCCCGGTTATCCGGGCCAACAGGGGTATCCGGGCCAGCCCGGCCAGCCCGCCTACCCGGGGCAGTCCGCCTACCCGGGCCATCCCGGCTACCCGGGGCAGCCCGCGCCCGCAGGGCGCCGTGGGCTGCGCACGGGCATCGCCGTGGCGGTGGCCGCCGCGGTGCTGGCGAGCATCGGGGTCGGGGTGTACGCGCTGACCAAGGACGACGGCGGTGACCGGACCGCCTCGCGGCAGCTGCCGAACGGGCAGGGCGGCGGGCGCGGCGGCTCCGGCGGCCAGGGCGGCCCGTTCGGCGGCTCCGGCGGGTCCGGCGGCAGTGACGGGAGCGGCGGCAGCGGCGGCTTCGGAGGCCCGGGCGGGTCGGGCGGGTCGGGCGGGTCCGGGGACTCCGGCGGGTCCGACGGCTCGGGCGGGTCCGGGGGCCAGACGCCCGGTCCGCAGCAGTCCGCGCCGCCGAAGATCAGGAGCGGCTCGGTGGCCGACCCGGCCAGCGGCATCAGCCTGCCCATCCCGAGCGGCTGGTACGGCCAGCAGTTCGCCAACGGCAGCGGTGCCCAGGTCAACTCCTCCGACACCTACAAGTGTCCGGCCGACACCTCGCTGAGCTGCAACAAGGGCGGCGCGTCCTCCTCGCCCGCCCTGGCGGTCGGCACGGCGCGGCAGGTGGCCGAGGCGGACATCGCGGACAACGCCGACCAGTCGTACGGCAAGGCGTACGGCGGCATAACCTCGCACCAGGTGCTGGCCTCCAAGGCGGTCACGGTGGCCGGCCAGAAGGGCTACCTGGTGCGCTGGAAGGCGGTCACGAACAAGGGCTCCGACGGCTTCGTGGAGTCGCTGGCCTTCCCGTCCCCGGGGAATCCGAGCCAGATGGTCGTCGTCCGGTTCGGCGTGGACGTGGCGCAGGGCCAGTCGGTGATCGACGAGATCACCGGCGGCATCAAGGAGTCCTCGGGCGGCGGGAGCGGCCAGAACGTGTGAGCCGGCCCGCACCGCCCGGGTCGTGTGTCGGCCGGGCGGGGTTCCTCTCCGCTCCAGAGGAACTCCGCCCGGCCGGGTGGCGCCGCCCCCGTCCCCACGGTGCGGCGCGAACAGGTCGCCGTCCAGTCATCCCACGGACGGCGGCCTGGGTCTCCTGCTAGTCCAGGCCGAGCGCGGGCAGCACCGCGGCCTCCACGAACCGGACCATGTAGTCCGGACCGGCGAACTCCCCGTCCAGCACGGGACGGATGCGCAGCACGCCGAACATTTGCGCGGGCACATACTCCAGCGCCGGGTTGTCGGCGCGGACCTCGCCGCGCTCGACCCCGCGCCGCAGCAGCTCGCGCAGCGCGGCCACCTCCGGCTCCACCAGCGTCTCGCGCAGCGCCGTCTTCAGCTCCGGGTCCTGCGTCATCGCGTGTCCGAGCGCCTGGAGGAGCCGGGTGTCCTTGCCCGACCACTGTCCCGCGGCCCGTGCGGCCTGCCGCAGGTCCTCGGCGAGCGAGCCGGTGTCGATCCCGGCGAACCGGGCCCGCCGGTTGGCCCGCAGCGCGGCGACCACGAACTGCGGCTTGTTCTTCCACTGCCGGTAGAGCGTGGACTTGCTGCACCGGGTGGTGGCGGCGACGCCCTCCATGGTGACGGCGTCGTACCCGCACTCGCGGATCTGTTCGAGCACGGCATCGAAGAACTCCCGTTCACGCTCGGGCGTGATCTTGGAGCGGCGCGAGGCGACAACCGTGTCCGGTCCGTCCGCGGCCTGCGATGTCATCGCTCTTCTCCTCGCTCGTACTCGTGATGCGGATGGGTTCGCCGTCCAGTGTGGCGCGCGCCGGTGTGACGTACATCGACCGATACGCCAGTGTACCGGTACTACGACGTATCGGTACACTGCCGTATCGGTACGGTACCGTATCGATGACAACGTCCGAGCCTGCCGCCCGACCGGGCCGGCGGGCGGACACCCGTACACCGCCAGCGAAGGGGCCGGGGCATGACATCCCTGAACGAGGCCGCCGCAGCGGAGCCCGACCGGCCCGCCCGGCCGCCGCTCGTCCGCGAACTCCTGCTCGTGGCCGGCCTGTTCCTGGTCTACAAACTCGGCAGGCAACTGGCCGCCGACCACACCGGCGAGGCCCTCCACAACGCCCGGCACGTCTGGGACCTGGAGCGCTGGGCCCATCTGCCCGGCGAGGGCGCGGTGCAGTCCCTGCTGCTGCACGGCGACACCGGCGACACCCTCGTGCACATAGCGAACACCTACTACGCGACCGTGCACTTCCCGGCCACCGTCGGTCTGCTGGTCTGGCTGTACCTGCGCCGCCCGGCGCACTACGTCTGGACCCGCAGGGTGCTCGCCGCGGTGACCGCCGCGGCCCTGGTGCTGCATCTCACGTTCCCGCTCGCCCCGCCGCGGATGCTCGGCGCGGCCGGCCTCGTCGACACGGCGCGGGTCTACGGACCCTCGGTGTACGGGCCGCCGAAGACCGACCACCTCTCCAACCAGTTCGCGGCGATGCCCTCGCTGCACTTCGGCTGGGCCCTGATGGTGGCGGTCGCGCTGATCGTCGCCACCAGGTCGCGGTGGCGCTGGCTGTGGCTGCTGCACCCGCTGTTCACCCTGCTGGTGATCGTGGGCACCGCGAACCACTACTGGCTCGACGCGCTGGCCGCGGCCGCGCTGCTCGCGCTCGCGCTGGCGGCGATACCGCTGCCGCACCGCGCCCCGGCCGCCCGCGTGCGCGTCCCCGGCCAGGCCGCGCCGGTCGAGGACACCGTCCTGGTGGGGGCGGCCCGATGAGCGCCTTCCTGCTCGCCGTGGTCCTCTCGCTGGTCTCCGCCGTCGCCTATGCCGCGGCCGCCGTCGCCCAGGAGCGGCTCGCCTCGCGCGCCGCGGGCGCGGGTGTGCTGCGGATGCTGCGCGCGGGCGCCTGGTGGTGCGCCGTCGGGCTGAACGGCGCCGCGGCCCTGCTGCACGTGGTGGCCCTCAAGTACGGTCCGCTGACCGTGGTCCAGCCGCTCGGCGCGCTCACGCTGGTGGCGGCCGTGCCGATGGGGGCGCGCCTGGCCGGGCGGCGGGTCGTCGCGGCCGAGTGGCGGGGCACCGCGCTCACCCTGCTCGGGCTCGGCGCGCTGCTGCTCGCGGCGTCCGGGCCCGCGCCCCACCAGGTGCTGAGCCCGGCCGAGGCGCTGGCCGTCGCCGGTGCGACGGCCGTCCTCATCGGCGCGCTCTCCCGGCCCGGAGCGCGGCCGGGGCTGCGGCACGCGACCGCGTCCGGCCTGGCCTCGGGCGTCGCCTCCGCGCTCACCCAGACGGTCACGGTGGCCGCCACCGACCACACCGGGCCGCTCTTCAGCGCCCGGGTGATCGTCGTGGCGCTGCTCGTCGCGGCGTTCGCGGTGGGCGGGCTGCTGCTGTCGCAGACCGCCTACCGGGGCGGTCTGGGCGCTCCGCTGGCGGTGGTGACCCTGGCCAACCCGGTGGCGGCGGCCGTGATCGGGCTCACGCTGCTCGGCCAGGGGCTGCACGGGGGCGTACGGGGCGTGCTGTTCGCGCTGGCAGGAGCGGCGCTGGCCTCGTGGGGCGTGGTGGAACTCTCCCGGGCCACGCCGCGCGCCGAGGAGGCGGCCCTCCCGGACCCCGAAGGGCCGCGACCGGACCCCTACGACGGCGACGAGGCGCACCCCGTGGCGGCCGTCCTGGCCCTGGAGGCGCGCGCGGCGGCCGCGGAACCCGCGCTGCTGCCCCGGTCGCGGCGGTCCGGACCGGAGCACCTCACACCGCTGTGACGCACGGGCACCGCGAGGTTACGGGCACCGGCGGCGGTCACCGGGTGGTGACCGCCGCCGGTGTCCGTCGGGCGGGTGCGTGCGGACCCGGTCAGCCCAGGCCGCGCGAGTCCTGCTTGAGGGCGGTGTCGACGGTCAGCGCCGTCGCCACGACCAGGCTCAGCAGCGGTTCGGGCAGCTGGTAGTGGATCTGGAGGACGTAGTTGTCCGCCGTGGTGAACATGGTCTTGGCCAGGCCCTCCCAGGTCTTCGTGATCCGGGCG
This sequence comes from Streptomyces similanensis, assembly GCF_039543625.1. Lineage (NCBI taxonomy): Bacteria > Bacillati > Actinomycetota > Actinomycetes > Kitasatosporales > Streptomycetaceae > Streptomyces > Streptomyces similanensis. Next base: position 43,737 of record NZ_BAABKC010000020.1, on the reverse strand, counting down.
ACCTCGTTGTCGGCGTGGTCGACGATCGCGAAGTTCCAGGCGCGCCAGTTCTCCGCCTTGATCGCGCCGACCTGTTGGCCGTTCGCGTTCATCGCGAAGTTGATCTTCCCGAAGACGTTCTGCTGGACGATCTCGCCGACCTGTGTGCCGTCCGGACGGGACACGATCACCCGCGACTTGAAGATCTTCGCGGGCCGGGTCAGCACCAGCAGCGGCTGTCCGTAGCCGTCCCGGATCTCCAGCTTGTGGGTCATGAACTGGTCGAGGCTGGAGACGAACCGCAGGATCTTCTTCAGCGCGTTCTGGCCGATCTCGGTGACCGCGCCGATCTGGTTGCCGTTCTGGTCGAAGACCTTGTACTCGTTGGTCAGCTCGATCAGCTTGGCCTTCTGGTTCACCACGAGCACCGGCTCGCTGAACAGCGAGCCGCCGCCCACACCGGCGCCGACGACGCCGGCCTCCTGCCGCACCTGCTGCTGCACGCGGGCGTCGGGCGCGGCCTGCTGGGCCGGCGCCTGCTGGTACTGGCCGTGCTGGCCGTGCTGGCCGTGCTGGCCGGCGGGGGCCTGCTGCCCGGCGGGAGCCTGCTGGCCGGCGTGGGTGTGCTCGGTCCACTGCGCGCCGTCCCAGTAGCGCAGCGTCTGGGCCGCGCCGTGCGGATCGGGGTACCAGCCTGCAGGTGTGTTCGAATGCGTGGTCACCGGGGCACACTACCGCGAGCCGGCCGGAAGACAACCGCCGTCCTCGCTCCCGCCCGTGCGCCCCGGGGACCCGCGCGTCAGCGGGTGGCGATGGCCGGATCGCTCACGCCGGGACGGCCGTTCTCGACATGTCCGGCGAACCGCCGCAGGAAGCCGGCGTCGGCGTCGGAGGTGACCGTCAGGTCGTACCAGCGCCCGCTCGCCGCGAGGGAGAAGCGGCGGCGCACCGTGGCGCCGGGCGTGACCTTGACAGCGGTGGTCCCCGCGCCGTAGCCGCCCGTCACCTTCAACGTGACTGTGGCGGCGCCCTGGTTGGTGAAGGTCAGCTCGACGTCGTCGCCGGCGTACCGGGCGACCGCCTCGGGGCCCGCGGTCTTTCCGGGGTTGCGGAAGGCGCGCAGGAAGCCGTTGGGGCCGTGCACGGTGAGGTCGTGCGAGCCGCCGGAGTACGCCGAGTTCCAGGCGTCGGACAGGCTCTTGCCGGCCTCGGTGGTGTAGGTCCAGGGGCCGTCGGTGCGGTTGGCGGAGGTGACCAGGAACGCGGCGCCGGCGGCGGCGCCCGAGGAGAAGGTCAGCCGGAACTTCCCGGTCGCCGTGTCGGCCGAACCGTCCACCGCGGGCGCGTACTTGAGCGGGCGGGTGGGGCGCTGCCCGCGCTCCTGCTTCGGCAGGGCGCCCTGGGCGGGCGGGACGGGCACGTAGTCGGGGTGGCGGTTCTTGTCCGGCGGCCGGTAGCCGGCGGTGTCGGGGAGGGCGGCCGGCCGGGTGTCGGCGCCGGCGAAGTCGAAGGCGGCGGTCAGGTCGCCGCAGATCGCGCGCCGCCAGGGCGAGATGTTCGGCTCGCGCACGCCGAAGCGGCGCTCGATGAAGCGGATGATCGAGGTGTGGTCGAGCGTCTCGGAGCAGACGTAGCCGCCCTTGCTCCAGGGCGAGACGACGAGCATCGGCACCCGCTGGCCGAGCCCGTAGGGTCCGGCGACGTGGCCGGCGTCGCCCTTGAAGACGTCCTGGGTCACGTCCACCGTGGACAGGCCCCGGCCGGCGTCGGCCGGCGCGAAGGGCGGCACCAGGTGGTCGAAGAAGCCGTCGTTCTCGTCGTAGGTGATGAACAGCGCGGTCTTCGCCCACACCTTGGGGTCGGCGGTCAGCGCGTCGATGACCTGGGAGACGTACCAGGCGCCGTAGTTGGCGGGCCAGTTGGGGTGCTCGGTGAAGGCCTCGGGGGCGACGATCCAGGAGACCTGGGGCAGCTTGCCGCCCTTGACGTCGGCCTTCAGCTGGTCGAAGTAGCCCTGGCCGGTGCGGGCGTCGGTGCCGGTGCGGGCCTTGTCGTACAGCGGGTCGCCGGGCCTGGCGTTGCGGTACTGGTTGAAGTACAGCAGGGAGTTGTCGCCGTAGTTGCCGCGGTAGGCGTCGTCGATCCAGCCCCAGCCGCCGGCCGCGTCGAGATTGTCGCCGACGTCCTGGTAGATCTTCCAGGAGACGCCCGCCTTCTCCAGCCGCTCGGGATACGTCGTCCAGCCGTAGCCGGCCTCGTCGTTGCCGAGCACCGGGCCGCCGCCCTGGCCGTCGTTGCCGACGTAACCGGACCACATGTAGTAGCGGTTGGGGTCGGTGGAGCCGATGAACGAGCAGTGGTAGGCGTCGCAGACGGTGAAGGCGTCGGCGAGCGCGTAGTGGAAGGGGATGTCGTCGCGGTTCAGGTACGCCATCGTCGTACTGCCCTTGGACGGCACCCACTTGTCGTAGCGGCCGCCGTTGAACGCGGCGTGGCCGTCGTTCCAGCCGTGCGGGAGGTCCTGGAGGAAGGCGAGGCCCAGGTCGTCGGCGTCCGGGTGGAAGGGCGGTATCTCCTTGCCGGCGGCGTTCGTCTGGTACCAGACGCTCCTGCCGCTCGGCAGGGTCACCGGGCGCGGGTCGCCGAAGCCGCGGACGCCTCTGAGGGTGCCGAAGTAGTGGTCGAAGGAACGGTTCTCCTGCATGAGGACGACGATGTGCTCGACGTCCTCGATCGACCCGGTGCGGCGGTTGGCGGGCAGCGCGGCGGCCCGCTGGATGCTGCCGGAGAGCGCGGTGAACGCGGTGGTCGCGCCCGCGATCTGGAGGAAGCGGCGCCGGTTGACTTCGGGCGTGGGTGACGGCATGGGGGAAGGACCTCTCATCCTGCTGACGCGCGGACGGCCGGTACGGACCGAATGCTGTGCGCAGCGAGTGTTCCAAGAGCACCGAACGCGGGGGAAGGGTGCGGTGTCGCCCGAGTGACGGCGAGAGGTACGTGCGGCGACAGGTTTCGGCCACGCGCACGGCCGGGCGCCGTCCCCCCAAAGCGATGGGGGGACGGCGCCCGGCCGAAGTGGCACGGGGCCGGTTCCGGCGACGTGCCGGTCCGCCCGCGTCACGGGGTGGCGTAGGCCTCCACCTCGCTGAACTGGGCCGCCGGCCAGCCCGTGTTGCCGGTGACCGTCAGCCGCAGGTAGCGCGGGCTGGTGCCGGCGGGCAGGGACACGGTGGCGGTGTTGCCGGTGGCCGGGTCGAAGCGGTAGCCCTGCGCGGCGGCCAGTGTCGAGTACGCCGACCCGTCACCGCTGCCGAGCACGGCGACGGTCTGGGTGCGGGCGCCCCAGGCCGAGGACGGCGGCAGCTTCAGCACCAGCCGGCGCACGCTCTGGCTCGATCCCAGATCGACGGTGAGGGACTGCGGGAAGGCGTTGTTGGCCGACTCCCAGTAGCTGTTCGCGTCGCCGTCGACCGCCTTGCCGGGCGTGTAGACGTCCTGGGAGCCGGTGGCGGTGGCCGGGCGGCCCTTGGCGAGATTGCGGTTCGGGTCCGGGTCCGGGTTGCCCTGGCCGGGCTGCGGCCAGCTGGAGCAGTTCGACCAGGTGGTGTTCCAGCCGGAGTTGCCGCCGCCGTCGGTGAGCGCGAAGCCGCCCGAGGGATAGGGGCAGTTGTAGATCCCGGCGACGCCGACGCCGGTCGCGGTGACGTTGCGGAAGGTGGCCGAGCCCTGGGTCTCGGCCTGGACGACGACCGTGCCGGTGTTCTTCACGGTCGCGCCGTTCACGGTGACGTTGCGCACCGGGTTGCCGGTGCCGCCGCCGGAGACGAACTCGAAGGCGCTGTAGGGGCTGTCGGTGATCGTGGTGTTGGTGATGTTCACCGTGGCGTTGATGGCGCTGTCGTAGGAGTCGACGCGCAGCGCGCCCATCGGGTGGCCCCAGTTGGGGTTGATCGCGCCGGCGCGCACCAGGGTGTTGCCGTCGACGGTGATGGTGCCGGCGAGCGGGTTGAAGGGGTCCATGAACTTCTGGTTGGAGATCGCGATGCCGCTGCCGAGGGCGTTGGTGTCGGAGACCAGGTTGTTCCTGACAGTGATGTCGGTGCCGCCGTAGACCGCGATGCCGTTGGCGAGGTTGGGCTGGCTGATCGTGTTGTTCTCGAAGCTGCTGTTGGTGTCCGGGGCGTTGAGGGACCACATGGCGAGCGAGTCGTCGCCTTGGTTGCGCAGGAAGTTGCCGCGGACCTTGACGCCCTTGGCGCTGCCGTTGAGGTTGAGGCCGTCGGCGGTGGTGTCGAGGATCCGGCTGTTCTCGACGACCAGGTTGTCGTTGTTCCCGGTCAGCCACAGTCCGCACTTGAGGTGCTGGATCCACATGCCGGAGACGGAGGAGTTCGGGCCGAGGGAGCCGTTGACGAAGTTGTCGGGGCTGGAGTCGTTGCGTTCGGTGACCTCGCCGATGACCGCGAAGTCCTTGATGTGCACGTTGCCGGCCGAGCTGCCCTGGTTGATGAAACCGGAGCTGTGCACGGTGGAGTACCAGCTGCCCGCGCCCTGGAGCGTGACGTTCTGCACGCCGCCGAGCGAGGAGGTCAGCCGGTAGTCGCCCGGCGGGATCCACACCACCCCGCCCTGGGCGGCGTTGATGGCGTCGCGGAAGGCCTGGGTGGAGTCGCCCTGGCCGCTGGGGTCGGCGCCCTTGGCGGTGACGGAGACGGAACCGGCGGGCTGGGCCGCCGCGGCGGCGACCTGCTCGAAGTCGGCCACGTCCACGGTGACCTGGACGTTGGCCGCCTCCACCGCGATCTTGTCGCCGGCCTGGACGTTCTGGCCGAGCAGCAGGCGGGCGTTGTCGTAGAGGTGGTGCGTCTTGGCGCCGGCGATCCAGCCGGTGTCCACGTAGGAGTACTTGGAGGTGACGGCGAGGGTCCTGGCGAGCCGGACGCCGTTGACGTAGACGTTCAGCGTGCCGGACTGGCCGTCGGGAACGCTGTAGGAGACGTTCACCGCGTTGGCCGCGCGGGGCGCGGTGAACTCGACGCGCTGTCCGGCGTTCAGCCGGACGGCCTGGCGGCCCGACGCCTCGGAGGCGAGGGCGCCCTGGGTGTAGTCGGGGCCGATCCTGGTGCCGCTGGTGGTGGCGGACTCCGCTTCGACCGAGGTGAAGGGGAGGCTCGCGCCCGCCGCCGCGTGGGCGGCGGGCGCGCCGAGGGTGCCGAGCAGGCCGGCGGCGAGGGCGACGGCGGCGCCGACGGCCGGCAGGCGCCGGGCGGTGGGGAGCGTACGGGTGCCGTGCATGTGCTGATCCCTTCGAGTGGGGGTGCGGGGATAGCGCTGTGCGGGAGGTGCGGGGTGGTCCGGCGGTCCGGCCGCGCCGTCAGGTGCGCAGCCAGACCGCCGTGTCCTGCGGGAGGCGGCCGGCGGCGTCCAGCGGACCGCTGGCCAGCAGCAGCCGGGTGTGGGCCGGCAGTTCGGCGGGTTCGGCGCGGAGGTTGACCACGCAGGCGGTGCCCTCGGCGCGGGTGAAGGCGAGGACGCCGTCGGCGGCGGGCAGCCAGGTCAGGGGGGCGTCGCCGAACACCGGGCGCAGGGCGATCGCCCGGCGGTAGAGCCCGAGCATCGAGTCCGGGTCGGCCGCCTGGCGGTCGACGGCGTACGCGGCCCAGTCGGCGGGCTGGGGCAGCCACGGTTCCTCGCGGGAGCCGAAGCCCGCGTACGGCGCGTCGGCCGCCCAGGGCAGCGGGACGCGGCAGCCGTCGCGGCCGGGGTCGGTGCCGCCGGAGCGGAAGTGCATCGGGTCCTGGACGCGGTCCACGGGGATGTCGGCCTCGGGCAGCCCGAGTTCCTCGCCCTGGTAGACGTAGACCGCGCCGGGCAGGGCGAGGGAGAGCAGGGCGGCGGCGCGGGCCCGGCGGGTGCCCAGGGCGAGGTCGGTGGGGGTGCCGAAGACCTTGGCGGCGAAGTCGAACCCGGTGTCGGCGCGGCCGTAGCGGGTGACGGTGCGGGTGATGTCGTGGTTGCACAGCACCCAGGTGGCGGGGGCGCCGACGGGGGCGTGCTCGGCCAGGGTCTCGTCGATGGACGTGCGCAGCCGTTCCGCGTCCCAGGGGCAGGACATGAAGGCGAAGTTGAAGGCGCTGTGCAGCTCGTCGGGGCGCAGGTAGCGGGCGAAGCGCTCGCTGTCGGGCAGCCACACCTCGCCGACGAACACGCCGCCGTACTCGTCGGCGAGCCGGCGCCAGGAGCGGTAGACGTCGTGCAGTCCGTCCCGGTCGACGTAGGGGTGCGGGTCGCGGCCCTCGGTGAAGTCGGGCAGAGCGGGGTCCTTGACGAGCAGGGCGGCCGAGTCGATGCGGACGCCCGCCACGCCGCGTTCGAACCAGAACCGCAGGATGTCCTCGTGTTCCCTGCGGACCGCCGGGTGCGCCCAGTTGAGGTCGGGCTGCTCGGGGGCGAACAGGTGCAGGTACCAGTCGCCGTCCGGGAGCCGGGTCCAGGCGGGGCCGCCGAACTCCGACGTCCAGTCGTTGGGCGGCAGTTCGCCGCTCGCGCCGCGGCCGGGCCGGAAGTGGAACAGCTCCCGCTCGGGTGCCCCGGGGGCGGCGGCGCGGGCGGCGCGGAACCAGGGGTGCTGGTCGGAGACGTGGTTGGGCACGATGTCGACGATGGTGCGGATGCCCAGTTCGCGGGCCTCGGCGATGAGCTTCTCCGCCTCGGCCAGGGTGCCGAAGGCGGGGTCGATGGCGCGGTAGTCGGCGACGTCGTAGCCGCCGTCCTTCATCGGGGAGAGGTACCAGGGGCTGAACCAGAGGGCGTCCACGCCGAGTTCGGAGAGGTACGGCAGCCGGGAGCGGACGCCCGCGAGGTCGCCGGTGCCGTCGCCGTCGCCGTCGGCGAAGCTGCGGACGTAGACCTGGTAGAGGACGGCGTCGCGCCACCAGTCGGCGTCGTCGCGGCCGTTTCGGGCATGGGTGGGCTGTCCCACTGTGCCTGCCTTTCTGTGTCGGTGCGAAGGGGTGGTGTCAGCCCTTCGTGCTGCCCGCGCTGATCCCGGCGATGATGTGCCGCTGGAAGAGGAGGAAGAGGGCGACCATCGGGATGCTGGCGATCACCATGGCGGCGATGAGCACGGTCAGTTGGATGTTCTGCGACAGCTGCACCAGGGCCACGCTGATGGGCTGCTTGTCGGTGTCGGAGAAGACCATCAGCGGCCACAGGAAGTCCTGCCAGACGGCGACCAGCGCGAAGATCGACACGACGCCGAGCACCGGCCGGGAGATCGGCAGCACGATCGACCACAGGATGCGCAGCTTGCCCGCGCCGTCGATCTCCGCGGCCTCCAGCACGTCGCGCGGTATCTGGTCGAAGAACCGCTTGAGCAGGTAGAGGTTGAAGGCGTTGGCGACGGCCGGCAGCCAGATCGCGAGCGGGTCGTTGAGCAGGCTGGTGTGCAGGAACGGCAGGTCGGCGACGGTGAGGTACTTCGGGACGACCAGGGCCTGGGCCGGGACCATGAGGGTGGCCAGGATGCCGCCGAGGATCACCTTGCCGAAGGCCGGCCGCAGCTTGGACAGCGCGTAGGCGGCGGCCGTGCAGAACACCAGCTGGAACGCCCAGGCTCCGGCGGCCTGGACGAGGGTGTTCCACAGGTGCTGCGGCAGCTGCATCAGGTCCCAGGCGTCGGTGAAGGCGCTGGTGTGCCAGTGCTCGGGAACCAGGGTGGGCGGGGTCTGGGCCACCTCGTCGGGCGACTTGGCCGCGCCGGTCACCATCCAGTAGACGGGGAAGAGGAAGGCGAGCGTGAACAGCACCAGGACACTGCCGAAGACGGTCCAGTACAGGACCTTGCCGCGCGGGCGGGCGAGGGTGGCCGGGGAGACGAGGGTGCGGGTGGCGCTGCTCATGCGTTCTCCTCGCCGGAGCCGGACCGGGTCAGCCTGAGGTAGACCGCGGAGAAGACGCCGAGCAGCACGAGCAGCATCACGCTCAGGGCGCAGGCGCCGCCGAAGTCGTTGTAGAGGAAGGCGTACTTGTAGATGAGGTAGAGCACGGTGACCGTGGCGCTCTCCGGGCCGCCGCCGGTGATCACGAAGGGTTCGGTGAACACCTGCATGGTGGCGATGATCTGGAGCAGCATCAGCATCAGGATCACGAACCGGGTCTGCGGGACCGTGACGTGGCGGACGCGCTGGAGGATGTTCGCGCCGTCCAGTTCGGCGGCCTCGTACAGCTCGCCGGGGATGGACTGGAGGGCGGCCAGGTAGATCAGGACGGTGCCGCCCATGTTGGCCCAGGTGGCCACGAGGACCAGGGAGACGAGCGCGGTGTCGGTGCCGTTGGTCCAGTTCGAGGTGGGCAGGTGCAGGGCGCGCAGCGCCTCGTTGGCGAGGCCGGCGCCGGGATCGTAGAACCACTTCCACAGCAGCGCGCTGACCACCGGCGGGATCATCACCGGAAGGTAGACCACGACCCGGAAGAAGGCCTTGGCGTGCCGCAGTTCGTTCAGGACGAGGGCCAGGACGAACGGGACGGCGAAGCCGATCAGCAGGGCGAGCACGGTGAAGGTCAGGGTGTTGCGCCAGGCGGCGCCGAACTCCGGGTCGTGCAGGACGTGGGTGAAGTTGGCGGTGCCGACCCATTCGGGCGGGTTGCCCGGCGTGTACTTCTGGAAGGCGAGCACGACGGCGCGGATCGCCGGGTACCAGGAGAACAGGGCGAAGCAGATCAGTCCGCCCAGCAGGAAGGCGTAGGCGCGGGCCTGTTCGGCCAGGCGGCGCCGCCTCCGGTCCCCCGCCGGGGACGGCGCCTGTACCGGGTGGACGGCCATCGCCTCGGCGGATCGCCGCTCGGCCGTTTTCGTCATGGTCGGTCAGCTCCGGGCCAGGATGCCGTCGATCTTCGAGGAGGCGTCCTTGAGCAGATGGTCGATGTCGGCGTCCTTCTTGGTGAGGACCGCGGAGACGACGCCGTCGAGGACGGAGTAGATCTGCTGGGCGTTGGGCGGCTCGACCTTCAGCTGGAGCTTCTGGTTGCCGTCGAGGAAGGACTGGTAGTTGTCCACCGGGACGTTGGCGTTGGCCTTCTTGACCTGCTGGTCGGTGGCGTCGGCGGCGCCGGTGAACAGGCGCGGCTCGGGCAGGCCGACGGGCGCGTTGTTCTTCTTGGCGCGGGCGTAGTCGCCGAGGAAGCCCTTGCCGGGGGTGAGGAACATGTGGTCGAGGAACTTCAGGCCGGCGCGGATCTGGGCGGGGCTGTCCTTCTTGCTGAACATGTAGCCGTCGCCGCCGACGAGGGTGCCCTTGCCGCCGGGCATGGGGGCCAGGGCGAGGTCGTTGTAGTTGCCGCCCTTCTCCTTGACCAGGATCGGGATGTTGTCCGGAGCGGCCAGGTACATGCCGAGCTTGCCCGAACCCATCATCAGCTGGACGTCGTTGATGACGAGCAACTGCTTGCTGCCCATCGAATCGTCGGTCCAGCGCATGTCGTGCAGGTTCTGGAGCACGGCGTGGCCCTCGGGGGTGTCGACGGCGGCCTTCTTGCCGTCGGCGCCGACGACGTCGCCGCCCTGGGAGTACATCTCGGCGGTGAAGTGCCAGCCGCCCTGGTTCTGGGCGCTGTAGTCGGCGTAGCCGACGGTGCCGCCGCCGAGCGCGGCGATCTTCTTGGCGTCGGCGCGGACCTCCTCCCAGGTCGTCGGCGGCTTCTCGGGGTCGAGGCCGGCCTTCTGGAAGAGCTTCTTGTTGTAGATCAGGCCCATCGAGTAGCCGGTGCGCGGGATGCCGTAGACCTTGCCGTCGACGGTGTAGATGTCGCGCAGTTGCTGCTGGAGGGTGCCGTAGCTCTTCAGCTCCTTGACGTACGGCGTCAGGTCGGCGGCCTGGCCGGTGCTCACGACGTGCTTGACGTCGGTGAAGTACGTGTAGAACACGTCCTCCATCTGGCCGCCGGCCAGCTTGGCGTCGAAGGTCTTGGGGTCCTCGCAGGGGAACGCGTCGTGCAGGGTGACGTCGATGTCCGGGTTCTGCTTCTCGAAGGACGCCGAGTCCTCGTCGAAGAACGTCCGGTCGACCTTGGCGCTCTTGGGCGGCTCGCAGTTGACCGTGATGCGGGTCTTGCCGCTCGCGGCGCCGTCGTCGCCGGAACCGCACGACGTCAGGGCGAGAGCGAAGGCGCAGACGCCGATGGCGGCGACGGCAGGGCGGAACCCGGTAGTTCTCATCGGTGGACCCCTCTGGGCAGGAGCGGTGGGCGCGGCACACTCAAGCACCGGTGAGGGCTGCGCGCAATATCTCGCGCAGAATCTGAAATTATTTGACAGCTCGCGGGATCTTCAGGACGGTCTCTTCCAGAGGCTTCCGGGGGGTTGCAGGGGGTGAGTCAGGGCGCGGGCCCGGGCGCGGGTCAGGGCCCGGGTCAGGGACGGGGAGCCTGGGCGGTGGAGCCGCGCACCACCAGCTCCGGCTCGAACAGCAGCTCGTCGGCCGGTACGGCGCTGCCGGCGATCTGCGCGTTGAGCAGCTCCACGGCCGCCTTGCCCATGGACTCGATGGGCTGGCGGACGGTGGTCAGCGGCGGTTCCGTGCAGTTCATCAGCGCGGAGTCGTCGTAGCCCACGACCGAGATCCGGGTCGGGACGTCGAGGCCGCGGCGCCGGGCGGCGCGTACGACGCCGAGGGCGAGCGGGTCGCTGGCGCAGATGAAGCCGGTGACGCCCCGGTCGATGAGTTTGGCCGCCGCCGCGTGGCCGCCCTCGATGGAGAAGATGGCGCGGGCGACGAACTCCTCGGGCAGTTCGGCGCCGAAGGCGCGGGCGGTGGCCAGCTTGCGCGCGGACGGCACGTGGTCGCCGGGGCCGAGGACGAGGCCGATCCGCTCGTGCCCGAGGGAGGCGAGGTGGCGCCAGGCCTGCTCCACGGCGACCGCGTCGTCGCAGGACACGCTGGGGAAGCCCAGGTGCTCGATCCCCGCGTTGACCAGCACCACGGGGATGTTGCGCTCGGCCAGCAGCCGGTAGTGGTCGTGCGGCGCGTCCGCCTGGGCGTACAGGCCGCCGGCGAAGACGACGCCGGAGACCTGCTGTTGCAGCAGCAGCTCGACGTAGTCCGCCTCCGAGACGCCGCCCTTGGTCTGGGTGCACAGCACGGGGGTCAGGCCCAGCTGGGCCAGCGCGCCGCCGATGACCTCGGCGAAGGCCGGGAAGATGGGGTTCTGCAGCTCGGGCAGGACCAGGCCGACCAGCCGGGCCCGCTCGCCGCGCAGCTGGGTGGGCCGCTCGTAGCCGAGCACGTCCAGCGCGGACAGCACCGCCTGCCGGGTGGCTTCGGACACCCCGGGTTTGTTGTTGAGCACCCGGCTGACGGTGGCCTCGCTGACCCCGACCTTCTTCGCCACTTCCGCAAGTCGTCGCGTCATGCGCGCAAGAATAGCGCAAGGATTGCAAGTGCCTTGCGTACTGATCGGACGCGGGACGCCGCTGCGTGGACGCCCCTGGGAGCGGTGCCGCGGACGGGGAGCGGCGGGGCACGGCCCGCGTCGGTCGGGCCGGACTCGGGGGCGGGTGGGAGCCGTGGGCGGGCGGGAGTCGGGGACAGCCCGGATCGGGAGGCGGCCCGAATCAGGGGGCGGCCCGCGTCGGACGGGCCGGATCCGGGGCGGCCCGGATCAGCGGGTAGCCCGGACCGGACGGGACGAAGCCGGGGCGGCCCGGATCGGCGGGCGGCCCGGACCGGACGTGCGTGGGGCTCCGTCCTGGGAGGGGCGGGGCCGGTCCTGGCGCCCGGTGCCGTCGGCGACCTGAACGCCGGCGGTGCCGGGCGTCAGGACTCGGCGGCGGGCACCACGCTGAGGTGGCCGGCCGGGCGGCGGGCGCGGCGCGGGCGGTGCTGGGGCCGGGACGGCCGGGGCGGCTCGCGCAGCACCAGGGTGAGCCGGGTGTGGCCCAGCTCCCGCAGGGTCGCCGGGGTCTCCTCGACCACCCGGCACTCGGTGGCGCCCCAGCGCGGATCGGGATGCAGCAGCGGACGCACCGCGCCGTCCGGCTCCGCGGCCGCCGGGCCGACCGCGCGCAGCCAGTGCGGCAGGCCGTGCCGGTAGGCGGCCTCCATGATCGGGTCCTGGGCGATGTCCCGACGGATGCCCTGGAGGACCGGATCGTGCCCCACCCGCTCCACGGTCGCCGCGAACTGCGCCAGCATCGGCAGGCACCAGCGGGCCTCGTGGTCGCCGAGGACGGCGCCGGCCTCGGGATGGAACAGGACGAAGCGCAGGAAGTTCTCGTCCGGCATGGCCGTCGGATGCGGGCCCGCGCCGCCGAAGAGCGACGTGAAAGCGCCGTTGCTCAGGACGACGTCCCAGCGGTGGTCGACGACGAAGGACGGGAAGGAGACTGCCTCCAGAAGCACGGCGTAGTCCCGCAGGTAGGCCTGCGCCTCGGGACTGACGGGAACGGACTGCGGCGCCGGCCGCTGCCCTCCTGCCTGAAATGCCATCCGGAGGTCACCCCTCTTGCCTCTGCGGCCTTCACGCGGCGCCTTGATCCTGCTGTTCGGACGCGACCGTGTCAACTATCGTGGCATTTCATGCCGATCGACGGCTGAAATTGGCCACAGTTGTGGCGAGACCTGGATGTGAGTTCGAACAACGGGCTACTCTCCGGGAAGTTCACGGCACCCTGCCCTGTGAGAAGTCTGTAGAGAGACGTAGGAGATCTGTCGGTGACGGATGGCATCGAGGATCCGGGTTCCGTGGCGTCGGCCGTCCTGTCGGCGGTCGTCGCACGTGTCACCACGCTCGCCGACCGGCTGGGCGTCTCCCAGGCGGAGGTCTTCGACGTCGCCCGCCTGTCCGTGGCCTGCGGCGTCCCCGAACCCGTGATCAGGACACTGCTGAGCGGCCGCACCGCGGGCGAGCCGGACGTGCAGGCCCGGTTCCTGCAACGGCTGGATCTGTTGCGCCGCACCCGGCTCAAGCCCGACCGGCGACGCTACACCCAGCAGGAGATCGCCGACGGCGCGGGGATGTCGCGCCAGCAGGCGGGCGCTCTCATCAACGGCGACCGGCGGCCCACCATGGAGCACTGCGACGCCATCCAGCGGTTCTTCCGCGTGCACGCGGGCTTCCTCACCGCCGAGGACCCCGAGGCGCTGGCGAGTGCCCTGCAGCGCACCGAGCAGGAACTGCTGCAACGCCTCGCGGACCGCGAGCGGCAGGCGGCGGCCGCCGACGATCCGCTGGAGCGGCTGCTGCAGAACCACGGCGTCCGCGGCATCGCCTGGCGCGCCGCGCAACTGCCCACCGACCAGCACCGGGACAAGGTCGCCGAGTGGCTGGACATGCTGCTGGAGAGCGTCAAGCGCCCCGAGTCGTGACCCGGGCGGCGCCCCGGCGCCGCCCGCGGCCCGGAGCCGGGCGTTCCCACGCCGGGCGTTCCCACGCCGGGCGTTCCCACGCCGGGCGTTCCTGAGCTGAGCGTTCCTGAGCTGAGCGTTCCTGAGCTGAGCGGGCGAACCGGGGCGTGCGACGGGGGCATTGTCAGTGGGGGGCGGCAAGCTGGTGGCACCGCGCCGCGGGCAACCGGGCGCGGGACCGTGTGACGCCGAAACCGGGGAGATCGACCGATGCCGACCGCCGTACTGACCGACCGTGAACGCACCGCCGTCCAGGCCTATCTGCGGCTGCTGCACACCGTGCGCGCCGCGTTCGACGCCCCCGCGGCGGCCGACCGGCCGGCACTCGTCCCGCCGGCCGTCCTCGCCGAGGCCGACCAGGCCCTGGCCCGGGCCGGCCTGACGGGCAACGAGGAGGCGTTCTTCGACCTGCTCGGCAATTGGTGCCCCGAGCCCTGACCGGCCCGCCGCCGGACAAACGAGCAGGCCCGGTCCCGGCCTCCGCGGCGCCGCCCGCGGGGCCGGGGCGCCCTCAGGCGTGCGGAACCGTCACCGCCGTGGCCACCAGGCCCCTGGTGACCGTCCAGCGGCCCTGGAAGCCGGTGAGGCGACGGCCGCCGACGACCGGGCCCGGGACCAGCAACTCGGCCCGGAAGGCGCCGAGACGGGGCGTCCCGGGGTAGGCGTACATCTCGATGTCCGCCTCCATGAAGTCGAGCCACTTGCCGGTCAGCGGGAACCACGCCTTGTAGACGGACTCCTTGGCGCTGAACAGCAGCCGGTCCCAGTGCACCGCGCCGTCCCCGGCGGCGAGAGCGGTCAGCCGCCGCGCCTCGCCGGGCAGGGCGACGGCGGTCAGCACCCCGTCCGGCAGCGGGGCGTGGGGTTCGGCGTCGATGCCGAGGGAGGCCAGGTCCGTGGAGCGCACCAGGGCCGCGGCGCAGTAGCCCTCGCAGTGGGTCATGCTGCCGGCCAGGCCCTCCGGCCAGACCGGCGCTCCCCGTTCGGCCGGCAGGATGGGCTGCGGCGGGACGCCCAGCTTCTCCATGGCGCGCCGGGCGCAGGCCCGTACGGTGCTGAACTCGCGGCGGCGCTTGGCGACCGCGCGGGCCACGACCGCCTCCTCCTCGGGATGCAGCGGCGGGAGGACGCCCCCCTCGTCGCCGTACGACTCCACGGCCACCACCGAGTCCGGGAGCAGTTCGTCGATCACCGGTTCAGCCCTCCGTCGGGAGAATGCGGCGCAGCCTGTCCGGCGGTCCCGGCCGCTTGCGCCATTCGCGCGGGTAGCCCACGGACACCTCCTCGAAGCGGACGCCCTCGTGCCAGGTGGTCCGGGGGATGTGGAGGTGGCCGTAGACCATGGCGGCCACCCGGAACCTGCGGTGCCAGTCGGCGGTCAGCCGGGTGCCGCACCACATGGCGAACTCCGGGTACCAGAGCACGTCCATGGGGTGCCGGTCCAGCGGGTAGTGGTTGACGAGCACGGTCGGCAGGTCGGCGGGGAGCGCGGCGAGTCTGCGCTCGGTCTCGGCGACCCGGGCCCGGCACCACGCCTCACGGCTCGGGTAGGGGTCGGGGTGCAGCAGGAACTCGTCGTTGCAGACGACGCCGGTGCCGTTGGCGTAGGCCAGTCCCTCGTCCTTGGTGGCACAGCCGGCCGGCAGGAACGAGTAGTCGTACAGCAGGAACAGCGGGGCGACGGCCACCGGTCCGCCGGGGCCGTGCCAGAGCGGGTAGGGGTCCTCGGGGGTCGTCACGCCCAGTTCGCGGCAGACCTCGACCAGATGCTCGTAGCGGGCGACGCCGCGCAGGGTGACGGTGTCCCTCGGGTGGGTCCACAGTTCGTGGTTGCCGGGCGCCCAGATGACCTTGTGGAAGCGGCTGGCCAGCGTCTTGAGCGCCCAGCGGACGTCGGTCACGGTCTCGGCGACGTCGCCGGCCACCAGCAGCCAGTCGTTCTCCGACTCCGGCTCCATCCGCTCGACCAGTTCGCGGTTCTCGCGGTAGCCGATGTGCAGGTCGCTGATGGCGAGCAGCCGCCCGTCATCACCCGCCGTCCCCGTCACCTCTGGCCCCCCGTCGCACAGCCGTCGCCCCCCACAACAACACACCGGCCGACATCCGGACAAGGGGGTTCCCGGTCCGCCCCTCCAGCCGGATGGCCGAATCGCCCTCCTCCGCGGATTCTTTGCGTCCGGGGTGTATCAGGCGGGCCGCCGCCGACTCTCAAGGGTGGGGATGCGGGGAAGAACGGGGGAACCGGGGCGGGGAGCACGGGGGAACACGGGGGTGGGGCGGTCGGTCGCCGTACGGGGAGGCGGCCGGCCGCTCCGGTGTCCGCCGTTCCGGACCGGCGCGCCGCACCGCCCGATCGCACCGCCCGCCCGCGCCGCGGTCAGCGCAGATACGCCAGCCCCGGGTGGACCCGGGTGTAGCCGTCGACCAGCCTGCGGGCCACGTTCACCGAGTCGACCAGCGGGTGCAGCGCGAACGCCCGGACCGCCGCCTCCCGGGAGCGTGACTCGGCCGCCGTCAGCACCTCGCGTTCGACCGCCTTGACCGCGCAGACCAGGCCGGTGGCGTGGCCGGGCAGCGGATCGACCGCGACCGGGTGCGCGCCGTTGGCGTCGACCAGGCACGGGACTTCGATGACGGCGTCCGCGTCCAGTGCCGAAAGGGTGCCCTTGTTGCGGACGTTGAGGATCAGCGTGGCGCGCTCGTCGCGGGCGATGGCCCGCATCAGGGCCAGGGCCACCTTCTCGTAGCCGCCCGAGAGGTCGTCCTCCTCCCGCTCCCCCGCCCCGGCCGCCTCGCGGTTCTCGGCCATGTAGGTGGCCTCGCGCTCGGCCCGGGTGCGGTTCCAGGCCGCGAGCGCCGGCGCCCCGGGGGCCCCCAGCCGCTCGTAGAACGCGGCCTGCTGGTCGCGCAGGAAGGCGCCGCGGGTCTTCTCGGCCCGCTGGTACGCCTGTACGGCCTCGCGGTTGAAGTAGTAGTAGTGCAGGTACTCGTTGGGGACCGCGCCCAGCGAGCGCAGCCACCGCGCGCCGAAGAGCCGCCCCTCCTCGAAGGAGCCGAGCAGTTCGGGATCGTCCAGCAGGCGCGGCAGCAGGTCGCGTCCGGCGACGCGCAGACCGCGTACCCAGCCGAGGTGGTTGAGGCCGACGTAGTCGATCCACGCCTCGTCCGGCGGCACGCCGAGCACCCGGGCGATGCGGCGGCCGAGGCCGACCGGCGAGTCGCAGATGCCGATGACGCGGTCGCCGAGGTGGCGGGACATGGCCTCGGTGACCAGTCCCGCGGGGTTGGTGAAGTTGATGACCCAGGCGTCGGGCGCCAGGCGGGCCACCCGCCGCGCGATGTCGACGGCGACGGGCACGGTGCGCAGGCCGTAGGCGATGCCGCCCGCGCCGACGGTCTCCTGGCCGAGCACGCCTTCGGCGAGGGCGACCCGTTCGTCCTCCGCGCGTCCCGCCAGACCGCCCACGCGGATCGCGGAGAACACGAAGTCCGCGCCGCGCAGCGC
This sequence comes from Streptomyces similanensis, assembly GCF_039543625.1. NCBI lineage: Bacteria > Bacillati > Actinomycetota > Actinomycetes > Kitasatosporales > Streptomycetaceae > Streptomyces > Streptomyces similanensis. The sequence continues at coordinate 26,850 of NZ_BAABKC010000020.1, read as the reverse complement.
CTCGTCGAGATCGGTGGTGGCGCGCACGGCGGGGGCGTCGGGCGCCGCGGTGGCCTGTTCGGCCAGGACCCGGGTGACGGCCGAGAGCCGTCCGGCGTCGACGTCGTGCAGGACGACCTCGGTGACCCGGCCCTCGGCGCGGTCGGCCAGCAGCGCCCCGTACACGAGCGGCACGCGGAATCCGCCGCCGCCCAGAATCGTCAGCCTCACCCTCGTACCCTCCCGCCACGCCACCCGTCCGGCCTGCCCAAACCCTACTCGCCGGGCGCGGCGCGGCCCGCGAGGCCGTGCGCGGACGGGGCGGCGGCGGAGGCGTCACACCGGGTCGGGCGCGCTCCGCCGGGCGGGTTCCCTGGGCGCGGGGATGTCCGGGGCGGCGGCCTGGGCCGCTGCCTGGAGGGCCGCCTCGACGCGGCGGTTGCTGGTCATGGAGGCCGTGACGGCCGTCATCGCCAGGAGGAGGGCGGCGGCGGCGTAGAGCGGGGTGCGGAGGTCGTAGGCGGTGGCCAGCCAGCCGCCGAGGAAGGCGCCGAGCGGGGCGGCGCACATGGCGAGCATGCGGGAGGTGGAGGCGACCCGGCCCATCAGGCGGGCGGGGACGATCGTCTGTCTCAGGGAGGGGCCGAGCACCATCGTGGCGCCCATGCCGGCCCCGCAGGCGGCGAGCGCGAGCGCGGCGACGTACGGGTTCGGGGCGGCGGCCAGGCCCAGGATGGCGAGCCCTTCGACGGCGGCCGTGCAGGTCAGTGCGGTGCCGGTGCCGAGGCGCCGGCCGAGCCGGGAGGCGATGCCCGCGCCGAGCAGGCCGCCGGTGGCCTCCGCCGTGAGGAGCAGGCCGAAGCCGTAGGCGTGGATGCCGAGGCGGTCGTGCGCGAAGAGGGCGAGGACGGTCTCCACGGCGAGGAAGGCGACGTTGCCGACCGCAGGGCGGAGCGCGAGCCCGAGCAGCACCCGGTCCCGGAAGACGTAGGAGGCCCCGGCACGGGCCTGCCCGAGCAGCGAGGCGCGGGCCTCCGGCACGGGCCGGGGCAGGGCGGGCAGCGAGCGCACGAGCAGTGCGGAGAGCAGGAACGACAGCGCGTCGGCGAGCAGCGGGACCGCCCGTCCGAGTGCGAGCAGCGCACTGCCCGCGGGCGGTCCCGCGAATCCGGACGCGACGGTCTGGGCGCCGCGCAGGCGGGAGTTGGCGCGCTCCAGGAGTGCGGGGTCGCGGCCGAGCAGGCCGGGCAGGTAGGCCGTGGCGGCCGTGTCGAAGAAGAGTCCGCCGAGGCCGAGGAGGAAGGCGACGGCGGCGAGCAGCGGGATGCTCAGCGCGTCGAGCGCGGCGGCCGCCGCCGGTGTCGCGAGCAGCGCCGTGCGCGCCGCGTCCGTGACCCACATCGTGCGCCGGCGGTCCCAGCGGTCCACCAGCGCGCCGCCGAGCACCCCGAAGAGCAGCCACGGCAGCGTCCCGGCGGCCGTGACGACGGCGAGCGCCATCGGATCCCGCGTCAACGTCAGCGCGAGCAGGGGCAGTGCGGCGTGCGTGACGCCGTCGCCGAGCGAGGACACCGTCTGCGCGGTCCACAGCCGTCCGAACCCGGTAGGCAACTTCCTTGTGTCATCACTCACTTGGAGTCCCCCTTCGCCTGGTCGCGCGGCGCCGGACGGAACAGCGCGAAGGCGAGCGACACGTCCGGCAGCGACGGGTCGGACAGCTCCCGGTACTCGTCCGCCAGCGCCTCCAGCCGCGCTCCCAGCTGCGCGAACTGCTCCTCGGTGAGGCGCAGATGGGCCATCCGCACGTACCGCTCGGCGTCCGCCGGCGATGCCTCCAGGTCCGCCACCGCGTTGCGCATCAGCACGTCGGGCTGCCCCGCCCCGGGGTCCGGCAGCTCGATCGAACGGGCGGCCATCGCGTAGTACCGCTCGGTGACCCCCCGCACCTTCCGCGTCCGCACCACCTTCACCAGTCCGGCCCGCTCCAGCAGGCGCACGTGATAACTGGAGCTCCCTTTCGCGAGGCCCACCCGCTCGGCGATCTGTGTGATCGTCGCCGGCTCGAAGCGGAGCACGGCCATGATCCGGTGGCGGGTGAGGTTGGAGACGGCGCGCAGCTGCTCGTCCGTCGTGACGTGAAACGTCTCGGGAAGATCGTCGGTAGCCATGCGAGCAATGGTCAACGATTGTTGACCATTGCGCAAGGGGGTTGCCCGCGGCGCCGCGCGGGCCATGAGGGGCGGGTTCCGGACGCGTCGGGCGAAGGCGGTGCCCTGACGGCGCGGCACATGGTTCGATGCGAACCCCTTCCCCCCTCATGGACATGGCAGGTACGGATGAGACGTCAACTGTTCGCCGGCGCGGCCCTGTCGGCGGCCCTCGTCCTCGGGACGGCCGCCTCCGCCGTGGCGGCCGTACCGGTCTGGCAGGAGACCGGTACGGCGTACGTCGACTCGCTGAGCGGCAGTCAGGGCCTGGCGAGCCGCGCGGACGGCTCGCTGCTGCACCGGGGACTCGCCTCGATCCCGCTGGACCTGCGGATCAAGGGCTGGAACCACGTCGGCGACCCGGACGTCGCGCGGGACCACGTCTTCGACGCCTACCAGGGCGCGGACGACGCGACGTCCAAGATGTTCGCGGTGACCACCCCGGCCGGCAAGCGCTACGAGTACGTCCACCGGCTCGACGCCGGCGAGAAGGTGAACAACTCCTTCGCCGCCGTCTCGCCCGACGCCCAGTGGCTGGTGTCGGGCGAGTGGGGCGACCAGGACCGGCTCCAGGTCTTCCCGGCGCCCCTGCTCAACCCGGCCACCCCGGCCACCGGCGGCGCGCTCGCGCAGGCGCCGCAGATCACCCTCGACAAGCCCGTGCGCGACATCCAGGGCTGCGACTTCGTCAACGACACCCGGCTGCTGTGCGCCTCGGACGACGGCTCGAAGTCGCTGTTCCCCGAGGACCGGCCGCTGCTCCAGGTGGACCTGGCGCACCGGCTGGACGGCTCGCCGGTCACCGGGCACGTGACGAGCCTGTTCGCGCTGCCCCGACGCAGCGTGTGCACGGGGACGTTCGAGGCGGAGGGCGTGGACTACGACGCGGCCCGCGGCGTCCTGCGCGCCGAGGTCGTGCCGCCGAGCGTGTGCAAGGTGACGACGGCCGTGTACGCGTACCGCCTCCAGTAGGGCGGACCTCGGCGGCACCGGGCGTCCCGCGGCCCCGCGCACCCGCGCGGGGCCGCCGCGCGTTCAGCGCAGCTCGGCCCGGAAGGCCACCGGGGTCTGGCCGGTGTGCAGGTGGAAGAACTTGGAGAAGTTGGCCGCGTCGGGGAAGCCGACGGCCGCGCCGACCCGGCCGATGGGCAGCCCGGTGTGGGCGAGCAGCCGCTTGGCCTCCAGGACGACGCGTTTGTCGATGAAGCCCTTGGGGGTCTCGCCGGTGGCGGCGCGGACCGCGCGCACCAGGGTGCGGCGGGAGTAGCCGAGGGCGTCGGCGTAGGCGCTGACGCTGTGGTTGGCGGTGAAGCCCTTCTCGACCGCGTCGCGGAACAGGGTGAAGGTGGTGTCGGCCTGGCGGCGGGTGGCCTCGGCCGAGCTGGCCGCGAGATGGGCCAGGCGCAGCAGGAACGCGGTGAGCGAGTGCCGCAGCACCGCGGTGTGCAGGCTCAGCGGGAGGGTGTCGGTGTCCTCGTACTCGCGGCGCAACTGGTCGAGGGCGGCATCCAGGGCCGCGCGCTGGGCGTCGTCGGGGTGGAGCAGGGGCGGCAGGTCGTAGCGGTACAGGCCGGTCGCCTCGACGGTGGCGCGGGGCAGGAAGCCGGGCTGCATGGTCAGCACGGTTCCGCGGTACTCGTCGGTACCGGAGAACCGATGGACCTGTCCGGGGCGCACCCACAGCACGTCCCCGGCGGCGGCCTCGTACTCGGCGAAGTCGACCATGTGCCGCACCGGGCCGTCGCCGAAGAGCATGACCACGTGGAAGTCGATGCGGTGGACGCGATGCAGAGGAGCCTCGGCGTGCCAGGTGCGTGCGGTGCCCATGGGGCCGATCTGGAGTCCCACGCCGCCGAGGCTGAGGTCCACCGGGAAGGGGAAGGTCCTGATCCCGTCGCCGTCGCGGGGGCCGGGTCCGTCGTGGGGGCCGGGTCTGTCGAGGCGGCCCGGCCCGTCGTGGGTGATTGCGTCCGCCATGTCCCTCTCGTACCGCCTTGACCGCCCGGCGGCCGGATCGTTCGCCGGGGGGTGTCCCATTTTCACCACAGGCTGACACACGGAGACCTTCCGGCGAAAAAGTCTGACTTTTAAGTTCGAACACGTCCGGCACCATTTCCGCTTCTTCCGAGGACTTCTTGAAGATGAGCGAGCAGACAACCGACCGCTTCGAGTGGACCGACCTCGACCGGCGTGCCGTCGACACCGCCCGGCTGCTGGCGGCCGATGCCGTGCAAAAGGTCGGCAACGGCCACCCCGGCACGGCGATGAGCCTGGCCCCGGCCGCGTACACGATCTTTCAGAAGGTGATGCGTCACGACCCGGCCGACCCGGAGTGGACCGGACGCGACCGCTTCGTCCTCTCCCCCGGCCACACCTCGCTGACCCTCTACACCCAGCTCTACCTGGCCGGCTACGAGCTGGAGCTGGACGATCTGAAGGCGTTCCGCACCTACGGCTCCAAGACGCCCGGCCACCCCGAGTACGGGCACACGGCGGGCGTGGAGACGACGACCGGACCGCTCGGGCAGGGCGCCGCGATGGCGGTGGGCATGGCGATGGCCGCCCGCTACGAGCGCGGCCTGTTCGACCCGGACGCGCCCGAGGGCGAGTCCCCCTTCGACCACACCGTCTGGGCGATCGTCTCCGACGGCGACCTGGAGGAGGGCGTCTCCGCCGAGGCGTCCTCGCTGGCCGGGCACCAGAAGCTCGGGAACCTGGTCTTCCTCTACGACGACAACCACATCTCCATCGAGGGCGACACCGCCACCGCCTTCTCCGAGGACGTGCTCGGGCGGTACGCGGCCTACGGCTGGCACACCCAGCGGGTGGCACCCACCGAGGACGGCGACATCGACGTACCGGCGCTGTACGAGGCGCTGACGGCGGCGAAGGCCGAGAGGGGCCGTCCCTCGATCATCGCGATGCGCACGATCATCGCCTGGCCGGCGCCGAACGCGCGGGACACCGAGGCGGCGCACGGCTCGGCGCTCGGCGCGGACGAGATCGCCGCCACCAAGCGGCTGCTCGGCTTCGATCCGGAGCGCTCCTTCCAGGTCGACGAGGACGTCCTCGCCCACACCCGGCAGGCCCTGGACCGGGGCGCCGAGACGCACGCCGCCTGGGACCGGCGGCTCAAGGAGTGGCGCGGCGACCAGCCGGAGCGGGCCGCGCTGTTCGACCGGATCGTGGCCGGTCAGCTCCCCGAGGGCTGGCAGGACGCGCTGCCGGTGTTCGAGGAGGGCAAGGCGGTCGCCACCCGCGCCGCCTCCGGCCAGGTGCTCCAGTCGCTCGGCGCGGTCCTGCCCGAGCTGTGGGGCGGCTCCGCCGACCTGGCCGGCTCCAACAACACCACCATCGACAAGACGTCGTCGTTCCTGCCCGGGGGCAACCCGCTGCCGGGCGCCGACCCCTACGGGCGCACCGTCCACTTCGGCATCCGCGAGTTCTCCATGGCCGCGGAGATGAACGGCATCGCCCTGCACGGCAACACCCGCGTCTACGGCGGCACGTTCCTGGTCTTCTCCGACTACATGCGCAACGCGGTGCGGCTGTCCGCGCTGATGCAGCTGCCGGTGACCTACGTCTGGACGCACGACTCCATCGGGCTCGGCGAGGACGGCCCGACCCACCAGCCCGTCGAGCACCTGGCCTCGCTGCGCGCCATCCCCGGCCTGAACCTGGTGCGCCCCGCCGACGCCAACGAGACCGTCGTCGCCTGGGCGGAGATCCTGCGCCGGCACTCCACCGACCCGGCCCCGCACGGCCTCGCGCTGACCCGTCAGGGCGTGCCGACGTACGCGCCGAACCCGGACGCGGCCAAGGGCGGCTACGTGCTGGTGGAAGCGTCCACCGGCGCCCCGGAGGCGGTGATCGTCGCGACCGGCTCCGAGGTGCGCCTCGCCGTGGCGGCGCGCGAGCTGCTGGAGGCCGAGGGCGTCGGCGTGCGGGTGGTGTCGATGCCCTCGGTGGAGTGGTTCGAGCAGCAGCCGCGCGCGTACCGCGAGCGGGTGCTGCCGCCGTCGGTGCGGGCCCGGGTGGCGGTCGAGGCCGGCATCGGGCTGACCTGGTACCGCTATGTGGGCGATGCGGGGCGCATCGTCTCCCTGGAGCACTTCGGCGCCTCCGCCGACGCCGCGACCCTGTTCGCCGAGTACGGCTTCACCCCTGAGAACGTCGCCGCCGCGGTCCGCGAATCGCTGGCCGCCGCGCGCGCATGATCCCCACGCAACAAGGAAGATGATCACTGTGACCGAAGCAACCGCGACCGCCGGAGCGCTCGAGCGCCTCTCCGCCGAGGGCGTGTCGATCTGGCTGGACGACCTGTCGCGGCGGCGGATCGACTCGGGCAACCTGGCCGGTCTCGTCGAGCACCAGCACGTGGTGGGCGTGACCACCAATCCCTCGATCTTCCAGGCCGCCATCGGCTCGGGCGACGGCTACGAGGAGCAGCTCGCCGATCTGGCGGTGCGCGGCGTGAGCGTCGACGAGGCGGTGCGCATGATGACCACGGCCGACGTGCGGGCCGCCGCCGACGTGCTGCGCCCGGTGTACGAGGCGACCGGCGGGCGGGACGGCCGGGTCTCCATCGAGGTCGACCCGCGGCTCGCGGACGCCACGGCGGCCACGGTCGCCGAGGCCCGGCAGCTGGCCTGGCTGGTGGACCGGCCCAACGCGATGATCAAGATTCCGGCCACCCGGGCGGGCCTGCCGGCGATCACGGAGGTCGTCGGAGCGGGTATCAGTGTCAATGTGACGCTGATCTTCTCCCTGGAGCGCTACCGCGAGGTCATGGACGCCTACCTCGCCGGCCTGGAGAAGGCGCGCGCCGCGGGCCGGGACCTGTCCTCGATCCACTCCGTGGCCTCCTTCTTCGTCTCCCGGGTCGACGCCGAGATCGACAAGCGGCTGACCCTGCTGGGCACCGAGGAGGCGCGGGCGCTCAAGGGCCGGGCGGCGCTGGCCAACGCACGGCTGGCCTACGCGGCGTACGAGCAGGTGTTCGGCTCCGCCGACGGCGGCACGCCGGCCGGTGAGCGCTTCGCCGCGCTCGCGGGCGCCGGGGCGAACGCGCAGCGTCCGCTGTGGGCGTCGACCGGGGTGAAGGATCCCGCGTACAAGGACACCCTGTACGTGGACGAACTGGTCGCGCCGGGCACGGTGAACACCATGCCGGAGGGCACGCTGAACGCCGCCGCCGATCACGGTGTCGTCACCGGTGACACGGTGACCGGCGGCTACGAGCGGGCCCGTGCCGACCTGGCGGCGGTCGAGCGGCTGGGGATCTCCTACGACGAGGTCGTGCGGCAGCTGGAGGAAGAGGGCGTCGCCAAGTTCGAGACGGCCTGGCAGGACCTGTTGGACGCGGTCGCGAAGTCCTTGAACAGCAAGGGAGTTGACGCGGAATGAGCAAGAAGCCCGCCGAGCCGGCGAAGCCGGGAGCGGACGCGGCGAAGGGCCCGTCGGCGCAGGACGCCACGGTGCCGGAGGGGCCGGGTCCCAAGGCCATGCAGGCCGGGGAGCCGGCCGCCGAACAGGCGCGCCGCAGGGACGCGGCGGCAGCCGCGGCAGCCGCAGCGGCCTCAGGGGACGCCGCCGCCGCCGAACCAGCGGCCGCGTCCGGCGCGTCCGGGACCGCGGCGTCCGAGCGGCGTGCGGCGCCCGCGCCCGCCGCCGACTGGGTGAATCCGCTGCGGGACGCCCGCGACCGGCGCCTGCCGCGGATCGCGGGCCCGTCCGGGCTCGTCATCTTCGGCGTCACCGGCGACCTGTCCCGCAAGAAGCTGATGCCGGCCGTCTACGACCTCGCCAACCGCGGTCTGCTGCCGCCGGGCTTCTCGCTGGTCGGCTTCGCCCGCCGAGACTGGGAGGACCAGGACTTCGCGCAGGTGGTGCACGACGCGGTCAAGGAGCACGCGCGCACGCCGTTCCGCGAGGAGGTCTGGCAGCAGCTCGCCGAGGGGATGCGGTTCATCCCCGGCGACTTCGACGACGACACGGCCTTCGAACAGCTGCGCACCGCCGTGGACGAGCTGGACTCCTCGCGCGGCACGGCCGGCAACTACGCCTTCTACCTGTCGGTGCCGCCGAAGTTCTTCCCCAAGGTCGTCGAGCAGCTGAAGAAGCACGGCCTGGCCGAGGGGCCGGAAGGCTCCTGGCGGCGCGCGGTCATCGAAAAGCCGTTCGGGCACGATCTGGAGAGCGCCTGCGAGCTGAACCGGATCGTGCACGAGGTGTTCGACCCGGACCAGGTCTTCCGCATCGACCACTACCTGGGCAAGGAGACCGTCCAGAACATCCTGGCGCTGCGCTTCGCCAACCAGATGTACGAGCCGATCTGGAACCGGTCCTACGTCGACCACGTGCAGATCACGATGGCCGAGGACATCGGCATCGGCGGCCGGGCCGGCTACTACGACGGCATCGGCGCCGCCCGTGACGTCATCCAGAACCACCTGCTCCAGCTGATGGCGCTCACCGCGATGGAGGAGCCCATCGCCTTCGACGCGGAGGCGCTGCTCACCGAGAAGCTGAAGGTGCTCAAGTCGGTGCGGCTGCCCGACGACCTGGGCGCCCACACGGTGCGCGCCCAGTACGCCGAGGGCTGGCAGGGCGGCGAGAAGGTCGTCGGCTACCTCCAGGAGGAGGGCATCGACCCGAAGTCGAAGACCGACACCTACGCGGCGGTCAAGCTGGAGATCGACAACCGCCGCTGGGCCGGCATCCCGTTCTATCTGCGCACCGGCAAGCGGCTCGGCCGCCGGGTGACCGAGATCGCGGTGGTATTCAAGCGGGCCCCGCACTCCCCGTTCGACTCCACGGCCACCGAGGAACTGGGCGAGAACGCCATCGTGATCCGCGTCCAGCCGGACGAGGGCATGACGGTCCGGTTCGGCTCCAAGGTGCCGGGCACCTCCATGGAGATCCGGGACGTGTCGATGGACTTCGCCTACGGCGAGTCCTTCACCGAGTCCAGCCCGGAGGCGTACGAACGCCTCATCCTGGACGTGCTCCTCGGCGACGCCAACCTGTTCCCGAGGCACCAGGAAGTGGAAGAGTCCTGGAAGATCCTCGACCCGATCGAGGAGTACTGGGACGAGCACGGCAGGCCCGCCCAGTACCCGTCGGGAACCTGGGGTCCGCGGGAAGCCGACGAGATGCTCGCACGAGACGGACGGAGCTGGCGCAGGCCATGAAGATCGACCTGACCGACACCACGGCAAGCAAGATCAACAAGGCGCTGGTGCAGGGCCGGCGCGCGATCGGCACGCCCGCCGTGGGCATGGTCCTGACGATGATCATCGTCACGGACGAGGAGAACGCCTACGACTCGATCAAGGCGGCCGAGGACGCCTCGCGCGAACACCCCTCGCGCACCCTGGTCGTGATCAAGCGGCATGTGCGCACCCTGCGCGACCGCACCCACTCCCGGCTGGACGCGGAGATCCGGGTCGGCTCGGAGGCCGGCACCGGCGAGACGGTGGTGCTGCGCACCTACGGCGACGTGTCCGACCACGCCGACTCGGTGGTCCTGCCGCTGCTACTGCCGGACGCGCCGGTCGTGGTGTGGTGGCCGGTGGAGGCGCCGGAGAACGTGGCCGAGGACCCGCTGGGCGCGCTCGCCCAGCGCCGGATCACCGACCTGTACGCCTTCGACCACCCGATCGAGGTCCTGGAGCGGCGGGCCCGGTACTACGCCCCCGGCGACACCGACCTCGCCTGGACCCGGCTCACGCTGTGGCGTTCGATGCTCGCCGCCGCCCTCGACCAGGCCCGGGTGAAGGTGGTCTCGGCGGCCGTGGAGGCCGAGCCGGACAACCCGAGCGCGGAGCTGCTGGCCCGCTGGCTGGAGGCCCGCCTCGGCGTCCGCGTCGACCGCGTGGGCAGCGCCGGCCCGTTCGTGACGGCGGTGCGGCTCGGCACGGCGGACGGCGAGATCGTCATCGACCGCCCCGCCGGCCCGCTGGCCACCCTGACCCTGCCCGGTCAGCCCTCGCGCACCCTGGCCCTCAAGGTCCGTCCCACCTCGGAACTGATCGCCGAGGAACTGCGCCGCCTCGACGCCGACGAGATGTACGCCATCGCCCTGCGCGGCGACGGCATCAAGGAGACCGTCTGACATGTCCGACACCCCCAAGCTCACCCGGCGCCCCGAGTGGACCGCCCTGGCGGACCACCGCGACCAGTGGCAGCCGCACCTGCGGGACCTGTTCGCCGAGGACCCCAAGCGCGCGGAGCGCTACACGGTGCGCGTCGGCGACCTGCGCCTCGACTACTCCAAGCACCTGATCACCGACGAGACCCTCGCCCTGCTCCAGGAACTGGCCGCCGCCACCGACGTGTTCGGGCTGCGGGACGCGATGTTCCGCGGCGAGAGGATCAACGTCACCGAGAACCGGGCCGTGCTGCACACCGCGCTGCGCGCCCCGCGGGACGCGGTGGTCGAGGTCGACGGCGAGAACGTCGTGCCCGAGGTGCACCAAGTCCTGGACAAGATGGCCGACTTCGCCGGGCGGGTGCGCTCGGGCGAGTGGACCGGGCACACCGGCCGGCGCATCAAGAACGTCGTCAACATCGGCATCGGCGGCTCCGACCTCGGCCCGGCGATGGCGTACGAGGCGCTGCGCGCCTTCACCGACCGCGCCCTGACGGTCCGGTTCGTCTCCAACGTCGACGGCGCCGACCTGCACGAGGCCACCCGCGACCTGGACGCCGAGGAGACGCTGTTCATCGTCGCGTCCAAGACCTTCACCACGATCGAGACGATCACGAACGCGACCTCGGCCCGCGACTGGCTGCTCGGCGAACTGAACGCGGGCCCCGAGGCGGTGGCCAAGCACTTCGTGGCGCTGTCCACGAACGCGGAGAAGGTCGCCGACTTCGGCATCGACGTGGCCAACATGTTCGAGTTCTGGGACTGGGTCGGCGGACGCTACTCCTACGACTCGGCGATCGGCCTGTCCCTGATGATCGCCATCGGGCCGGACCGGTTCCGCGAGATGCTCGACGGGTTCCGCATCGTCGACGACCACTTCAAGAACGCCCCGGCCGAGGCCAACGCCCCGCTGCTGCTGGGCCTGCTGGGCATCTGGTACGGCGACTTCTTCGACGCGCAGACGCACGCGGTGCTGCCGTACTCGCACTACCTGTCGAAGTTCACCGCCTACCTCCAGCAGCTGGACATGGAGTCCAACGGCAAGTCGGTGCAGCGCGACGGCGAGCCCGTCGAGTGGCAGACCGGCCCCGTGGTGTGGGGCACGCCCGGCACCAACGGGCAGCACGCCTACTACCAGTTGATCCACCAGGGCACCAAGCTGATCCCGGCCGACTTCATCGGCTTCGCCAACCCGGTCGGCGAGCTGAGCGACGAACTCAAGGCCCAGCACGACCTGCTGATGGCCAACTTCTTCGCGCAGACGCAGGCGCTGGCCTTCGGCAAGAGCGCCGACGAGGTGCGCGCCGAGGGCGTGTCCGAGGAGCAGGTCGCGCACCGCACCTTCCACGGCGACCACCCCACCACCACGATCCTGGCGACCGAGCTGACCCCGTCGGTCCTCGGCCAGCTGATCGCGCTGTACGAGCACAAGGTGTTCGTACAGGGCGCGGTGTGGAACATCGACTCCTTCGACCAGTGGGGCGTCGAACTCGGCAAGGTGCTCGCCAAGCGCGTCGAGCCCGCCCTGACCGAAGGCGCCGACGTGCCCGGTCTCGACCCGTCCACCGCCGCCCTCGTGGCCGCCTACCGCACCCTCAGGAAGTGAACTGACATGGCAGCGATGCAGCTCGGCCTCATCGGTCTCGGCAAGATGGGCGGCAACATGCGGGAGCGTCTCCGCAACGCCGGTCACACGGTCGTCGGTTACGACCAGAACCCCGAAATCTCGGACGTGGAGAGCCTGGTCGACCTGGTCGACGCGCTGGAGGCGCCGCGCACGGTGTGGGTGATGGTCCCGGCCGGCGGCCCCACCCAGCACGTCATCGACCAGCTCGCCACCCTGCTCAAGCCGGGCGACCTGGTCGTGGACGGCGGCAACTCCCGCTGGACGGACGACGAGAAGCACGCCAAGCAGCTGCACGCGCGGGGCATCGGCTTCGTGGACGCGGGCGTCTCCGGCGGCGTGTGGGGCCTGAAGAACGGCTACGCGCTGATGGTCGGCGGCGACAAGGAGTGCGTCGACCACCTGAAGCCGATCTTCGACGCGCTCAAGCCGGAGGGCCCCTACGGATACGTCCACGCGGGCAAGGTGGGCGCCGGCCACTTCGCGAAGATGGTCCACAACGGCATCGAGTACGCGATGATGCAGGCCTACGCCGAGGGCTGGGAGCTGCTGGAGAAGGTGGACTCCGTGGACAACGTCCGCGAGGTCTTCCGCTCCTGGCAGGAGGGCACCGTCATCCGCTCCTGGCTGCTCGACCTCGCCGTCAACGCGCTGGACGAGGACGAGCACCTGCACAAGCTGCGCGGCTACGCGGAGGACTCCGGCGAAGGACGCTGGACGGTGGAGGCGGCCATCGACAACGCCGTGCCGCTGCCGACGATCACTGCCTCCCTCTTCGCCCGGTTCGCTTCCCGCCAGGAGGACTCGCCGCAGATGAAGATGGTCGCGGCGCTGCGCAACCAGTTCGGCGGGCACGCGGTGGAGGCGGTGAAGAAGGACTGACGGCCTGACGGCGCCCTTCGCGGGCGCGGCACGCCCTTCGCGGGCGCGGCAGAGCGGTGAGCGGGGTTCCGGCGGGTGCGCCGGGGCCCCGCTTTCGTCTGGGGGCTTGCGTGGCGGGGCCTGTGTGCTTTCGCGTGGGCGCCTGTGTGGCGGGGGTGTGCGGGTGCTTTGTGGCAGGCTCGGCGGGCCGGGGCGGGGGTCAGGGGTGTGGTGCGCCGTCGTGGTCCGGTGACCGGTCCGGTGTGGGGTGCGGTGGGTGGTGCGGTGGTAGGGCCGCGTCCAGGAGCGGGGCCAGTTCTCGGGCCACGGTCGTCAGCGGATCGGCGCCGCCCTCGGCCCGGGCCATGAGGATCGCCCCCTCCAGGCTGCTGATCATCAGCGTGGCCAGCGGCTCGGCCCGTGCGGCCGGCACCCCCATGTCCGCCAGCGCCCCGGCCACCGGCCGCCGCCAGGCGGCGAACGCCGCGGCGGCCGCCTCGCGGGTGGCCGGACCGCAGGAGGCGTGGTCGACGGTCGCCGCGGCCACCGGACAGCCGCCCACGGCGCCGGCCGCCTCGTACTCGTCGGTCCACTGCCGCACCATCGCGGCGAACAGAGCGCTCGGCGTCGGCTCGGCCAGAGCGGCCACGAACCGGGCGACGCGCCGGCCGGCGTAGCGGCCGGCCCAGGCCACCGCCTCGTTGACCAGCTGCTCCTTGCCGCCGGGGAAGTAGTGCTGGAGCGACCCGCGCGGTGCGCCGGCGTGCGCGGCCACGTCCCGCATGCCCGTCGCGCCCACCCCGTCGCGCCGGATCAGCTGGGCGGCGCTGAACACCATCCGCTCGCGCGGGCCCCGCCCGCCCTCCCGGCCCTCCGCCATCCGCGGCCTCCTGACGCCGTACGTGTTCCGTGTGTTTTTGGGACGCCCACTCTATGACCGGCGTCATAACCGCCGCTACTATGACCACCGTCATAACGTCACCCCGGCTTCAGGACGGTCCCCGTGCACGTCGGTTTCCTCGGTCTCGGAGTCATGGGCCGGCCCATGGCGCTCCGGCTGGCCCGCTCCGGCACCCCGCTGATCGTGTGGAACCGCACGGCGGCCCGCGCCGACGCGCTGCGCGCCGCCGGCGCCGAGGTCGCGGCGGACCCCGGCGAGGTGTTCGCCCGTTCGGACGTGGTGTTCCTGATGCTGGCCGACGAGACCGCGACGGACGCGGTCCTGGCCCGCGGCACGGCACGGTTCGCGGACCTGGTCGCGGGCCGGGTGGTCGTCCCCATGGGCACCACCTCGCCCGCGTACTCGCAGGGCCTGGAGACCGATGTCCGGGCGGCGGGCGGCCGCTACGTCGAAGCCCCCGTCTCCGGCTCCCGCATCCCGGCCGAGAAGGGCCGGCTGGTGGCGATGCTGGCCGGGGAGGAGCGGGCCGTGGCGACCGTACGGCCGCTGCTCGCGCCCCTGTGCGGGGAGACGTTCGTGTGCGGTCCCGCGCCGGCCGCGCTGCTGATGAAGCTGTCGGTCAACCTGTTCCTGATCACGCTGGTGACCGGACTCGCCGAGGCCTTCCACTTCGCCGGACGGCAGGGCCTCGACCGGCGGCTGTTCCTGGACGTCCTGGGGGCCGGCCCGATGGCCAGCGCGGTGTCGCTGATGAAGGCGCCGAAGCTGCTGACCGGGGACTTCTCCGTACAAGCGGCGGCACGCGACGTGCTCAAGAACAACCGCCTGATCGCCGAGGCCGCCCGCGCCACCGGGATCGCCTCGCCGCTGCTCGACGTGTGCCACGCCCTGTTCGAGGAGACGGTCGCGCTCGGGCACGGCGGCGAGGACATGGTGGCGGTGCTGCGGGCCCTGGAGGCGCGCACCGGCGACCGCCGAGGGCTGAGCGACCCTGGCGGCCAGGGGTGAGCGGTCCCGGCGGCCGGGGATGAGCGGCCCCTGCCCCCAGGGCGAGCGATCCCGGCGGCGGGTTTCAGCCGCCGATGGCGCCCTTGGGGACGCCGTACGCCCGCTCCACCGGCAGCCGCAGCACCAGACGCCGGTCGCGGACCATCGCGGCGCGGTACTCGTCCCAGTCGGGGTGCTCGCCGAGGACGTCGCGATAGAGGCGGATCAGCTCCTCGACCGTCTCGTCGTGCGGGTCCGCAGCGACGGGGGTCAGTTCGGCGGTGCCCTCGACGACCGTGTACGCCCAGCGGTCCGCGCTGGTGACGTGGTAGGAGACCCGGGGGTCGCGGCGCGCGTTGCGGGTCTTGGCGCGGTCGTCGGTGATCGAGACGCGCACGACGCGCTCGTCCGGGTCGTAGGCGTGGCTGACGTTCGACAGCTGGGGCCGGCCGTCGCGCTTGAGGGTCACCAGCACGCCGCCGTGGCCCTCGGAGAGCAGGGCGAGCAGGGTTTCCGGCGCGGGGTCGTGCGATGTGTCCTGAGTCATACCCGGGTCAACCCATCGGGCCGATCCACGCATTCCCGAACCACTCCTGCGGAGCACCACCGGGCACTGCCCCTCCGGGAGACCGCCCACCGGTCGGGGCACTCGCACGGGGTGCGGAAACCTGCCGAGCGGGCGCGGCGGCAGTCCAGGGGCCCCCAGAGGCGGGCGGCTCGGGGGCCTTCGGAGCGCAGGGGCGCCGGGGGCGCCGGGGGCGCCGTCAGGGCGC
The DNA here is from genome assembly GCF_039543625.1 of Streptomyces similanensis. Taxonomy (NCBI): domain Bacteria; kingdom Bacillati; phylum Actinomycetota; class Actinomycetes; order Kitasatosporales; family Streptomycetaceae; genus Streptomyces; species Streptomyces similanensis. The sequence continues at coordinate 11,366 of NZ_BAABKC010000020.1, read as the reverse complement.
GAGGGCGGTCCGGGTGCCGTGTCGGGTGGCACCGTGGCGTGGCCCGCTCGGGTCCAGGGCGGCTCAGGACAGGTGGGCCACCGCGTCGAGGTGCGGCAGATGGTGGTCCAGGCGCTCCCGCTTGGTCCGCAGATAGGTGATGTTGCTCTCGCACGGCGGTATCAGCAACGGGACCTGCTCGCTCACCTCGATGCCGTGCCGCACCAACGCCTCGCGTTTGCGCGGGTTGTTGGACATCAGCCGCACCGAGCGGACACCGAGGTCGTGCAGCATCCCGGCGGCGGCGCCGTAGTCGCGGGCGTCGACGGGCAGGCCGAGGGCGAGGTTGGCCTCGACCGTGTCCAGGCCCTCCGCCTGCAGGGCCATCGCCCGCAACTTGGCGAGCAGCCCGATCCCCCGCCCTTCGTGGCCCCGCAAGTAGACGACCACGCCGCTGCCTTCGGCGACCACGGCGCGCAGCGCGGCGGCGAGCTGGTCGCCGCACTCGCAGTGCTGCGACCCGAACGCGTCACCGGTCAGGCATTCGGAGTGCAGCCGGACCAGGACGCGTTCGGCGCCGATGTCGCCGTGCACCAGCGCCACCTGTTCGTCGCCGCGGTCGTGGTCGACGTAACCGATCGCCTGGAATTTCCCGTGGACCGTGGGCAGCGGGGCATTCACCACGCGTTCCACACCGATGCGCCGTGCGGACTTCTCGCCGAGTACGCCGATTTTTTCTGTCATGATCTGGTTCCTAAGCAGAGACGAAAGGCCGGGAAATGACGAGTGGTTCAGGAACGCGGCCGACGGCGTCCGGTGCCGGCGGTCTGGTGCCCGTGGACACCACCGAGGACGTACGGAGCCGGGGTGCGGGCCGGGGCCGGCAGGTGGCCGTTCTGCCGGTGGGGAGTTTCGAACAGCACGGCGCCTTCCTGCCGTTGGCGACCGACACGCTGGTCGCCTGCGCCATCGCCCGGGAGATCGCCGCCGCGTACCCGGTGCACCCGCTGCCGCCGGTGACGATCTCCTGCTCCCACGAGCACGCGGCCTGGCCGGGAACGGTCAGCATCTCCGCCGTGACCCTCCACGCGGTGGTGCGGGAAATCGCGGACTCGCTCCGCCGCTCCGGTGTGGACGCGCTGGTGGTGGTCAACGGACACGGCGGGAACTACGTGCTGGGCAACGTCGTCCAGGAGTCCTCCGCGCGCGGCGAGCACATCGCGCTCTTCCCGGCCGCGGAGGACTGGGAGGCGGCCCGGGAGCACGCCGGGGTGCGCACCTCGCTGCTCACCGACATGCACGCCGGGGAGATCGAGACCTCGATTCTTCTGCACGCACACCCCGAAATGGTCAAGGAAGGCTACGAAAAAGCGGACTTCGTCGCGGACGACCGGCGTCATCTCCTCACCGTCGGAATGTCCGCCTATACCGAATCGGGCGTCATCGGCCGTCCTTCCCTGGGCGACGCGGAAAAGGGCGGAAAACTGCTGGCGAGCCTCGCCGATTCCTTCGGCGCGTATTTCTCGCTGCTCAGCTCGGCCGAACGGCCGGAGTGAGCCGAGGGACCGGACTCCGGGGCCGTCGGGGTCACCGGGGTCGCCGGAACGGTGCGCCGGCGGGCGACCAGGACCAGCGCGCCCGGCAGGCTCGCCGTGAAGCTCAGCACCCCGTAGACCACGGCCGCCGCCAGTCCGGTGCTCGCACCGAGTCCGGCGGCCCCGAACGCCCACGCGGTGACGCCTTCCCGGGGTCCGAACCCGCCCACGTTCAGCGGCAGTCCCATCGCGACCAGCGCGAGCACCGCGAGCGGCAGCAGCACGGAGACGGGGGCGGCGCAGCCGGCCACCCGGGCGGCCACCACGAACGTCGCGAGGTGCCCGGCGAGCACGACGGCGCAGGACAGCGCGACGCCCGGTCCGGTACGGCGGGACAGCAGCCCCGCGCGCGCCTCGCCCAGGGCCCGGCCCAGGGCGCTCCCCCGGCCGCCGCCGGACGGCGCCCGGTTCATGCGCAGGGCGAGGCCGACGGCGAGCGCGCCCACCGCGGCGAGCGCGACGAGGGGCGCGAGGTGCCGGGCCTGTGCGCGGACCGGGGACCGCAGGGTCGGCAGGACCGCCAGCGCCGTGACAGCCAGGGCGAGTTGGCCGGCCAGCCGCTCCAGGACGACGGCCCGCACGGCGCGGCCCGCGTCCCCGGCGCTCCGTCCGTGCCGCACGGCGCGGTGCACGTCGCCCAGGACGCCGCCGGGCAGCGCCGCGTTCAGGAACAGCGCGCGGTAGTAGTCGGCGACCGCCGGGCCGAGCGGCAGCCGGATGCGCAGCGCGCGGGCCACCAACTGCCAGCGCCGGGCGCTGGACACGGTGGTGACGACGCCGATCCCGACCGCCGCGAGGAGCGTGGGCGCGTCGATCCGGCGCAGCCCGTCCAGGAAGACGCCGGTGCCCAGCCGCCACAGCAGCACGGCGAGGATCAACACACCCGTGACCGTGCCGAGGTGTGCCCGCAGCACACGTGTGTCGAACCGGGAGATGCCGGTCCGGACGCGGACAGCAGAGGCTACGCCGCTCCGGGCGACGACGGACGAGGACTCGGGGTCGGCGTCGGGGCCGGGGGCGGAGCCGGGACCGGGGGCGGAGCCCCCGGAAAGCAGGATGTCCGTTCGCGGCGTCGGCGCGTGCAGTGTGCGCGCGCTCATGCCTCACCGTCCGGCCGGCCGGGCAGGGCCAGCAGGTCGTCATGGTGCACGACGACCTCCAACTCGCCCGCCGCGCAGGCCGCCAGGCGCTCGGCGAGGTAGCGGTCGGCGCGCTGCCGGAGTGCGGGGCGCTGTTCGACGGCCGCGCCGACCCAGCCGCGCAGCCACTGGGCGGCCAGTTCGCGGGCGCCGGGGCCGAGCCGCCAGGGGCTCGGCCGCACGAGGACGCGCACGCCGTGCGCGGCGAACGCCTCGCGGGCCGCCGGCACCGCGTCCGGACCGAGCAGGCCGCTGCGGCGCTGGTGGGCGTTGAACGCCTCGGTGAGGTCGGCGTCCAGCGGATCGGCCGGGGCGAGTGCCACGCGGCCGGCCACGGACAGGGTCAGCAGGGCCGGACAGCCGGCCCCGGCGCAGGCGGCGGCGAGGACGTCGACCTCCTCGCGGGTGAGCACGTCCAGCAGGGCGGACGCGGTCACCAGGCCGGCCCCGGCCAGGGCCGCCGGGGTCAGCCGGGCCACGTCGCCGCGCCGCGTCTCCACGGTGACCCGGCTGCCGTCCGCGGCGGCGCGGGCGGCGCCGACGGCGGCGAAGTGCAGCAGGTAGGGGTCGCGGTCGTGCAGGACCCAGTGCTGGGCGCCGGGCAGCCGGGGGGCGAGCCAGCGGCCCATCGAACCGGTGCCGCAGCCCAGGTCGTGCACCACGAACCCGCGCTGTGCGCCCGGCCGTTCGGCGAGCCGGGTGGACAGCGGTCCGAGCAGCTCCGCCGCTCGCGCCGCCGCGTCGGCGGGCTCCCGCAGCCGCAGCCACTCGGGCGCGTACCGGGACGGCTCCTCGGCCCCCGCCGCTTCCTCCGCTTCCGCCACTACCTCCGCTCCCTTCGATACCTCCATCCCCTCCGCTTCTTCCGCGCGCAGCCGCACGGTCTTCCGCTCGCCGGGGGCCCCGACCGGACCGGCGCCCGCGATCACCGCGCCGGAGCCGGTGCGCGCCGCGGAACTCGTCCTCCTCATGCCGCCCTCCGGGGTTCTCGCGGGAGCCGGGCCAGGACGCCGGCCAGGCTGCGGGCGGTGGCGGCCCAGCCGCCGAGGGCGGCGCGCCGGCCCCGGGCGGCGGTCTTCAGCCGACGCCGTACGTCGGCCTCGCCGAACCAGGCGCGCAGTTCGGCGGCGAGCGCCGCGGGGTCCTCCGGCGGGACGAGGATGCCGGGCACCCCGCCGTCGGGTGCGCGGCCGACCGCCTCGGGCACGCCCCCGACGTCCGTGGCCAGTACGGGCACACCGCGCGCCAGCGCCTCGGTGACCGCCATGCCGTACGTCTCCGCGTAGGAGGCGAGGACCATCAGGTCGGCGGCGGCGTAGGCGGCGTCGAGGTCGGCGCCGGTGCGCGGTCCGGCCAGGTGGAATCGGTCCGTCAGACCGTGTGCGGCGATCAGTTCGCGCAGCCGGGCGACGTAGGCCGGGTCCTGGGTCAGCGCGCCGACGCACACGCACTCCCAGGGCAGGTCGGTGACCGCGGCCAGGGCCTCCACCAGCCGGTGCTGGCCCTTGCGCGGGGTGACGGCCGCGACGCACAGCAGGTGCGAGACGCCGTCGGTGCCGGGCGCGAGCGGCGCGATGTCGGCGCCGGGGGCGGCCACGTGCACCCGGTCGGGGGCGAGGCCGTGGTGGGCGACGAGCCGGCGGACCGCCCAGTCGCTGGTGGCGACGACGGCGGCCGCCGCCCGCAGCACCCGGCGTTCCCGGGCGTCCAGTTCGGCGGCGACGGACGGTTCGAGGCCCGTCTCGTCGCCGAGCGGGAGATGGACGAGGACGGCCAGGCGCAGCCGTTCGCTCTCGGGTACGACGACCTCGGGGACGCCGCAGGCGACCAGTCCGTCCAGGAGGACGACGGAACCGTCCGGCAGCTCCCGCAGGGTCCGCGCCAGTTCCGCGCGGGCGCGGTCGCCGGGCCGGGGCCAGTCGCCGTGCACGGGGTGCGGGCGGACCTGCCAGCCGAAGCCGGGCAGGTCGAGGCCGACCCGGCGGTCGTAGGCGTTGCCGCCGCTCGGGGTGGCCGGGTCGTCGACGCCGCCCGGCAGGACGAAGTGCGCGGTGCGCAGGGACATGGGGATGATCCCGACGTTCTCGGGGCTCGCGCGCTGCGCGGGCACATGGTCGAGGGGCGCGACACCGGGAGGCGGAGCGCCGTGCGACGGGGCATGGGTGGCCGGGTCGGTCACAGCGCACGCTCGTAACTCGCCCAGGCGACATGCGACTCGTGCAGCGTGACGGTGATCCCCGCCAGGCCCCTGGCGCCCTCGCCCAGGGCGCCCTGGTGGATCCGCTCGGCGAGCCGGTCGGCGACGACCTTGGCCAGGAACTCGGTGGAGGTGTTGATCCCGGCGAAGTCGGGCTCGTGGTCGAGGTTGCGGTAGTTCAGCTCGCTGACCACGGCGCCCAGCTCCTGGGTGGCCAGGCCGATGTCGACGACGATGTTGTCGTCGTCCAGCTGCTCGCGCCGGAAGGTGGCGTCCACCAGGAACGTGGCTCCGTGCAGTCGCTGCGCGGGCCCGAACACCTCGCCGTGGAAGCTGTGGGCGATCATGATGTGATCGCGGACGGTGATGCTGAACAACGGACGACCCTCCAGGTGCGGCGCGTCTGGTCCCCCGCCCGTACCTGCCGGGGGATGCCGTGTAGTACGGCTCCACGCTTCCCCTTGTTCAGCCGCCTCGCACCCTTTTCTCAGGTCAGCGGTGCGTGTCGCCTCAGGTCACGCGCCCGTCCCGTACCGCACCCGGTGGCACAGGGCCGGCAGCGCGCCGGAGGCGAGTTCGGGCAGCACGTCCGGCAGTTCCTCGAACGCGCTCTCGCCCGTGATCAGCGCGTCCAGCGCCGGGTCGGCGAGCAGGTCCAGGGCGAGGGCGAGCCGGTCGGCGTAGGTGCGGTCGCCGCGGCGGGCCGGGGAGACGGCGCCGACCTGGCTGCCGCGGATGACCAGCCGGCGGGAGTGGAACGCCTCGCCGAGCGGGAGGGCGACCGTGCGGTCGCCGTACCAGCTCAGCTCCAGGACGGTGCCCTCGGCGGTCAGCAGGTCGAGCGCGCGGGTGAGGCCCTGCTCGGTGGCGCTGGCGTGCACGACCAGGTCGCAGCCGCCGAGGGCCTCCTCGGGTGCGGCGAAGTCCACGCCCAGCGCCTCGGCGACGGCGGCCCGCGCGGGGTCGGTGTCCACCAACTGGACGCGCACCCCGGGGAACCGGGCCAGCAGCGCGGCCACCGAGCAGCCGACCATCCCGCCGCCGACCACCGCGATCCGGTCGCCGACCAGCGGCGCGGCGTCCCACAGCGCGTTCACCGCGGTCTCCACGGTACCCGCGAGGACCGCCCGTCCGGCGGGGACCCGCTCGGGCACCACGGCCACGGCGCTCGCCGGCACGACGTAGCGGCTCTGGTGCGGGTACAGGCAGAAGACGGTGCGCCCGGCCAGCTCCGGCGACCCCTGCTCCACCACGCCCACGTTGAGGTAGCCGTACTTCACCGGTCCCGGGAAGTCGCCCTCCTGGAACGGCGCCCGCATCGCCTCGTGCTGGCTGACGGGCACCCCGCCGCGGAACACCAGTGTCTCGGTCCCCCGGCTGACCCCGGAGTAGAGCGTGCGGACGACGACCTCGTCCGCGCCGGGCTCGGGCAGGCGCTCGTCACGTATCTCGCCCCGGCCGGGCGAGGCCAGCCAGAAGGCGCGGGCGGAACGGTTCATCGAGCGTCCTCCTGAACGATCGGGAAGTGGTCCACGTACCGACGGATGCACAGGCCGCGCACAACGTACGCGGCGTAGATCGACTCTGTCACTCCGTCGGAGGGTGTGCGGTGGCCCTGAACAACACGTACGAGGCGAGGCCGGTCCAGCAGGAGACCGCGGTGGGAGCGGGAGCGCAGATCCTGCTGCTGGCCCTGCTCGGCACGGCGATCGGCATGGGCCCCGCGGGCTGGGTGACCGGCCTCGTCTTCGCGATCGCCACCTGGGCGGTGCTCTCCAGGGCGGTGCTGCGCTCCCGGCTCGTCTCGTTCGGCCCGGCGAACCGGGTGACGCTGGGGCGGACCGTCCTCGTCGGCGCGGTGACGGCGCTGGTCGCGGACTCCTTCGTAAGCTCACCTCCCCTGGCACCGCTGGTCGGTCTGACCGCGGTGGCGCTGATCCTGGACGGCGTGGACGGCAGGGTGGCGCGCCGCACCGGCACCGCCACGGCGCTGGGCGCCCGCTTCGACATGGAGGTCGACGCGTTCCTCATCCTGGTGCTCAGCGTCCATGTGTCCAGGGACCTCGGCGCGTGGGTGCTGCTGATCGGCGGCATGCGCTACGCCTTCGTCGCCGCCGCCCGTCTCCTGCCCTGGCTCGACGCACCGTTGCCGCCGAGCACCGCCCGCAAGACGGTGGCCGCCTTCCAGGGCGTCCTTCTGCTGCTGGCGGACGCACACCTCCTTCCCCGCCCGGCGAACCTGGGAGTCGTACTGCTGGCGCTGACCCTGCTGGTGTGGTCGTTCGGGCGGGACGTGCGGTGGCTGCGGCGGCGAGCGGACCGGCGACGAGCGCCCCAGCGGGGGACGGACCGGTGGGGGGCGGCCGCCGCCGGGGCCGGGGCCGGGGCCGGGGTCGGGTCGTCGCCCGTCCTCGCCGCTACCGCACTCCCGTCGCGTCCAGCAGCCGGACCAGGTCCTTGCGGCCGTATCCCAACAGCGCGGCACGGTGTGCCGTCATGAGCAGGAGGTGGGCCACGGTCCGCCCCGCGTGGCCGTCCCGGTCGCGGTCGAGCCGTTCCTGCGGCTGCTCGACGCCGAGGCTGTTCATCACCACGCCGTGGTCGCGGCGGATCTCGGCGACGGTGTCCGCGACGGCGTCCAGCAGCGACTTCCCCGGCCGCTCGCACTCCAGGGCGAAGGCGAAGCCGTCCCGGTCCGCCGGAGTGCAGCCCCGCGGCGGCCGCTCCCGCACCCCCGCCCAGCGCTCGTCCTCGAAGCCGTCGGACCCGGACGACTCGTCCACGAGCGTGAAGCGGTGGAAGCCCGGCGGCACGGACGGCGGGGGCGGCGGCGTGTACTCCCAGCCCGCGTCCTCGCACAACCGCCGCTTGACCTCTTCCTCGTCGGCGAGGGTCACGGCGAAGCCCGTGTCCTCGTTGCGACCGGTGATCGTGCCGTCCTCGTTGTGGTGCACATACAGTCCCATGCCGTGTCTCCCTCGCTGCCCGATGTCCGACGATGCCGGGAACGTCCCGTCACCCCGTCGAACGAGCCGCTCCCGCCGCCCGTGCCCGCTCCGCCCGAGCCCATCCGATCGAGTGAAACCGGAGCCCGGCGGAACCGGCGGCAGCCCGTAGCCGATCTCTCGTGATCTCCGTCCCGGCCGTGCCGCGGGCATGCCAGGATGACGGTCCGACAGGCAATCACCGGGGTGCGAGTCCAGGACGGAGCCCAGGCATCCATGACCTCCCTCAGCAGCGGCGACAGCGGCGCCGTCTCCCAGTACGAGCTGTACGAGATCGACACCAGCAAGCCGCACCCGGCCCGGATGTACGACTACTTCCTGGGCGGCAAGGACAACTACGAGGTCGACCAGCGGGCCGCCGAGCGGTTCATGAAGGCGGCCCCGGAGGTGCGGGCCGGGGTCCTCGCCAACCGGCGCTTCCTGCACCGCGCCGTCCGGCACGTCGTCGCCGAGGGCGGCGTCCGGCAGATCCTGGACGTGGGCACGGGCCTGCCCACCGAGCCGAACGTGCACCAGATCGCGCAGGCCGTCGCCCCCGACACCCGCATCGCCTACGTCGACAACGACCCGATCGTCAGCACCCACTCGATGGCCCTGCTGGACGGCGCCGGCGGCACCTCCGTCGTCCTGGGCGACCTGCGCGACCCGCACGCGATCCTCGGCCACCCCGAGGTGCGGCGGCTCGTCGACTTCGGCCGGCCGGTGGCGCTGCTGCTGGTGGCCGTCGTGCACTTCCTCTCCGAGGCGGACGACCCGGCCGGCGTCGTCGCCACCCTCCGCGACGCGCTGCCCGCCGGTTCCTACCTCGTCCTCTCGCACGCCACGGGCGACGTCCACGACGACCGGCGCGAGGACGCGGCGGCCGTCTACAAGAACGCCACCGCCACCCTGAACCTGCGTCCGCACGACCGGATCCTGGACTTCTTCGGCGACTTCACCCTGCTCGACCCCGGTCTGGTCAAGGTCACCGACTGGCGTCCCGACGAGCCCCTGGAGCAGGACGCCCCGCCCATCGGCATCTACGGCGGGGTGGCCCGCAAGGACGGCTGACGGCCGGGCCGTTCACCGGTGGACGCGGGCCTCCCGCGCTCGCGCCCACCGGCGTCTCGTGGCGGCGGCGGGTGCTACGCCGCCTTCCGCTCCCCCGCCCGGTGCGCGCGCACGATCCCCGCGTACCGGTGTCCGCTGCCCTTGACGGTCCGCTGCTGGGTGGCGTAGTCGACGTGGACGAGGCCGAAGCGCTTGTCGTAGCCGTAGGCCCACTCGAAGTTGTCCAGCAGCGACCAGGCGAAGTAGCCCGCCAGCGGGGCGCCCTGGCGGGTGGCGGAGGCGCAGGCCGCCAGGTGCCGGACCAGGTAGTCCTGGCGCTCGGGGTCCTCGACCGTGCCGTCGGGGCCGACGGTGTCGGGGAAGGCGGAGCCGTTCTCGGTGACGTAGAGCTTGCGGGCGCGGTACTCATCGGTGAGGCGCAGCAGCAGGGTCTCGATGCCGCTCGGGTCGATCTCCCAGTCCATGCCGGTGCGCGGCACGTCCGGGCGGCGCACGGAGCGCGCGTGCGGCGCGGGGCCGGTGGGGTCGTCGGCGATGTGGGCCGGGAAGTAGTAGTTCAGGCCCAGCCAGTCCAGCGGGGCGGCGATGGTCTCGGCGTCGCCGTCCCGTTCGGGGAGTTCGACGCCGTAGATCTCGCGCATGTCGGCGGGGAAGCCTCGGCCGTGGACCGGGTCCAGCCACCAGCGGTTGACGTGGCCGTCGTGGCGGTGGGCCGCGGCGACGTCCTCCGGGCGGTCGGTGGCGGGGAAGACGGTGGAGAGGTTGTTGACGATGCCGATCCGGGCGCCCGGAGCCGCGGCGCGGATCGCCCGGGTGGCCAGGCCGTGGCCGAGCAGCAGGTGGTAGGAGGCGCGGACGGCGGCCGTGAGGTCGGTCAGGCCGGGGGCCATCTTGCCCTCCAGGTGCCCGATCCAGGCCGAGCAGGAGGGCTCGTTGAGGGTGGTCCAGTGGGTGACCCGGTCGCCGAGGCGGTCGGCGACGACCGCGGCGTAGTCGGCGAAGTGCTCGGCGGTGTCCCGCTCGGGCCAGCCGCCGCGGTCCTGGAGGGCCTGCGGGAGGTCCCAGTGGTAGAGGGTGACGGACGGGGTGATGCCCGCCTCCAGCAGGCCGTCGATCAACTCGTCGTAGAAGGCGAGGCCCTTGGGGTTCACCGGGCCGTCGCCGTGCGACAGCACGCGCGGCCACGCGATCGACAACCGGTAGGCGTTGAGGCCCAGTTGCCGCATCAGACCGATGTCCTCGCGCCACCGGTGATAGTGGTCGCAGGCGGTGTCGCCGTGGTCGTCGCCGTCGATCTTGCCCGGGGTGTGCGAGAAGGTGTCCCAGATGGACGGTGAACGCCCGTCCCCGGCGACGGCCCCCTCGATCTGGTAGGCCGAAGTGGCGCTGCCCCACAGGAAGTCGTGCGGGAGCGCGGCGAGGTCGATGGTCACGGAGGTCCCTTCGGGATCGGGGCGGGCGGTCACTTGACGGCGCCTGCCGTCAGCCCGGCGACGAGGTAGCGCTGGAGGAGGAGGAAGCCGGCGACGACGGGGACGCTGACGACGAGGGAGGCGGCCATGATCTGGTTCCAGTACACGTCGTTGAGGGTGGAGTAGCCCTGGAGTCCGACGGCGAGGGTGCGGGTGGTGTCGTTGGTCATGACGGAGGCGAACAGCACTTCGCCCCAGGCGGTCATGAAGGCGTACACGGCGACCGCGACGATGCCGGGGATCGCGGCGGGGACCACGACGCGGAACAGGGCGCCCAGCGGGCCGCAGCCGTCGACCAGGGCCGCTTCGTCCAGGTCCTTGGGGACGGAGTCGAAGTAGCCGATCAGCATCCAGATCGAGAACGGCAGCGTGAAGGTGAGGTAGGTGAGGATCAGTCCGCCGCGGGAGCCGAACAGGGCGATGCCGGTGGTGTTGCCGATGTTGACGTAGAGGAGGAACAGCGGGAGGAGGAAGAGGATGCCGGGGAACATCTGGGTGGACAGGACGGTGACGGTGAAGACGCGTCTGCCGCGGAAGGAGTAGCGGCTGACGGCGTAGGCGGCGAACACCGCGATGACCACGGATCCGGCGGTGGCGGCGCCGGCGACGATGAGGGAGTTGGTGAAGTACCGGGCCAGGGGGATGGTGGACCAGATGTCGATGTAGGGGCGGATGGTCAGGCCGCTGGGCAGCCAGCGGAACTTGCCCGAGACGTCCTGCAAGGGTTTGAGGGAGCTGGAGACCATCACGTAGACGGGCAGGAGGACGAAGGCGGTCAGCAGGGTGAGGAAGACGCGGCGTGACCAGTGGAAGGAGCGGGGCGGGGCCATCGGTGAGCGGGCCGGGCGCCGGGCGGTGAGGGTGGTGGGGGTGTCAGGCATCGGCTGTCTTCCTTCCGCGGGAGGTGAGCAGGAGGTAGAGGCCGGTGA